>CAZTTB010000003.1:0-68131 GCA_964616005.1 uncultured bacterium | reverse complement strand
GCCGCTCCAGACTGGCCAGGGCGCCGATGTGCGCGTATCCGCGTGCGCTCCCGCCACCGAGCGCGACACCCACGCGGTATCGCGGTTCGACCGGAGCATGTTGTTGGAGAACGTCCATCGGCTCTCAGTGTACGGCGAAGGTCATGAGATCTTTGTCACTCGCCCGCGGCGGGCCCCTCGGCGCGCCCCGCGGCAGGCGGAGCGTGGCATAGTGGCGGGCGTGACGCCCCAGCTCACCGTGGTGGTGGTGCATCACCGCACCCCCGAGATCCTCGAGGCATGCCTCGAACGGCTGGGGCGCTGTGCGCCACCCGTGCGATGCGTCGTGGTCGACACGGCACCCGACGACGCCGTGCTGGAAGCCGTGCGCGAACGTCACCCGGACGTGACGGTGGTGACGGCGCTCAACCACTCCTATGCACACGCCGTCAACGTCGGACTGAAGCTCGCCGACGGCGCCTTCGTCGCCCACATGAACGCCGATGTCTACGTCGAGCCCGTCACCTTCGCCCGCCTGGTCGAAGCGCTCGAGCGCCATCCCGACGCCGGCGTGGCGGCGCCGCTGGCCCGCACGCCACGAGGACGACGGCAGGACCACGGCCTGCTCTACCACCCGCACTACCTGCGGCTGGGGCGACGACCCGGCGGCAGCGTGCGCGTGCCCTGGCTCACCGGTTGCCTCCAGGTCGTCCGGCGCTCGGTGCTCGATCGCGTCGGAGGGCTCGACCCGAGCCTGCGCTTCTACAACGAGGACATGGAGTTCTGCCTGCGCGCCCGTGCTGCAGGCTTCCGCTGCCTGCTGGTCGACGTGCCGGTGCTCCATCTGGGCGGCGCCGCCACCCCGAGCGCCGGCGCCTTCCTGGTCGAAGGCGTGCGCGGCGGCTACCAGCTCAGCCGGCGCTACCTCCCCGCCCCCGCCCGCCTGGCCCACCGTGTCGCGCTGGCGGCGTGGGGCTCGTTGGGCGGCGCGTTCGGGCGCGGGTCCGAACGCCGGCGAACGCTGCGACGCATCGGAGCCATGGCCCGCAGCGGCTGTTTCGACGACTCACCCTTCGGCGACACGCTCCAGGACCTCGACGGCTCGCACGGGCTGCGTCCCTGACGATGTTCCCGTCAACATCGGCTATGGTAGATTGAACCCATGACCGCCCTCCAGCGGCTGCCGGACGCGATCCGGCACGACCCCGTCTTCACGTACGCGCTCCTCGCGGCGGCCCTGCTGGCGTTGGTCTCGCTTGCGACCAGCGTTGCGCGCCGCGACGTGGCGGTCCTGGCCCGCCCCCGCATCTTGCTGCGCATCGTCGGAGCCGTGCTGGCGGCGTTCGCGCTGGCCTACCTCTCGGCGTTGCTCGCCCAGGCGTTCGGCCCTTCTGCGCTCACCCGCACGGTGGCCGGTCTCGAGCGCTTCCCGCTGGCGTTGGTGACGCTGGCCTACGGCCCCGGTATCGGGGTGGTGGTGGCGGCGCTGGTCGCCGGACTGCAGGCCAACGGCTGGCTCCCCGGCTGGCAACAGGCGGTGTTCGCGCTCGAGCTGGCGGTTCTCGGCTGGCTCGCCATCTACCCCTCGCCGCGGAGCAGCCGTTGGGCCGGGCCGGCGAACGTCGTGCTCGCCTACGCGCTGGCCTGGGGCACCGGCGGCCTGGCGCTCCTGGAGGCCCGCACGGGCGCGGTCACCCCGGCCGCCCTGTGGGCGCAGCAGCGCCCCGCCCTCCTGGGCGTGGCGGTCAGCGCTCTGCTGCTGGCGCTGGTCCCACCCGCAGCGTACCGGCGGGCCTTCCCGCAGAGCCGCATCGCGCCGGCCGGCCCCGGCCGGGACCCGCGCGAAGCCGTAGCGGCGGACCCGTGGGATGCGGCCGACCCCGGACTCCGAGCACGTGATCCCATGAAGCTCACCTACCCCGATCTGCCGCGCGCCATGGTCCGTGGGCGCAGGCACCGGGAGCTCGAACCGCTTCCGCGCTACCTCGACGAAGACGTCCCCGACGGCGACTGACCCGATTCCGACTCAGGGGTGGCAAGGCAGCGCGTGCGCCCTCGCACGGCGCCGAATCGGCACACCCGACTCAACCCGGCCGGTCCACCGCAGCCGGCCGCGCACAGGGCACGCTGAACCCGAACGCGTTGCCGCGACCGCCACTCTCTCGCCCCGTCCCGCCAACCCTTTCGACGGCGCCGCGGGGTCCGCCCCAGGCCTCGCCTCCCCATCGGCGCGCGATCGACCGCACGATGTACAGGCCCAGGCCGGTTCCCTTCGCCTTGGCGCTGTGTCCCCGCGAGTGCGGCTGGAACAGCTCGTCGACGCGCGTCGGGTCGAGCGGCTCGCCCTCGTCCCAGACCTCGATGCGCGCCATGCCGTCCGCGGCCCGGGCGACGAGCGTCACCGTGCCGCCGTTCGGCCCGTGAACGGCGGCGTTCTCGAGCAGGTTGATGAGCACCTGCAGCAGCTTGTCCTCGTCGGCCCAGAGCTCGAGCGGCGGGAGCTCCGTGAGCAGGCGCACGCCGGTCCTGTGCAGAACGGGTTGGACGACCCCGGCCGCCCGCCGCGCGACCTCCGTGAGCAGCACGCTGCGCTCGCGGGGCGGCCTCACCTCGACGGTGAGGTCCTCGAGCAGCCGCACCAGTCGTTCGGCCTCCTGCGTCGCCCGCCCCAGGAAACGGGTGCGCAGACCGTCGGGAGGGTCTTCCGCCAGGGCCTCGAGGGCCGCCCGGATGGCGGTCACCGGCGTGCGCAGCTCGTGCGACAGGACCGCCAGGAGCTCGCGCGCGTTCTCCTCGGCGCGTCGCAACTCGGTCACGTCGCGCAGCAGCAGCGCTCCGCCGACGGGGACCGCCTGGACCCAGCGGCCGCGCGTCTCCAGCTCGACCGCACGCCCGGTCTCCAGCGCCGCCTCGAGGCGGTGGTCGCGCAACACCCAGATCAGGGGCTGTCCCGTCGCACGCGCAGGGTCCACCTCGAGCAGCTGTGACGCCGACCGGTTGACGAACGTCACCCGCTCGCCGTCGGTCAGGACCACGCCCTCCTCGAGGGCGTCGAGCAAGGACGGGGTCGCCGGCGGGGCCGTCAACGGGCTGGTAGAACCGATCACGAGGCGTCCAGCCGCTCGGGCTCCGCCAGGCGGTAGCCCCGGCCGCGGACGGTCTCGATCCACCTCGCTCCCAGACGCGCGCGGAGCTGCGCGACGTGCTGGTCCACGGTGCGTTCCGATCCCACGAAGTCCTCGCCCCAGACGCGATCGAGCAGCTCGGTACGACCGAACACGCGGCCGGGGTGGGCCGCCAGGAACGTCAGCAGCTCGTACTCGCGCCGCGTCAGCTCGAGCTCGCGCTCGCGCAGCGTCGCCCGCGCGCGTTCGGTATCGATGACGAGCGCGCCCAGCTCGAGTCGCCGGCTGCGGGGGACGCGCCGCAGCAACGCGCGCACGCGAGCCACCAGCTCCGCGGCGCTGAAGGGCTTGACCAGGTAGTCGTCCGCACCGCCCTCGAGTCCTTCGACCCGGTCCACCTCACGGGCCCGGGCGGTGAGCATCAGCACCGGCAGCGCCTGGCCGTGGGTACGCCGCAACCGCGCCAGCCACGCCAGTCCGGACTCCCCCGGCAGCATCCAGTCCAGGACCACCGCGTCGGCGCCTTCGAGGCGCTCCCAGGCGCGTTCGCCGTCCTCGGCCTCCACCACCAGGAACCCGGCTCGCGCCAGATGGTAGGCGACCAGCTCGCGCACGCCCTCGTCGTCCTCGACCAACAGCACCGTGCCCCCGCTCATCGGCCCGGCCGGTCGCCCGCGCTGCGCTCCATGCGGTCATGATACGAAGCGCCGGTCATGTGAGCGTCAGGCCCGGCCACGGTCGCGCGCCGCGGACCTGACCGAAGGCTGACCGCCGTGTGCGAGGCTGTACGGTATGATGCGGCCGTCCATCATGACGCAACTGGACCAGGATCTCCAGGACATCAACGCTTCGCTGGTGCGGATGCTCAGCCAGGTTCGCGAGGGGTGCGAGCTGGCGCGCTCCGCGCTCATCGACTCCGACCTCGCCGCGGCGGAGCGCTGCGTGAGGAACGACGAACGCATCGATGCCATGCAGGCGACCCTGGAGCTGAGGATCCTCACGGTGATCGCCCGGCGGCAGCCGGCGGCGCGCGACCTGCGCTTCCTCGGCGCCGCCTACCAGTCGCTGGCGGACATCGAGCGCGCCGGCGACTACGCCGAGCATGTGGCGCGCGCGGCCGTCAAGCTGGCCGAGCAGCCGCCCTTGAAGAAGTACCTGGACATGCAACGCATCCTCGAAGTGCTCGGCAGCATGATCGACACCACCATGAAGGCCGTCGCCGAGACCGACGTCGATGCTGCGCGACGGGCGCACGCCATGGACCGCGAGATCGACGAGCTCTACGAACAGATCCAGCGCGAGCTGCTCACCTACATGATCGAGGATCCCGAGACCATCGGCCGCGCGACGCAACTCCTGGCCGTGGCGCGCTACCTCGAGCGACTCGGCGATCATCTCGAGAACGTCGACGAGCACGTCATGTTCTGGCTGACCGGTGAGCGCCCCTAGCGCCGCCCGCGCCGGCAGGAACCCTTTCACGACATCCGGGCCCGCGCCTCGTGTAGGTTGAGTACCGTGCTGGGCCGCGATCCCATCCAGGAAGGTCCGATCCTCGGGGCGCCGCGCCACCCGCGCGCGCGCGTCGCGGAGCTCGCGCCTGCGCCCGAGGCGCCGGCCGCGCCCCCCGCCGAGCCGGCCGAGCCGCGCGCGCGTCGTCGGCGTTGGCTCGGGAGCGTGTTCGTGCTGGCGCTGCTGGCGCTGCTGGGGCTGAACTGGTCGGCCGCCGTCACCGGCCGCGGAACACCGCCAGCCGCCATCGTCTCCGGCCTCGAGCAGGCGGTCAATGCCCTGCGCGGGCCGCCCCGGATCGGTCTGCAGATCGGTCACCTCGACGCCAACGCCATGCCCCGGGAGCTGGCGAAGCTCCGTACCTCGACCGGGGCCACCGCCGGGGGGCTCGAGGAAGTCCAGGTCAACCACGCGGTGGTGCGCGCCCTGGCGGCCCGGCTCCGGCAGGACGGCTTCAAGGTCGACGTCTTCGACGCCACCGTGCCGCCGCATTACCGCGCCGACCTGCTGCTGGCGGTGCACGCCGACGCCAGCACCGATCCCAGCCGCGAAGGCTACAAGAGCGCCCACTTCCTCCCGCTGCGCAACGGCCGCGATCCGCTGCTCAAGCTCGACATCGATCGCGCCGTGCTGGCGCGGAGCCCTCTGGGCGATGACGATCGCAACGTGTCGCTCGACATGCTCGAGTACTACGCCTTCAACGCCCGGCGCTTCCGGCACGCGATCGCGCGCACCACGCCGGCCCTGATCGTCGAGCTCGGCTATCTCAGCAACGCCCGCGACCGCGCTTACCTGGAGCGGCCGCAACAAGCGGCCCGGGCGCTGGCGGACGGTGTGGTGAGCTACCTTCACGACGTGGGCCGGATCCCGGCCGGAGCACCCACGCTCGGGCCCGACCGGGCGTCCGCGCCGGCCGCCGCCCGGTGAGCCAGCGCCTGTTCCTGGCGCTGGAACCCTCCGACGACGTGTGCAACGAGGCCGAACGCGCCGAACGGCACCTCGCCGAAGCGTTGCCGGCGCTGCCGGCACGGTACGTGCCGCCGTCCTCCATCCACCTCACCCTGGCGTTCCTGGGGCAGGTCGAGCTCGCCCACCTCGCCGGGGTGGAGCGCGCGATCGCCGGTGTGGCTCGCACCGCGCGCCCGCTACGATGCGTCACGGCGGGTCTGGGCGCGTTCCCGGCCGCCCGCCGCCCCAGCGTCCTGTGGCTGGGGCTCGACCAGGACGGGACCGCGCTGAGCCGCCTTCAGCACGACCTGACGCGGGCCCTCGGTACCGTACTCGAACGGGAGGACCCCGAGCGCTTCGTACCCCACCTCACGCTGGCGCGCGTCTCCGGCCTCGGACGCACGCCGCGCGATGCGCTCGCTACCGCCCTGGAGACCTTCCCCGCCGGCAGGGTGGCGTGGCGCGTCGACGAGCTGGTGCTGTTCCGCAGCGACCTGGGGTCCGCCGGCGCGCGCCACACCCCGCTGTCGCGGCTGCCGCTGGCCGCACCGGCAGGGACCGCCGGCGGCTAACGAACGGCTCAGCCTCGGGTGGTAGCGTGGTTGCCGTGCGCGCGTCGTTCGCTCTCCCCCTCCTGATCGCATCACTCGTGGGTTCCTTGGCCTGGGCGCAGGCCACCACGCCGGTCCCGCCGCTCCCCACGTGCGATGTCGCGGACGCCCCCGCGCCGTTCACGGGTTACGACCAGTGGCGGTACACGCTGGTCGACACGCACTTCCGGCTGCCCGCCGACTACGCGCCCCCCGATCTGGTCTCCACCACCGAGGCCGGGCTCAACGGCGGGCACGAGCTGCGTTCGCTCGTCATCCCTCACCTCGCGGCCCTGGCCGCGGCGGCCGCCGCGGCGGGCCATCCGATCGCCGTGCAGAGCGCCTACCGTTCCTACCAGACGCAGGTCACGACGTTCAAGTACTGGGTGAGCGTCGACGGTTACGCGTACGCGTTGAAGTCCAGCGCCCGGCCGGGCCACTCCGAACACCAGCTCGGCACGACGCTCGACATCCGCGCCAAGGGGGGCAAGGCGCCATGGGACTACCAGGACTGGGCGTCGACTCCCACCGGGGCCTGGGTGAACGCCAACGCCTGGCGCTTCGGCTTCGCGTTGAGCTACCCCAAGGGCTACGCCTCGCAGACGTGCTACATGTACGAGCCCTGGCACTTCCGCTACCTCGGTCTGGACGAGGCCAAGGCCGTGCACGAAGGCGGCCTGACGACTCGCGCCTTCCTGTGGGGCTACTGGCAGCGGCACCGGGCCACCGCACCCTGACGCGGCCCCACGAGCGCGAGCCGGGCGCCGGCCCGTGGTAGCATCCGGCCCAGCATGACCTTGCTGCAGCAGACGTCGGGGACGCTGATCAACATCGGCACCGTGCTGCTGGGATCAACGATCGGTCTCGCCCTGCGGGGGAGGCTCCCGGAGCGCATCGTCACGGTGGTGATGCAGGCGATCGGCCTGGTCGCGGTCTTCATCGGCATCGACAACGCCTTCGACCTCACGCGCGTCGACCACCCCCCCGGGATCATCCTCGGCCTGATGGCGCTGGCCCTGGGCGGCGCGCTCGGCGAGTGGTGGCACCTGGAGGAAGGTCTGGAGGCGGTGGGCGCCGCCCTGAAGCGTCGCTTCCGGGGGCAGGGGCGTTTCACCGAGGGCTTCGTCGCCGCCACCCTGTTGTTCTGCGTCGGGCCGCTGACCCTCATCGGCAGCATCCAGAACGGTCTCAGCGGCGAGACCAGCTTCCTGCTGCTCAAGGCGACCCTGGACGGCTTCTCGTCACTGGTCCTCGCCACCACCTTCGGATTCGGCGTGATCTTCTCCGTGCTGGTCATCGCCGTCTACCAGGGAGGGCTGTCCCTGGCCGCCGGGCTGTTCACCACCCTCATCCCCGACCCCGCGCACGACCCTCGTGTGCTGCTGGTCAACGGCGTCGGGGGTCTGCTGCTCGTGGCGTTGGGGCTCGGCCTGCTCGACATCAAGCGGGTGAGGACGGCCGCTCTGCTGCCGTCGCTGGCGTTGGTAGTGGTGTTCTACTACGTCGGTCTGCTGTTCGCTTGAAGGCAGTCCGCTCGCAGGCCCTGCACGGAGCGCGGGACAGAAGCGCTCTGCGCGGCGCGCCGTGCTAGCATCGCAGCCATGAGCGCCCACGACGTGGATATGGAGCACCTGGAGCGGCTAGCCCGGCTGCAGCTGGAGCCGGACGAAGCCGATCTCCTCGCCCGCGACGTCGCCGGCGTGCTCGACTACTTCGATCAGCTCGCCGCCGTCGACACCGAAGGGGTAGACGAGCTGGTCCGTCCGGTCATCCCCGCGCGTTCGCGCCGCCCCGACGTGGTGACGCCGTCGCTCGACCGGGAGCGCGTCGCGGACCTCACCAACGCCAGCCAGGACGGCTTCGTACGCGTCCCGCGCACTGTCGACGAGGATTGAGCCTGGCGGCGCTCGACGCCGAAGCCTCGGCTCAGACCAACCGTTCCCGCCCCACGTAGGGACGCAACGCTTCCGGCACCCGCACGCTCCCGTCCTCGGCCTGATACGTCTCGAGGATGGCGGCGATCGTGCGCGGGAAGGCCAGGGCGCTGCCGTTCAGGGTATGGACCGGCCCCGGTCGGCCCTTCCCGCGGGCGCCACCCGGCCGCGCCCGCGTCTTGAGGCGGGACGCCTGGAAGGCCTCGATGTTGCTGATCGAAGACACCTCCAGCCAGCGCTTCTGACCGGGGCTCCATGCCTCGAGGTCGTACTTCTTGGCCTGCGTGAAGCCCATGTCACCGCTGCACATCAGCAGCTTCCGGTAGGCCAGGCCGAGCTCCTCGAGCATCGACTCCGCGATGCGCGTCATGGCCTCCAACGCCTCGTAGCTGTGCTCGGGCAGCGTGAACTGCACCATCTCGACCTTGTCGAACTGATGCACGCGGTTCAGGCCGCGGACGTCCTTGCCGTAGCTGCCGGCCTCCCGTCGGAAGCAGGCCGAGTACGCCGCGTATCGCAACGGCAGCGCCTCGCTGTCCAGGATCTCGTCGCGGTGCAGGTTGGTCACCGCCACCTCCGAGGTCGGGATCATGTAGAAACCGTCCGACACCTCGTACATCTGCCCTTCCTTGTCGGGCAGCTGGCCCGTGGCGGTGGCCGAGACCACATTGACCATCAGGGGCACCACCAGCTCGGTGTAACCGGCAGCCTCGAGGCGGTCGAGGAAGAAGCGCTCCAAGGCACGCACCAGCCGGGCGCCCGGACCCCGGAACAACGGGAAGCCGGCGCCGGTGATCTTCACGCCGGCTTCGAGATCGAGCCAGCCGGCCTCCGTTGCGAGCTCCCAGTGGGGACGCGGCTCGAAGGCGAACTCGGGCAGCGTCCCCCACTCCTTGACCACCACGTTGTCGTGTTCGCTCTCGCCGTACGGAACGCTCTCGTGGGGGAGGTTGGGGATCTCCAGCAGGAGCTCCTGGAGGCGCGCCTCCAGGCTCCTGTCACGCTCCTCGAGATGCTTGACCTCGGCGGCGACCTCGCCCATCCGACGCATCAGCTCGCCAGCGTCCTCGCCGCTGCGCTTCATCTCCCCGATCCTCTTGCTGTTGGCGTTGCGGAGCGCCTGCTGCTCCTCCAGGTCGCGCCGGAGCAGCCGGTGCTCCTCGTCGCTCAGGAGCAGCTGCTCGAGGCTGTCGAGCGCCTCGGGGAGCTGCTTGGCGCGGATCGCCCGACGCACCGCGTCGGGGTTCTCGCGGATGAACCTCAGATCCAGCATGCGTACCAGTCTACGGTTTCGGCGCCTGCCAGGGCGAGCCGTGCGCTCGTTGCGGGCGCGGGCCGGCACAGCGGGGCCGGTGCTAGACTGAACCGCCGAACCCATGCTCCACCGCGCCGGCGCGCTGAATCCGGAGGTAGGCCGCGATGTCCGACCCGACCCGAACCCGAGACGACGTGCTGGCGTTGCACCAGCGCTACCTCTTCCCGGCCGTCCACCCCTACTACGGGGACGACCCCCTGGTGGTCGATCGGGCCAAGGGACACACGGTCTGGGACGTCGAGGGGCGTTCCTACCTGGATTTCTTCGGGGGCGTGCTCACGGTGTCGATCGGACACGCCAACGACGACGTCAACGCGCGCGTGATCGAGCAGCTCCGGCGGGTGCAGCACACCTCGACGCTCTACCTCAACGAGATCATGGCGCGCGTAGCCGAACGGGTGGCCGCCGTCACGCCCGGCCGACTGCAGAAGTGCTTCTTCACCTCCAGCGGTAGCGAGGCCAACGAGACGGCCGTGACCGCCGCCCGCATGGCCACCGGCCACCGCACCATCGTCACGCTCAGGCACGCCTACGCCGGCCGCACCATGGAGGCGATGAGCCTGACCGCGCACGGCCCCTGGAGGCTGGGGGGCGCGTTCGACGGCGACGTGCGCCACGTGCGCAGTCCGTACACGTACCGCGCTCCCGTGGGGTTGAGCGAGGCGCAGCTCGTCGACCTGTGCATCCAGGATCTGGAGGAGACGCTGGCGACGACCACCAACGGCACCATCGCAGCGTTCATGGCCGAGCCTATCCAGGGCGTGGGCGGCTTCGTGGTGTTGCCGCGGGACTACCTGCGCCGCGTCGAGCCGATCGTACGGGAAGCCGGCGGCCTGATGATCGTCGACGAGGTGCAGACCGGCTGGGGCCGGACGGGCAAGAGCTGGTGCGGCATCGATCACTGGGGCATCTCCCCCGACATCATGACGTTCGCCAAGGGGATGGCGAACGGCGCGCCCATCGGCTGCACCATCGCCACACCCGAGGTCGCCGACGCCCTGGTCGGTACCACCTTCTCGACCTTCGGGGGCAATCCCGTGTCGATGGCAGCTGCGCTCGCCACCCTCGAATACATCGAGCAGCACGATCTCCCGGACAACGCCCACCGGCAGGGCCTACGGCTTCGCACCCGCCTCGAAGACGCCACTGCGCCGTACGCGTTCGTCGGCGACGTGCGCGGCATGGGCCTCATGCAGGCGCTCGAGATCGTGGCACCGGACGGCTCCAAGGCCCCCGACCCGGTTCGCGCCGACGCCCTGCTCGGCGCTGCGCGCCGTCGCGGCCTGCTGATCGGCAAGGGTGGCCTGTACAACAACGTGATCCGCATCGCCCCCCACCTCACGGTGGACGCCAAAGAGATCGATCAGGGCGTCGAGCTTCTGGCCCTGGCCCTGCGAGACGTCGCCGCCTAGGGTCGGTCCAGGCCGGCCCAGCGCTGGAACAGGACCACCACCGGTGCCGAGCGTGCAGTGATGAGATCGATGTGCGTCACGCCGGGAACGATGTAGCGGGTCAGCGAGGAGCCCAGCCGGGCGTTGGCGTACGCGTCGAATCCGTCGAGGTCGCGGATCATGCCGCGGCCCGCACCGATCGCCAGCGTGGGGACGCGCACCGACGCCGTGGGCACGAAACCGGGGGCCGCTTCGAGGTCGACACGCAAGACCGACAGGTCGATCAACAGCCGCGCCGGGAAGTACCACTCGGCCCGGTCGGTGAGAGGGCCGTCCACGGTACGCAGGTAGGCCCGGAGGTCGGTCGCTTCCGGCGGGTCGCCCGCCGTCCAGCCGACCCGGTCGGCCCCCGGAGCAACGCCCGTGACGGTGCGACTGCGCGCCCCGAAGGCGCCCTCCAGCAGGAACGGCAGCGCGTAACCGGAGGTGACGGCGTCGGTCGCCTCGCCCAGGGAGGGCGCGAAGGTCGGCAACTCGACGTAGCTGTCGTCGGCCTCGATCCCGGCCAGCGCCAGCGTGCTGACCCTGAAGTCCGCCAGCTCCGGCGGGGCCAACGCATCGGGGCGCTCGAGGGCATAGGCCGCCACCACGGCGGCGCGCACGATGCGTTGCGGCACGATCCCGGGCCCGAGGTAGGGAGAAGCGCGGCCCGATTCGAGCGCCGCGATCGACGGCACCACCGTGTAGCCCGCGACGGTGCGTCCATCGACGGCATCGGGCAGCTCGAAGGTCCCTGTCCTGCCGGGGCCTCCGTCCAGCAGCACCAGCCCCGCGATGGTGTCGGCCCCAGGTCGGCCGTCGCTGCGCTGGTACGAGGCGTAGAGCGCCGCCAGGCTGGCGCCCAACGAATGGCCGCCGAGGTACACGGTCCCGGCTTCACGGTGAGCGCGATCGATGACGCGGGCCAGGTCCTCGAGGTGCACGTGCAGGCCCCAGAAGGCCATGAAACGCAGCTCATCGGGCTTGGGAGGGGCGAACGTCGGCGCCGCGCCGCCCTCTCCGAGATAGTAACGGAGTGCCGTTGCCGGGTTCCCGCTCCGGGCCGCGGCCTCGAGACCGCGATGGTCCTCCAGCGCGTTCGAGCGTCGATCGACGAGCCACACCTGCAGGCCGGGCGTGGCCGCCACCAGCTGCCGGCCCAAGATCTCCAGGCTGCCCGCCCCGCCGAACAGCCCGGGTACCAGCACGAGCACCGCGCGGGGCGGTTCCGGAGCCCGCAGTCGGAGCACGTAGCTACGATCGAGACGGGCCGGCGTGTGCGGCTCGGCGGCGCCCGGAACCGACAGGTAGTCTGCCGCCACGGCATCCGGCGCCATCCGGTATGCCGGCACGGGAATGGTCAGCGGAAGCGACGCCCTCGGGATGGGCAGGCACGCCGCCGGCACGAGCGCGAGCAACAGCAGGGCTACGAGTGCGAGCGGGCGCCGGATCATCACCTCACCGCGGCACCGCCCCTAGCGGCGCCACACTTCCAGCCTACGCCGCCAGACCGCCTCGAACGGTGATCGTGCGCCCGCTTCCGTCGTCCTGCCAGGCGATCTCCGCCGATCGACGAGCGGCGTCCCAGCGCGCCTCGACCGCCGCGCCGTCCAGCTCGACGCGATCCGGGGGGGTGTCCAGGCGCAGCTCCACCACCAGCGTCCGGGGCGACGGACGGTACCTCCCTTCGCGCGCGCCGATCTCGACGATCAGCCCGCCGACCGTACGCCGGGAGCGCAGCGCCGTGCGCGCCACCTCGCCGGTCTCCCAGGCCGTCGATCGTCCGTCGTCCTCGACCACCTCGAACGCACTCTCGTCCACGGGCGCCGACACCACGATGCGCAGCTCCGACAACGGCGTCGCCGTACTGGAGCGTTCGTCCCCCAAGGGGAGCAACGCGCCCTCCCGCAACAGCAACGGAGGCCGCCCCGGGACCGCCTCTACGACGGCGGGGCGCGACCTCCCGGCGTCCTCGTCGGCCAGCGGCCGCCCGCTCCAGAAGTCGAGCCACCGGCCCGGCGGAAGCACCACGGTCCGCCAGCGACAGCGCGCCTCCAGCGCCGGCGCGACCAGCAACCAGCGCCCGAGCATGAAGGCGTCCTCGACGTCGAACGTGGCCTCCACGTCGGGGAAGACATAACCCATCGCGCGCATCAACGGCGCGCCGCTCGCCGCTGCCTGGTGCGCCAGCGTCACCAGGTAGGGCAGCAGTCGATAGCGCAGGCGCAGCGCCTCCCGCGCCACCGACTCCACCTCCTCACCGAACGCCCAGGGCTCCTGGTCGCGCGTACCCATGGCGCTGTGATCGCGCATGAACGGGTAGAACGCTCCGAGCTCCATCCAGCGGGCGAACAGCTCGGGTCGCGCGTTCTCGAAGAACCCCCCGATGTCGACCCCGGCGTGCGGCATCCCCGACAGCCCCATCGACAAGAGCTGTGGAACGCTCATCGCCAGGTGCTCCCACCAGCTGTTGTTGTCGCCCATCCAGGTGACGCAGGTGGTCTGGCTGCCGGGGAAGGCCGACCGCGTCAACACCCACGGCCGGACCCCGGGCGCGTGCCGCGCCAGGCCCTGGAAGGTGGCGCGCCCTTCGAGGGCGGCGTAGAGGTTGCGGACCTCCAGGTGCGTGGCGGCCTCGCCGGTCCCGCCGTGGCGCATACCGAGCGGGAAGGGTCGGTCACGGGCCTCCCCGGTGGAGAACGGTCGGTCGAAGGCCGTTGGCTCGTTCATGTCGTTCCAGACCCCATCGACGCCGTTCTCGACCAGGCTGGTGCGGTGCTGCTCCCCCCACCAGTCGCGCACCTCGGCCCGTGCGAAGTCCGGGAACAGCGCGCGCTCCGGCCAGACGTAGCCCCGCAATGGCGACCCGTCGGTGTTGCGCAGCGCGTAGCCGCGCGCCAGGAGCTCGTCCGCGACGCCGTAGCCGGCGCCCGGTTCGTCCTTGATGCCCGGGTCGATGATCGCGACCAGGCGCGCGCCGCGCTCGTGCACCCGCTCGGCGAACGCCTTCGGATCGGGGAAGCGCTGCGGGTCCCAGGTGAACGAGCGGAAGCCGCGCATGTAGTCGATATCGAGGTGGACAGCGTCGAGCGGCAACTCCCGCGCACGGAAGGTGTCGACCAGCGCGACCACCTCGTCGGCGCTGGCATATCCCCAGCGTGATTGATGGAAACCGAGCGCCCAGACCGGCGGCAGCAGCGGCCTGCCGGTCAGGCGGGTGAGTTGCTCCACGACGGCGGCGGGCGTGGGACCGGCGAACAGGAACAGGTCCAGCTCGGCGCCGAGCGCGTCGATCGTCAGGCGATCGGGATGGCCGGCTCCGGCGTCGAAGCGGCTGAAATGGCTGACGTGAAGGAACGCTCCGAAGGCACGGCCGGGCTTCGCGGCCAGGAACAACGGCTGCGCCTGGTACAGGTTGTCGGTGCCGCGGTGGTGGGCGATCCCGAAGGTGTCGGAGGTCCAGTTCGTGAGGCTGCGGCCGCGCCGATCGAGCCCTCCGGTACGCTGCCCGAACCCCCACAGCCGGTCCTCCGGGTCGAGCTGGAAGGACTGGCGCAGCACGACGCCGTCGTTGCCGGCCGGCAAGGCGTCGCCGTCGCGATGCGGAATGCGCAGCCGATCGAGGCGTGCGCGCCCCCAGCGAGCGGGCTCCGTCGACGCCAGCCAGGTCGCGCCATCCGCGCCGCGCACCGCCAGGACCGCACCATCGCCTTCGAGCGCCACCCGCATCCCGTCGAGCTCGAGGACGGCGCCCCCGTCGGTCTCGCCGACGGCGGCGTCGGCGGGCGGCAACCCGGACCGTACGCCATCCCACGTCCTGGCCGGCGCGAACGCCGCCTCCGCCAGCCGGACCCGCGCGATGCCGCCGCTCACCGCCTCGACGCGGACCCGCGCGCGCTCGTAGCGGGCCTCGATCGCGCCTGCCTCGGCACGGATGCGAAGCAAGGCCCCCGGGGAGCGGGGAGCGGCCTCGAAGATGTCGACGTGGTCCATGCGACCTCCTCCCCCGAGCTTACGCAAGGCGGCCCCCGAGGGTCGCCGGACGGCCCCGTGTAAGCATTTCCTTAGTGCCCGACCCCAGTGCGGGAGTACACTCCGGGCACGGTCGGAAGGGGTCGACCCGACCCGAAGGGATGACGTGTTCAGACGCCTCTTCTCCTCCTCGGAAGGTGGTGCGGGCCCGGACCTGCTCGGGGCGATCGAGCGGCTGCTGAGCTTGCCTCGCGCCGACGAACGCAGTGCCGAATCGCTGCGCGGCCTGGTACGCACGCTCCCGGGCGACGTGCGCGGCTACGTCGTGCGCGGCAACGAGCGCGGCGCGTACGCCTTCGAGGCCGTACATGGCTACAGCCCCTCGATGTTGACGCTCACGCCGGATCATGGCCCATGGCGGGAGCCCGGGCCACGGCTCATCGGGAACCTGGTGTCGGAACTGTTCACGCCGAACACGGCCGAGATGCGCTCGGCCTTCGGCGAGCTCGGCCTTCGCAACGCCACCAGCAGCCTGGTGGTGCCGGTAGCGGGTCGCTTCGTCCGGCACGGCTCGCTGGTGCTGCATCGTCACGCCGGAGCGGCATTCGATGATGACGAGTTGCGGCTCACGGCTCGCTGGGGCTCGATCCTGGGCGAGGCACAGAGTCAGGCCTTCGAGCTGCGCCGCACCAAGCTCAGCCTGGTGGAGTTCACGCGGGCCTTCGTGCAAGCCATGGAGGCGCAGGACTTCGCGCAGCTCGGGCACGCCGAGCGCGTCACCGCCTACGCGCTGGCGCTCGGACGCACCCTGGAGCTCCCCAACCACGAGCTGGCAGATCTGTACTTCGCCGCCATGCTGCACGACATCGGCAAGCTCGGGGCGGGTCTGGATCTGTCGATCGAGGACATGGAGCATCCGCAGCGCGGTGCCAACCTGGTGGCCTCGGCGGGCCTGCTCCGTCCGGCCTCCGAGGGCATCCGCGCCCACCACGAGAACTGGGATGGTTCCGGTTTCCCGGGTGGGCTGCGCAAGGAGCAGATCCCCTTGCTGGCGCGCATCGTGGCCGTCGCCGATGTCTTCGACATGCTCTCCAGCGAGCGGGGCCAGGCGATGCCGATGCGCGAGGTCGAGAAGGCGTTGGAGGCGCGCAGCGGCCGTGAGCTCGAGCCGTCGTTGGTGCAGTTGCTCATCAACATCCTCAGGCAGGGCAAGTCGACCGCCGACCTGTCCAGGCTGGAGCTGAGCGACCTTCCCTTCTAGCCGCGCTGCCCGGGGAAGCGGTACTCCACCACCTGACGGTAGGTCTCACCGGGCCGTAGCCACACCGGCGGGAAGTGCGGTGTGTTGACGGCATTGGGGTACGCCTGAGCCTCCAGCGCAACCCCCGCGTGGCGGGCGTAGCGGACGCCGCCCTTCCCCACCAGGTTGCCGTTGAGGCCGTTGCCGGTATAGAGCTGCAGCGCCGGCTGCGTGGTCCAGACCTCGAGCGTCCGGCCCGTGGCGGGATCGCTCAACCGCGCCGCCGGGCGCAGCGTTCCGGGGGTCCCCGACACCACCACATTCACGTCATAGCCGCCGGCCACCGCCGGACGGCCGAGGTCGCGGCCGAGCGCCTTGGGGTGCCGGAAGTCGAACGCAGTGTCGGCCACGTCCAGCACCTCTCCGGTCGGGACGAGGTCGGGTCCGGTCGGCGTGAAGCGCTCCGCGAACAGCGTCAGTCGGTGCTCCAGCACGTCGCCCGACGCGTGGCCGGCCAGGTTGAAGTAGGGGTGGTGCGTGAGACTCACCGGAGTGAGGGCGTCGCTCACGGCACTCAGCTCCAGACGAAGAGCGCGACCCGGCCCCAGGCGGTACGCAGCGCGCGCCACCACAGCCCCGGGGAAGCCTCCCTCCCCGTCCTCCGAGCGGTACTCGAGCGCCACCCCGGGCGCGTCCGCGTCGTCCAGCGCCCGCGCGGCCCACACACGGGTGTGGAAGCCCGTCGGTCCGCTGTGCAACGAGTTCTCGCCGTCATTGGCTTCGAGCGTCACCCGGCGCCCATCGAGCTCGAACGAGGCACCGCCGATGCGGTTGGCCACCCTTCCGATGAGCGCCCCCAGATAGGGCTGCTCCTGCGCGTAGGCCTCCCCCACGGCCCCGTTCACCCGGTCGAAGCCCAGGACGACGTCCACCGCTTCACCCGCGGTCGCGGGAAGCTCGAGCCCCACCAGCGTGCCGCCGAAGTCGCTCAGCCGAGCGACCATGCCGGCACGATTGCGCAGTGTGAACAGCGACGCCTCCCGACCGTGCACGCGTCCCCAGGCCTGTTGCCGGCATCCCAACCGTTTCTCGCCCACCGGCATCCCTCCTTCCGGGGCCTCCGCGCGCACGGCCCCACAGCAGGATACCCACGAGCCCCGTGCGGGACCGTCACAGACGGGCCCGATGGGGCTCGGGCGGGCGCGTGGTAGGTTATTGCATGGCCGTCGAGGTGTGCAGCTACCGCTTGACCCTCAAGGGCAAACCGGTCGGTAGCCACGAACTCAAGACCCTCCACCGCGGCCGCTCCACGCTGCTCGAGGGACGGGCCCAGTTCCAGGGGCCGCTGGGAAGCAGCAGCGTCGTCCAGCGCAGCCGCTGCACCGCCAGCGAGCGCGTCAGTCAGCGCTTCCGGGAGGACTGGAACGAGCGTTCCGGACAGCGCAGCTTCGACGTGGTGTTCGACCCCGACGAGGGCCTGGTGAGGGCCTCCAAAGGGCGCGATCAGGCCACCGCTCCCTACCTCCTGCCCTACCGCGACCCGCTCTCGCTGCTGCTCGAGCTGCGCGAGCTCGGTGACGTCGAGCACCGGGTGGTGCCCATGCTGGGCAAGGACGTCACGGTGCAGCGGGTCGGCGAGGTCGAGCTCGATACCGTCCTGGGAACCCGCGATGCCGTCGCCTACCTGCTCCACCCGGGCGGCAACGTGGTCTACGTCGACCGCGCTCCCCCGCACCTGCTACTCAAGTTCACCCAGCGCCTCAACGACGGCTTCGTGGACGCCCTGCTGGTCAAGGTCGACGAGGAGGACGCGTTGCAGGACTTCGACGCGCCCTCCGGAGGCGACTCCGGTCGTCGCGGCAGTGGCAAGCGTCGGCGGCGGTCGCGCAAGCGGCGGCCGCGGCGCGGCAAGGGCCGTGACGGTTAGCGCCACCCCCGAACCCTCGCCCGGGCTCCCCTCCTACCGCGACGCGCTCAGCTGGCTGTACTCCTGCGTGCGCGGAGCGGCGCCACGCGACCCCGCACGCATGGCGGCGCTGCTCGAGGCCCTGGCGCTGCCGTCGCCCGACCACGTGGTCCACGTGGTCGGCACCAACGGGAAGGGGACCGTGACCGCCATGGTGGACGCCGGGCTGCGTGCCTGGGGCGAGCCCTGCGGTCGCTTCGTGTCGCCGCACGTGGAGGACTTCCGCGAGCGCGTGAGCGTGGACGGGAAGCCTGTGTCACGGGAGACGGTGCGACGCTTCGCGGCACGGGCGCAGCGGCTCGCGATCGTGCCGGCGCCCGCCTTCTTCGAGTGGACGCTGGCGCTGGCGCTCACCGCCTTCGCGCGCGCCCGGCTGCGCTGGGCGGTCGTCGAAGCCGGCGTCGGCGGGGCCCGCGACGCCACGCGTGCGCTGACGGGCGTGCGTCTGGTGGTCCTGACCAACGTCACGCCCGATCATCTGGAGACGCTCGGGCCCGATCTCGACAGCATCGCTCGCGACAAGGCGGGTGCCCTGCGACCCGGGATCCCAGCCGTGACCGGAGCGCGCGGCGACGCCCTGAAGGTGGTTCGCGCCGAGGCACGGCGGCTGGGGGCGCCGCTGTTCATCGAATCGTCGGGGCAGCCACTGTTCGACCTTCCGGCGCTGGGGCGCGCCATCGGTACGACCCGCACCGCCAACGCCCGCCTCGCGGCCGCCGCCCTACGGCTGCTCGGCGCGCCCGAAGAGGCGGTGGCCACAGGCATCGCCGCACCCCCCCTGCCGGGCCGGGGTGAACGCTACCGGGTCCGGGGTTGCGAAGTGCTGCTCGATGGCGCGCACGACCCGGCCGCTGCCGAAGCCCTGGCCGCCGACCTGGAGCCCGGCTTCGTGCTGCTGTTCGGCGCGCTCGCCCGCAAGCAGGCGGCCGCCACGCTGGCGGCGCTGGAGCGCAGCGCAGCGGCGGTCGTGCTCACCGAGGCGGCGCTCGGCGAGCACCCGCCGTCCGTCCGACCCGGAGATCGGTTCCTGGTCGACCCCGGTCGTGCGCTCGATCTCGCGCTCACGTTGGCGGCGCAGGGCGCCTCGCAGCGGCCCGACGGGCCGCCACCGCGCGTGGTCGTCGCGGGCTCGTTGTACCTGGCGGGACGATTGCGGCCACTCCTCCGGCGCCGCGCACGCCCGCACGCATCCCCGACGGTATCCACGGGAACGCGACCGTGAGCGGTCGGGTCGGGTTCGTCAGCCTCGGTTGCGCCAAGGCCCTCGTCGACAGCGAGCGGATCCTCACGCAGCTGCGGGCCGAGGGATACGAGCTCGTGGCCGGCTACGACGAAGCGGACCTGGTGGTGGTCAACACCTGCGGCTTCATCACGCCGGCCGTGGAGGAATCCCTACAGGCGATCGGGGAGGCGCTGGACGCCAACGGCCGGGTCGTGGTCACGGGCTGTCTGGGGGAGCGCCCGGACACCATCATGGCGCGCCATCCCGAGGTGCTGGCGGTGACCGGGCAGGCCGACGTCGACGGCGTGATGCGCGCCGTCCGGACGGCGCTCCCACCCGACACCGACCCCTTCACGAGCCTGCTCCCCGGCGCAACGCCGCGCCAGCGAACGCCGCTCGGACCGAGGGTCTCGCTGACCCCGCGCCACTACAGCTACCTGAAGATCGCAGAAGGGTGCGATCACCGGTGCAGCTTCTGCATCATCCCGCAGCTCCGGGGCCTGCAGCGCTCCCGCGATGCCGCCGATGTCCTCCACGAGGCCACGCGCCTGGTGGCTGCCGGGACCCGAGAGCTGCTGGTCATCGCCCAGGACAGTGGGGCCTACGGCAGCGATCTGCGCCACCGCGCCAGCGACTACGCGGGCCGCCCGGTCGAGGCCCGTCTCCCGGAGCTGGCGCGCGAGCTCGGCGGCCTCGGGGCCTGGGTGCGGCTCCACTACGTCTACCCGCACCCGCACGTGGCCGAGCTACTGCCCTTGATGGCCGAGGGGCTGCTGTTGCCCTACCTCGACGTCCCGCTGCAGCACGCCAGCCCCAGCGTGCTGCGGGCGATGCGGCGTCCGGGCGGGCCGGAGAGCCACCTCCGGACGCTGGAGGCGTGGCGTGCGGCATGCCCCGAGCTGGTGCTGCGCTCGACCTTCATCGTTGGCTTCCCGGGCGAGACCGAGGAGGACTTCGAGCTGCTGGTGGCCTTCCTGCGGCAGGCGCAGATCGACCATGTCGGCGCCTTCCGCTACAGCACGGTCGACGGGGCGGCCGCCAACGATCTCCCGGCTGCCGTCCCCGAGGAGGTCAAGCAGGAGCGCTTCGAGAGGCTGATGGAGGTCCAGCACGACGTGAGCCTGGCGCGGCAGCGCGCCCGCGTGGGCCGCGTCCTGCCGGTCCTGGTGGACGGCTACGGCGACGAGCCCGGCGCCGTCGTCGGTCGGAGCGCGGCGGACGCCCCCGACGTGGACGGAACGGTGCTCGTGCAGACCGACGGCACCGTCAAGATCGGGGACTTCGTGGAGACCGAGATCACCGCTGCGGACGCCTACGACCTGTGGGGTCGGGCGATCCGCACGCTACCGTTCGAACCGAACGTTCCCTTGATCGGGGAGCGGCGCGCCTGAGCGCATACCCGAGCGCGCTCGGAGCGCCACACGCAGCTCAGCCCAAGGGGCCGCGGTGGCTCTGGAGGAGCCGGTCGAACTCCTCCTCCTCGCGCGGATCCATCCCACCCTGGCGCTGCGTGATCATCAGTCGCAACTCGTGGGGGCTGGTCGCCATGAAGGTGGCGTCTTCGAGCGTGACCCTGCCATCGAGGTAGAGCTCGACCAGGTGCTGGTCGAAGGTCTGCATGCCGCGCAGGTTGTCCTGCATCAGCGCCTCCTTGATCAGCGGGGTCTTCTCCTCGTCCTTGATGTAATCGCGGATGAGCGGCGTGTTGACCAGCACCTCGATCGTCAACGCCCGTCCCGGGCCGTCAGCGCGCGGCAGCAGCCGTTGGCTGAGGATGCCGAGCAGCGACTCCGCGAGCATGATGCGGATCTGCCCGCGTTCGTGCGGCGGGAAGAAGTCGATGACGCGGTTGACCGTGCGGATGGCGTCGAGGGTGTGCAACGTGCTGAGGACCAGGTGACCGGTCTGGGCAGCGGTGATGGCCGCCTCCACCGTCTCCTTGTCGCGCATCTCGCCGACCATGATGACGTCCGGGTCCTGGCGCATGGCGTACTTCAGGGCGCCGACGAAGTCGGCCGTGTCGAGGCCGATCTCGCGCTGGATGACCAGGCTCTTGTAGTTCTTGTGGAGGATCTCGATCGGGTCCTCGATGGTGATGATGTTGCGCGCGAAGCGACGGTTGATGTAATCGATCATCGCTGCCAGGGTGGTGGTCTTGCCCGAGCCGGTGGGCCCGGTGACCAGGATCAGGCCGCGCGGCTGGCTGGCGAACTCGGTCACGACGGAGGTCGGCAGCCCGAGCGACTCGAAGCTGGGGATGGCGTCACCGATGACACGCATGACCACGCCGACGGAGCCGCGCTGGCGGAGCACGTTGCAGCGGAAGCGCGCCACGTTCGGGATGGTGAAGGCGAAGTCGACCTCGTGACGGTGTCGGAACAGCTCACGCTGGTTCTCGCTCATCATGGCGAGCGCGATCTGCTCGGTCTGCTCGGGGGTGAGGGTGGGCACGCCCTCGAACGGCATCAGCTCGCCGTCGACGCGCATGTAAGGCGGAGCGCCGGCCTGCAGGTGCACGTCCGACGCGCCCTTCGCGACCATCGTGCGGAGCAGGTCCGCGATGCGCATGCCACGTCCAGCACTACTCTCTTGAGGAACGTCGGTCATGCCGCGACCTCGCTGCCAAGGGGGCTCGCCATGTCGACAGCATAGGCGCGACACATCCGCGGCGGCTGTGACATTCCCCGCTAGAGGATCTTGGAGAGGAAGGCTCTAGTACGTTCCTCACGAGGATTCTCGAAGAAGTGCTCAGGCGTGCCAACCTCCACGATCTGCCCCGCATCCATGAAGATCACCCGATCCGCCACCTCCCGCGCGAACCCCATCTCATGCGTCACCACCGCCATCGACATCCCCTCCTTCGCCAACGTCACCATCACCTCCAACACCTCCCCGATCACCTCCGGATCCAACGCACTCGTCGGCTCATCGAACAACATCACCTTCGGCTCCATCGTCAACGCCCGCGCGATCGCCACCCGCTGCTGCTGCCCCCCCGACAACTGCCCCGGATACTTCCGCGCCTGCTCCGGGATCCCCACCTTCTCCAAGAAGTACATCGCCCGCTCCTCAGCCTGCGACTTCCGCCACTTACGCACCCGCACCGGCGCCAACGTCACGTTCTCCAACACCGTCAGATGCGGGAACAGGTTGAACTGCTGGAACACCATCCCCGTCTCCCGCCGCACCTGATCGATATGACGCACGTCGTCGGTCAACTCCACCCCATCGACCACGATGCGCCCCTCCTGATGCTCCTCCAGCCGATTGATGCACCGGATCAACGTCGACTTCCCCGACCCCGACGGCCCGATGATCACCACCACCTCCCCCCGATTCATCGACAGATGGATGTCCTTCAACACGTGGAAATCCCCGAACCACTTGTTCAGACCCTCCACCTCGATGATCCGGGAGCCGCCGTCCGGCGCGTCGGCACGGACGGGCCCCCGGAGAACCGCTTCCTCCGTCATGTCTCTCCTTCCGCCCGATCGGGCGCGCTCCGCCTCACCGCACTACCCTACCGTTCGCCGACGCCCAGGCGCCGCTCGAGCTGACGGGAGGCTGCGCTCATACGATAGGCGAAGAACCAGTACACGACCGCCAGGAACAGCGACAGTTCGAGCCGCACGCCCCCCGGCACGAGTAGTGAGGCACTCTGGTTGGCCACGATGTTGCCGACGTTGAAGAAGTCGAACAGGCCCACGATGAACACCAGCGAGGTGTCCTTGAACAGGGCGATGGCCTGCCCGACGATGGCGGGGATCACGGCCCGCAAGGCCTGCGGCAGGACGATCAGACGCGTCCGCTGCCAGCCGGAGAGGCCGAGCGCCTGGGCCGCCTCGTACTGCCCCTTGGGAACGGCCTGCAGCCCACCGCGCACGTTCTCGGCCATGTACGCCGCGGAGAACAGCGTGACGGCGACCATCGCCCTGGACAACGGCCCGACGGCGCTGGGGCTCACGTCGAGCACGAGCGGCACCATCAGGGAGGCGATGAACAACCACATGATGAGCGGGGCGCCGCGCACCACCTCGATGAACCCCACGCACACCACCCGGATGATCGGGAGCTTGCTGCGCCGGCCGAGCGCCAGCGCGATGCCGAGCGGGAAGCTGATGGCGATGCCGACGATCGAGAGGACCAGGGTCAGCATGAAGCCGCCCCACTCCTTGGTGCTCACCGAACGCAGCGCGCCGCCCGTGCCGAAGCCGTTGAGAAGCACCACCACGATCACCAGCGAGGCTCCCCATGACCAGGGAAGAGCGCGCGCCAGGCGCGGCTCGACGCGGCCCGCCAGATAGCCCAGCAGTCCCGCCACGCCAACGGCGAGCCAGCCCCAGCGCGCCACCGGCCACGCCACCAGGCCCACCAGCGTCAACAGCGCGCTGAGTCCGAAGAACCACCAGAACACGCCGCCGGCGATCGACTCACCGCTCCGGCGGCCGGCGCCGGCGGTCGCGCCGAGCAGCAGCAGCACCACGGCGGACGCCGCGAAGGGACGCCATAACAGCTCGGGCGGATAGCGGTAGACGGCGAACAGCCTCAGGTTGGCCCACACCGGGCCCCAGTGCGCCTGGGTGAGCACCCAGAGGAGGAGCTCGCCGCCCAGGTACAGGAGCACGCCCATGCTCAGCAGCGAGGCCAGAGCGTTGCCCCAACTCGAGAACAGGTTGGTCCGCAGCCAGACGAGCGCGCCGCGACGTCGCTTCGGGGGCTCGCGCAGGGGCGGCATGTCAGCGCTCCACCAACGCCAGGCGGGCGTTGACCAGGTTGAGGACGAAGGCGAAGACCAGGCTGATGACGATGTACGACGCGATCAACATGATCGTCACCGGAACGCTCGCGCCCGTCTGCGACGCGATGATGGTGGTGATGGCGAACAGCTCCACGTAGGCGGCCAGGGGCGCCAGCGAGGAGTTCTTGGTGAGGTTGAGATACTGGCTGATCATGGGGGGAAGGATGATGCGCAGCGCCTGCGGAAACACGACCAGGCGGAAGGTCTGGAGATCGCTGAGGCCCAACGCCTTGGCCGCCTCGCGTTGACCGCCCGGTACCGCCTGGATGCCGCCGCGCACGATCTCGGCGATGAAGCTGGCGGTGTAGATGACCAACCCCAGCAGCAGCGCCAGGTAGTTGCTCGAAAGCGTGATGCCGCCGAAGTAGGTGCTGATGGGGATGGTGGGCCGGCTCACGACGACCGGGCGCGGTGCCGGCAGCTCGAAACGCGCATCCAGGGCAGGCGGCTCGCCCGCTGCCGGGGCCTGCGCGGGCGCGGCGAAGAGCTGGGCAGGGCTCATGTTGGCGCCCCCACCGCCGGTCGTCGATGCCTGCGCCGCGCCGGTGGTGAAGCGCGGGATGCGCGCCAGGCCGCCCCGGTCGGTCACCAGCCGTCGGCGGAAGCCTTCCACCGTCAGCCGCAGCCCGACGGCGTAGCCGCGCTTCGTCGCCCCGCTGGAGGACAGCTCCTCACCGGGGTCGAAGCGACCGTTACCGTTGGCGTCCCGGTAGACGATGCCCTGGTAGGGCTGGTGGAGGTAGGCGATCGACAATCCGGCGGCTCGGGCCGGATCCGCGAACACCACCGTGGCCTTGGCGTACTCCCCTTGCCGGAGTGGCGGGAAACGGAAGCGCCCGTAGTCGATGCGCCGGGACTCCGACAGATCCTGCGTCTGTGTGGTGAGCACACCCTTGGCGACGCGCACGACGACCGGGGTGAAGGCGAGCCTGCGCTCGCCGTCGTCGACCTTGCCGTCGCCGTTGGCGTCCACGAACACGGTGGCGATGCCGCTGACCTGGCGGAAGCTGGTAGCCGTGCCGCGCGGCAGCGGTGTCGTGCCGGAGAGCAGGTAGCCGATCGCTGCCAAGGCCAGCGCCACCAGCAGGGCCGGGCCGAGCGCGTTCCCCGGCCGATCGGCTCGCCGTAGCTGGCGGCGGCGCACCACGAAGGCCGCGCTGCCGAGCACCGCAGCCACCCCCAGGTAGGGAAGCCAGCTCGCGAAAGCCGGCGAGGGGTAGAGCCAGGGTAGGGCCACGCCCTGGTTGCTCACGAGCACGCCGCCCGGCCAGCGCACCGCGCTCAAGATGCGCGGCGGCAAGGGGGTGAGGATGGCGGTGTACCAGAACACGATCTGCACAGCCAACGGCGTGTTGCGGATGGTCTCGACGTAGAGGTTGGCGAGCTGCCGAAGCAACCAGTTCGCCGACAAACGCATGACACCGATCACGACCCCGAGCACGGAGGCCAGCAGCACACCGACCAACGCCACCTTGAGGGTGTTGAGCACCCCGATCAGGAACGCCCGGGCGTAGCTGTCGGCGGGCGTGTACGGGATCGGCGTCTCGGCGATGGGGATGCCGGCCCGTACTCGCAAGAACGAGAAATCCGCGGGGATGTGGGAGCGGGCGAGGGCCGAGCTCACGTTGTGATAGACGATGGCCGCCGCCGCCACGACGACCGCGGCGAACACGAGCTGGGCCAGCAGTCCGAGGGTCTTGACGTTGCGGTAGAACGGGACGCGCGTTCCCGACCGGGTGCTCATGCCGCGGACCGTCCGCGTACGAGTCGGGATCGTGCCCGCACGGGGCCGCGCCGGCCCCGTCCCGAACCCATGGGGGACGCGTTCGCACGCGTCCCCCATGGTGCCTTCGTGGGCATCGACATGTCAGGCAGGCGTACTCAACGGAAAGGCGGCGCGTACAGGATGCCACCGTTGGTGTAGAGCTTGTTCAACCCGCGAGGGATGTTGAACTGTGTTCCCGGACCGAGGTTGCGGTTGTAGATCTCGGCGTAGTTGCCCACCTGCTTGATGGCCTGCAGGATGCCGTCGGCCGGCAGGCCCAGGCCCGTGATGTTGTCACCCTCGACGCCCAGCATGCGCCGCACGGTGGGGTTCTGAGAGGTCTTGGCGACGTTCTCCACGTTCTGCGATGTGATGCCGTACTCCTCGGCCGTGATCACACCGAAGACGATCCACTTGACCGCGTCGAACCAGGTCGAGTCACCATCGAGCACGGCCGGACCCAGGGGCTCCTTGGAGATGGTGGCATCCAGGATCTTGTGGGCGCCGGGGTCGCGCAGCGTGGTCTTGCGGCTGGCGAGCTGCGACTTGTCCGAGGTGAACGCATCGCAGGCGCCGTTGTCGTAGGCCGACGAGGCCTGGTCGGGATTCTCGTAGATGACCGGCGTGAAGCTCACGTTGAGGGCGCCGAGCACGTCCGCCAGGTTCTTCTCGGTGGTGGTGCCGGACTGCACGCAGATCTTCCGGCCTTCGAGGTCCTGCAGGGTGTTGATGCCGGAGTCGGAGCGCACCAGGAAACCCTGACCGTCGTAGAACGTGGTCGGCGCGAACTCCATGCCGACGGTGCTGTCCCGGCTGCTGGTCCAGGTCGTGTTGCGGATGAGCACGTCGACCTCGCCGGTCTGGACCGCCGTGAAGCGCTCCTGAGCCGACAACGGGCGGTACTGGACCTTGCCGGCGTCGCCCAGCACGGCGGCCGCGATAGCACGGCAGAAGTCGACATCGAAGCCCACGAAGGACCCGTTGGCGTCGACGCTACCGAAGCCGGGGAGCTGGTTGTTGACCCCGCAGACGAGCGTGCCACGGGCCTTGACCTTGTCCAGAAGGCTCTGCTGGGCCAGCGCGGTGCTGCCGACCACGAGCGTCACGAGCGTTGCAAGCCATGCCAGCTTGCGCATACGACACCTCTCTTCCCCTACATTCCCAAGATGAGACTACGGTGTGGTGCCCGTCATGCTACCGTCCCCGCGCATGTCTGTAAACCCGGCAGCGAGTACAACGAGGGCGCGGCCGCGCGGCCAGCCGTGGGCTCGCCACGAGAACGGGCCGACCTCGCGGCCGGCCCGTTCTCGTCCCTCACACCGGCCCGTCGGCCGGCGAGGTGCTAGGCCCCGCGCGCCGCCTCGCGCGCCTCCTCGCGCACCTCGAGCTTGGCCTTGATGCGTTTGAGCACCGTGACCTCCTCGAGCGCGCGCTGATCGAGCACGCTGCGGATCTGCCGGATCTCGCCGTTGATGTTGGGGATGACGAGCTGCTCCAGCGCGTTGACGCGCCGGTTGGTCTTCTTGATCTCCTCGCCGATACGCCGCAGGCGCGTCTCGGTGGCGGCCACATTGACGATGGCCTCGGTCAGCTTGCGGAACTCCCGTGCGGCCGCCAGCGTCTGGGCGCCGGCGCCCACCGGAGAGAACGCCATGCGGGTGTCGAACGTGGGCGGCTGCACCTGCGGTACCTTGACGCCGAAGATGTTCTCGACCGTCACCGGCACGTCGAGCGAGCGGCCCTCCGCCAGTCCCAGGCTGGACACCGCCTCGGGCCCGTCCCAAGCATTGGCCAGGAACAGCGCGAAGTAGGCCTCGCGGCTCGCTTCGGCAAGCCTGCGGCGCGCTTCCAGCGAAGTCTTGACGAGGTCGAAGAACTCGGCCACCAGTGCGTCGCGCTTGCGCTTCAGGAGGTCCGCCCCGCGGACCGCCAGCTTGCGCTGGTCGCGGCGTTGAAGCAGGTTCGAACGAGTGGGGGCGATCTGCTCGGCCATCGAAACGCCTCCCTAGAGCCGGTCCTTCTTGGCCGCTCCCCAGAGCTCCTCCATCTTGGCGCCGTAGTACTTGTCGATCTGGTCGGTCGCGAGGCGCGTGAGCTCGCTCTTGGGGAGCTTGGAGAGCGTCGCCCAGGCGATGTTCAGCGAGTCCTCGACGGTGCGCTCGCCCTGGCCCTGGTGGATGAAGTGCTTCTCGAAGTCGTCGGCGAAGGCCAGGTAGAGCTTGTCGTTGTCCGACAGGGCGTCCTCGCCCGTGATCGCCACCAGCCGGCGGAGGTCGAGGCCGTTGGCGTAGGCGGCCTGGAGCTGGTCGGAGACGTTCTTGTGGTCCTTGCGCGTCTTGCCCTCGCCGATGCCGTTGTTCATCAGCCGGCTCAGGCTGGGGCCGGGGTTGATGGGGGGGTACACGCCCTTGTTGTGCAGATCCCGCGCCAGGTAGATCTGGCCCTCGGTGATGTAGCCGGTGAGGTCGGGGATGGGGTGGGTGACGTCGTCGTCAGGCATGCTCAGGATCGGCAACTGGGTGACCGATCCGGCCCGCCCCTCCACCACGCCGGCGCGCTCGTAGATCGACGCCAGGTCGGTGTACATGTAGCCGGGGTACCCGCGACGGCCCGGGATCTCCTCGCGGGCCCCGCCGATCTCGCGCAGGGCCTCACAGTAGTTGGTCATGTCGGTGAGGATGACCAGCACGTGGTAGTCGTGCTCGAAGGCCAGATACTCGGCGGCGGTCAGCGCCATCTTGGGCGTCAGCAGACGCTCGACGGCGGGATCGTCGGCCTTGTTCAGGAACAGCACGCTGCGCGCGAGCGCACCGGTACGTTCGAACTCCTGGGTGAAGTACGTCAGCTCGCGCTGCGTCACCCCCATGGCCGCGAAGACCACCGCGAACTCGCTCTCCTCGCCGACGACCGTGGCCTGGCGGGCGATCTGCGCGGCCAGCTGGTTGGCGGGGAGGCCCGAGCCGGAGAAGATGGGCAGCTTCTGCCCACGAACCAGGCTGATGAGGGTATCGATGGTGGAGATGCCGGTCTGGATGAACTCCTCCGGCTTGCGGCGGGCCACCGGGTTGATGGGCGCACCACCGATGGGAAGACGCTTGTCCGCCACCACCGCGGGAAGGCCGTCGATGGGCTCGCCGGCGCCGTTGAAGCGGCGCCCGATCATCTCGCGCGACACCCCCAGCCGCGCGACGTTCTCGACCAGACTGACCGTGGTGCTGGACAGGTCGATGCCCGACGTCTCCTCGAACACCTGGAGCACCGTGTACTCGGTCGAGACCTCGATCACCTGGCCGCCACGAATCCGTCCGCTACCGTCTTTGATGCGAACGATGGCGTTGTAGCTCAGGTCCGGCGCGTTCTGCAAATAGAGCAGCGGCCCGGAGACGTAGCTGACGTCGGTGTACTCCTTCTTCAACAGGTTCTTGCTCATGCTCCCTCTCCGGCCTCAGGCGGCCACGCCGAAGCCCCGGGACAGTTCACTCATCACGCCGTCCTTGTAGGCATCGAACTCGTCCTCGGCCACGTAGCGCGAGCGGTTGATCTTCTCGATCACCGGGGCCTGCAGCACGTCGTCGACCGTCGCTCCCGCCTGCAGGGCCTGCTGGGCATCCTCGTAGAAGCGCAGCATCATCTGGAGCATGCCGTAGGCCTTGTGCAAGGTGCACGAGGCGTCGACCGGATCGAAGCCGTTCTGTTGCAGGAAGTTCTGTCTCAGGATGCGGCCGGCCTCGATCACCAGACGCTCCTGATCCTGCAGCGCGTCCGGGCCAACGAGCTGAACGACCTCCTGCAGGTCGCTCTCGCGCTGCAGCAGATCCACGGCCCTGCCGCGCAGCTCGGTGTAGTCCTCGGCTACGTTCTCGGCGTACCAGTCGTCGAGGATGTCGGTGAACAGCGAGTAGGAGCGGTTCCAGTTGATCGCCGGGAAGTGGCGGCGCCGCGCCAGCGAGGCATCCAGCGCCCAGAAGCACCCCGTGATGCGCAGCGTCGACTGCGTGACGGGCTCGGAGAAGTCGCCGCCGGCCGGGCTGACGGCACCGATGATCGACACCGCCCCCTGTTCGCCGGCCAGCGTGTCGACGCGGCCGCCGCGCTCGTAGAACGCCGCAAGGCGTGAGGCCAGGTAGGGAGGGTAGCCCTCCTCGGCCGGCATCTCCTCGAGCCGCGAGGAGATCTCGCGCAGCGCCTCGGCCCAGCGACTGGTGGAGTCCGCCATGATCGACACCGAATAGCCCATGTCGCGGAAGTACTCGGCCAGCGTGATGCCGGTGTAGATGCTCGCCTCGCGCGCCGCCACCGGCATGTTGGAGGTGTTGGCGATGAGCACGGTACGGTGCATCAACGGGTTGCCGGTCTGCGGGTCCTCGAGCTCCGGGAACTCCACCAGCACGTCGGTCATCTCGTTGCCGCGCTCACCGCAACCGACGTAGACGACGATATCGGCGTTGCCGTACTTGGCCACCGACTGCTGGGTGACCGTCTTGCCGGATCCGAAGGGTCCGGGGATCGCGGCGGTGCCGCCCATCGTGAGCGGAAACAGCACGTCCAGGATCCGCATGCCGGTGAGGAACGGAGTCACCGGATCGAGCTTGCGCTTCACCGGCCGCGCCTGCCGCACCGGCCAGGTGTGGGCGAGCCGCAACTCGGTACCGTCCTCCAGCGTCGCGATGGTGTCCTGGACCGTATACTCGCCCTCGCTGACGATGCTCTTGATGACCCCGCCCTTGCCCGGCGGCACCAGGATCTTGTGGGTGAACGCGAACTCGGGCACGGTCCCCAGGACCTGCCCCTGCTCCACCTCGTCGCCCTTCGCGACCTGCGGCGTGAACTGCCACTTGGCATCCTGCGACAGGGCGTTCACGACCAGCCCGCGGTCGATGTAGGTCCCCGAGCTCTCGTGCAGCTTGTCGAGCGGCCGCTGGATACCGTCGAAGATCCCGTTGAGCATGCCGGGTCCCAGCTCGACGGCAAGAGGTAGACCGGTCGATACGACCGGCTCCCCCACCATCAGGCCGCCGGTATCCTCGTAGACCTGCACGAAGGCGTTGTTGCCGTCGAGCCGGATGATCTCGCCGACCAGCTTCTCCTCGCCGACCCGGACGATGTCGTACATGCGTGCGCCCATCATCCCCTGGGCGATCACCGCCGGGCCGGAGATGCGTTGAATGGTTCCTTCAATGGCCACGTAAGCCCTCCTGCTCTCACTCCAGCTTGATGTCGAACCCGATGGCGTCGCGTACCAGGGACTTCATGTAGGCGACGGCGTCGTCGCCCTCGTCGAAGGCGCCGCCCAGGCTGGGCAGCGGCAGCACCACCGGCAGCTCGCGGCCGCGCATGGCTCGCTCGCTCGCCGCGATCGGATCGGGGATCAACCCCTCGTCCACGACCACCAGGCCGTATTCGTCGGAGCCGATGAGGTCCTCCAGGGCCGCCTTCGCCCCGTCGGCGGTCGCTTCGCGTACCTCCACGCCGGCCAGGCGGAAGCCCGCCGCCGTCTCGCTGTCGGTGACTACGACCATCTTAGGCATGGCCGAGCTCCCTTTCCAGCGCGTCGCGGGGCACGCCGTAGAAGGCGCCGCGCGCGAGCAATCGCAGCCTCGCCACCTCGGCCTCCTTCAGGCGCAGGAAGCGAACCACCACGCCCGGCCCGAGCGGGTCCGAGGCGGCGGCGCGGGCGCTGGCATCCAGCACCTCCCGCACCTTCTGCTCGGCTCCGGCCAGGCTGTCGGTCTCCGCCACCCCGGCGAATGCCGTGCCCGACAACGCCTGCAGCGCGCCCTTCGAGACGTCCGTGCGGACGCCCTCGAACAGGGCACGGTCGATCTCGCGCCCTCCCGGGATGAAGATCTCCTCCGGGCTCTCCGCCGCGCCCCGCAGCTTCAGCGCGGTCCGCAGGTTGGTGGCGTCGATCTCGCGCACGATGTGGCGCATGAAGCTCGTGGGCGCGTTGGTCCTGCGCAGCCGCTGCATCAGGACCTGGTAGTAGGCCCGGTCGATGGCAAGCTCCAACGCGTACAGGTCGCCGTCGGTCTGGTAGCGGGCTACTGCCCGCGAGAACGCCCCCTTCAGAGGCGTCCTTGCGAGCGTCAGGGCCTGCGCCGCCGCGGCCATGTCGGGCGTCGCGGCGACCTCCTCCAGTACGGCCGGCTTCAGCGAGCCCGCCGGGAACAGCGACCCGAGGATCTCCTCGACCGTCTTGCCGGCGTGCTTGGCTCGCGCGATGGTCTTGATGTTCTCCCGGTCGTAACGCAGCAGCAGCAGCTCCATCAGCTGGCCCGGCGTGCCGTCCGCGGCTCCCAACAGACTTCGCGTGGTAGCGAAGAAGTCCCTGGCGAGGGCGTCGTCGACCGCGCGCAACCCCTGATAGCGAGCCTGCGCTTCCTCCAGCCCGCGCATGTAGCGCGACTGTCCGAGCACCGATACGAACGCGCGGAAGTCACTGGCCTCCAGAGCCTCGGAGTAGAACTCCGGCCCCAGGAGCTTGGTCTTCATGCCGCGCACGCGCGCGTTGATGTAGCCGTAGTCGGTCGACATCCTAGCGCTCCCGCGATGCGCCGAAGAGCGCCTCGGAGACCTCCGACGCGAGTTCGGCCCGCAGCACCTCCAAGCGCTCGAACAGCGAGTTCTCGATGGTGTTGTTGCCCTTGAGGCGCAGTCGCACGCCGCCCCGGATGGTCGCGTCGGGAATCACCTCGGCCGTCCGCAACAACTCCTTGGCGACACTGTCGAGGTAGCCGCGCTCGTCCGGATGAACGATGACCGCCTGCACCTCGCCGGCGTCGAGATCCTCCAGGGCCTCGACGAGCAGCTTCTTCAGCACGGCCGGGTAGGCATCGGCATCGGAGACCAGCGCACTCAGGCGCTCACGCGCCTCCTCGAACACTGCCTCGACACCGTCGTGCTGGGCACGGAGCTGCAACGAGGACGCTTCGAGCTGGGCACTGGAGCGGGCACGCGTGATGGCAGCGCTCCGGAGCCCGGCAGCCTGGCGCTCCCGTGCACCCACCAGGGCGTCGGCCTCCTGGCGAGCGTCCGCAACCACCTCCGAGGCGCGGCCACGCGCCTCGGAGAGGATGGACTCGATCTCCGTGCTCGCTTCCTTCTCGAGCAGAGCAGCCAGATCGGACACGTGCTCAGCCCATCTTGCCGTACAGGAAGAAGGCGATCACGAAGCCGAAGATGATGATGGTCTCGGGGATCACCAGGAAGATCAGCACCTGGCCGAAGGCCTCGGGCTTCTCCGTGATGGTGCCCAGGCCGGCACTGCCGATGTAGCCCTGCGCGATCCCCACGCCGATGCCGGCGAGGCCGATGGCCAGCCCGGCGCCCACGCCCAGCAGGCCCATGCCGATATCGCCACCCGTGGCAGCCGCACCCTGTGCGAAGGCGGTCCCGGCGACGACGGCGAAGAGGGCAAGGACTCCCAGAACCTTGGCGAGCTTGTTCATGACTTTCCTCCTAGGAGACGGAAGGGTCGGTAGGGACGACCACTCTCATCGTAGAAACCGAACTTGGTGAAGAACTCGACGTAGTGAAGTCGGAGCGGCTGGAGCGTATCGCTGATGATCGTCAGGGCCAGCGCGATGAACAGGACGACGGCGCCGACCAGGATGCCCAGGACGGGGCCCACGATGGGGAGCACGCCGCCGAGCGAGTAGCCGAGGTCGATCGACAGGTTGGCGATCAAGGCCGAAGCCAGCCCGACCGCGAAGATCCGCAAGTAGCTCAGGATGTGCCCGCCGTTGGAGATGAGCTCGAGCACCATCAGGCCGTTCTTGGCCAGGATCGTGAACACCACGAAGCCGGCCAGCAGCACCAGCGTGAGCGTCACCACCACCGGATTCACGGTGTGCGTCTGATAGGCCGTGGCGAACAGCACCACCGCCACCAGCCCGGTCAGCATTCCCAGCGCCTCGTACACGTGCAAGCTCTCGCCGTGGCGCAGGGCGTAGATGACCCGGATCAGCCATCCGCCCAGCACCTGGAGCACGCCGAACAATGTGGACACCAGCAGCAGCGGTCCGAACACCTCGACACGCAAGAGCAGGATGGGGATCACGCCCTCGTGATGCCCGGTCCCATGCGCCAGCGTGTAGAACAGCGGGTGCGCGGCCGGGAAGCGTTCGAACAGGTTGCCGAAGAACTCCCCGTAGACGAACCCGAACAGGATCGTCCAACCCGCGAGCCAGAACACCACCGTGCTCAACGGCCGCAGGATGCGAGCGGGGATGATGATGTGGATGGGGCCGGTATCGACGTTCTTGCCGGCCGCGCCGCGCCTTCGCAACCACAGGCCGACCGCGCCGAACAGCAACCCGTAGCCGATGTCGCCGACCTGCAGACCGAAGAACAGCGGGAAGAACACCGCAAGCGTCCAGCTAGGGTCGAAGCTGCCGTAACGGGGCGGCTCGAACAGGGCCAGCAAGCCCTGGAAGGGACGCACCCAGGCGGGGTTGTCGAGCTTCACGGGCACGCCGCGGTCGTGGTGTTCGTCGGCCGGTCGGCTGGTCACCCGGATCTGCTCCGCGAACTGCTTGCGCAGCGCCTCGACCACCCGGCCGGCGTCCCCGGCGGGGACCCAGCCCGAGAGGGCGAAACCATAGCGCCCCTCCAGCAGGTCCTGGAACCGCTCGAAGCGCGCCTGGTGGTTGTGCGCCACCTGGGCGATCGAACGCAGGCGGCGGCCGTGCTGGCCGGCGAGCTTGTCGAGCTCCTCATGGATCGACGCGATGCGCCTGGGGAGCGTCTGCGACCGCTCCTCCATCACATGCGCCGCCTTGGCGATGCCGAGGTCGTGGTAGCGCTCCGGCAGGGCGATCTCGGAGTGGCCCAGGCGGGTGAAGGTCGTGCGCAGGCGTGTCAGGTCGCGCGCCAGTGCGGCCGCCACCACCAGGCGGTCGGCTCCGTGACGCTGCCAGGCGAGCGCGTAGCCGCCGTCGAGCTCCTCGTCGAGCGCCTCTTCCAGGGCCGGATAGTCGCCGTCCGCAACGAGGAAGGCGGCTCCGGCCAGGTAACTGGACTCCTCGAGTTGGGCCATCATGGGCGCCAGCTGGCGGAACACGGCGAGGTACGCCTGCGTCAGCTCGAACTCGTCGCGCGCGTCGGCACGCTCGGCGATCAACCGGTCGATCTGGTCCCCGACCGGCGCCAGCTCCTTCTGGAGAGCATCCGGATCGACGCCCCCCTCACCGCGCGCCACGGGGCCTTCGTCTCGTATCTCGAGGGCGTCCAGCAGGGCCCCGGAACGTGAGACGAGGAAGTCCCACAACTCCTTGTGCCGCAGGTCGTCCCCCTCGAGCTTGACGGGGCGGAGCGCGTCCTCTCCCCCGGGCTCGAGCGGCACGACCTGAACCACGCCCAGACTCTGCAGACTGACGAGCACGTCCTTGGCCGCCGAGCGCCGCCCGACGACCAGGAGCTGCTCCATCTTGGCGATCATGGCAAGACCCGCTCCATCACCAGCGCTACCGCCTCGTCCTTGCCGGCACGCGCCTGCGCCTCGAGCCTGGCCGCGGTCTCCTGCGCCGAGTGGACGATGTCCTCCCGCGCGGTTTCCGCTTCCTTGGCGCCCTGGTCGGCTTCCTTCCTGGCGAGAGTCTCGGCCTTCTCTCGTGCGCCCTCGAGGATGCGACGCGCTTCCTCCTGAGCCTCGGTAACGATCTCCGAAGCCTGCTTGCGCGCCTCCTCGACCTTGGCGACCAGGCTCTTCTCCTGGGTCACGAGGTCCTGCAGGAGTCGTTCACCCTGAGCTTCCAACCAGCCCTCCTTCCGCCCCGCGTCACCGCGGGTTACGACAGGCTGTCGTGAATGGATCCGGATCGCTACGTGAGGCACAAAAAACCGCGTTGAACGCGGTACATTCTACCCCTTTGACGTTTCCGACCAACCATAACAACCGCCAAGATTGCGTGTCAATCGGGACGCAACTCCCCCGCAGCCCCCTCGGCACCCGCCACCGGGCGGAAGCTCAGGTAGACTCCGGCGTGAGCCGGGACCCCTCCTACGGATCTCCGAACGGACCGAAGTCCGTCGGCGCATACTATACCCCGCCTCCCGTGGCTCGAGCGCTCAGCGACTGGGCGTTGCGGCGCCGTGGCGAGCGCGCGCTCGACCCCGCCGCCGGGGACGGCGTCTTCCTCGTCGAGGCGGCGCGGCGCGTGCGCCAGCTCGGCGGCTGCGCCGGCGACGTGACCGGCATCGAGGTGCGCGCGGAGGCCGCCCGGGAAGCCGCGGACCGCCTTCGGAGCGTCGGCGACGGGGACGCCCACATCCACGTCGACGACTTCCTGGCCCTGGCCCCGGAGCGCTGGCCGGCGTTCGACGCGGTGCTCGGCAATCCGCCGTTCGTTCGTTTCCAGCGCATGGAGCGTACCCGGCGCGAGCGCGCCAGTGCCGTTGCGGCCCGGGCCGGGGTCCGTCTGGACACCATGGCTTCGAGCTGGGCCGCGTTCGTCCTCCACGCCGGCGGCTTCTTGCGCCCCGGCGGGCGACTGGCGCTGGTCCTTCCCAGCGAGGTCGGACACGCGCGCTACGCGCGGCCGGTGTTGGAGCACCTGCGCACCCACTTCGCCGCGGTCACCTTCGTGCTCTTCGAGTCGGCCCTCTTCCCCGCCCTGGACCAGGGCACGGTGCTGCTGCTGGCCGACGGCCGCGGCGAGCCGTTCCGCGGCTTCAGCGTCGCCCGCCTCGGCTCGATGGACGCCCTCGCTCGGGGGCTGGACGGCATGCCCCGCCTGCCCCTCGACGCCGACGCCATGGTCCGGGGCGGCGCGCGGCTCCACCACGCCTGGCTGCCGCCGGCCACCCACGGCCTGCTGGAGGGCCTCTCCGGCGAACCCGGCTACGCACGCCTGGGGGACTGGGCGAGCGTGAGCATCGGCTACGTCACCGGACACAACGACTACTTCCACCTGTCGCCGGCGCGGGCCGAGTCGCTCGGGCTGCCCCCCGAGCAGCTGCGCCGTTCGCTCTTCCGCGGCCGGGCGTTGCGGGGCCTTCGGGTCACCGACGACGACTGGCGTTACGGCGGCGAGCACGGCGCGAGCGGCTACCTGCTCGCGCCCTCCCGTCCGGACGACGACGCCGTGGCCCGTTATCTCGCAGCCGGCGTCGAGCGCGGCGTGCCGGCGCGCGCCAAAGTACGCCGGCGCCGACCGTGGTTCCGGGTGACCCGGACCGAGCCGCCCGACCTCGCCCTCACGGCCATGAGCGGCGGAGCGCCGCGGCTGGCGGTCAACGACGCCGGCGCCGCGGTGTGCAATACCCTGCACGCCGTCCGACTCCGGCCGGGCGTGCCGGCCGGCACGTCCGTGTTGCTGGCGCTGGCGGCGCTCACGTCGCTGACCGAGCTCAGCGCCGAGCTCGAGGGACACGCGTTGGGCGGAGGCTTGCTCAAGCTCGAGCCCTCCGAAGCGCTGCGGCTGGCGCTCCCACTGCCCGGCGCCGGTGACGAAGGCGCGCCACCTGCGCCCGACCGGCGTCTGACGGACGCGGCCGCCGCCGCGGACCGGGCGCTTCGCGCCGGCGACGGCGCCGCAGCGCGGTGCATCGCCGACGGCGCGCTCCTGCTCGGACGCTGGGGGCTCACCGAAGGTGATCGGGCGGCGCTGGCGGGGGCCGCCGAGCGGCTGCGCTCGTTGCGGCGGGGGTCCCGAGGGCGGTCTTCGGCCGCTCGGACGGACCCGACGTCGGCCGGGTCCGCGGACCGCTAGGGTCCGCTAGTGGCGGCGCTTGCCGCGCGTGCGGCGCGCGGGAACGCGCGTGCGGCGCTCCGCCTCGCGCGCCGACAGCATGGCCTGGATCTGCTGCAGCTCCGCGTAGAGATCGGGGAGACGCTCGCTGCTGGTGCCGGGGGCCTCCAACAGTCGGCCGAGTTCCTCACGACGCTCCAGCAGGCGTGTCCGCGAGGTCTCCTTCTGACTCTCCAGATGGAGCTCGCGTAGCCGCGACAGGGCCTGTCGTAGCGCCGCGTCGAGATCGAGGCGCGCCTCGGCATCGCGGGACAGCGCCAGCACCCGCTCGAACACCAACGCGCCCTCCTCGCGCTCGCGGTAGGCCAACAGCACGCGCTCGGCATCGCCCCGGTACTCGACCGCCAGCGCCTCCAGTTGGCGAAGCGCGGAGTCCTCGAGCTCGCTCGGCAGGGCGGCCAGGGCCGCCTCGAGACGCTCGCGTAGGGCCCCTCCTCGGCTCAGGAGCAGCGCCACGACCTCGAGCTCGAGGGCGCGCACCTGCGACACCTCGACGTGCCTGCGCCGCATCCCCCGGACCTGGGTCGCCGACAGCGGACGCTGATGCCGCTGGTTCGCCTGGATCCAGGCATCCAACCGGCCCTCGTCCATGCCCAGGTGGTCGATCACCAGGCGCCGCATCTCGGTGGCCACCGGGTCGAACACGTCGCGCGGCACCAGCACCGGAGCGAGCTCCTCGAGGATGGAGCGCTGCCCCTCGAGGGCGTTCGCATCGAAACGCTCCAGCACTCTGCGGAAGCGGAACTCCACCTCCGAGAGACCGGTCCCGAGCGCTGCACGGAAGGCGTCCGCGTGCCCCCCGAGCACCGCATCCGCCGGGTCCTTCCCGTGCGGCACCTGAACCGCCCTCACCAGCAAGCGGCGCCCGACGGCCTGATCGAGCCCGGACAGCACGGCGCGCTGCCCCGCCTCGTCGGCGTCGAAGGCCAGGTACACGCGCTTGGCGTCGAGACGCGCCAGCTGCTCGGCCTGTCGCTCCGTGAGCGCCGCTCCCAACGCGGCGACGGCGTTCTCGAAGCCGGTCTGGTGCAGTGCGATGACGTCCATGTAGCCTTCGACCACGATGGTCTCGCCGCTCTTGCGGATGGCGGGGCGCGCGCGGTCGAGCCCGTAGAGAAGCTCCGCCTTCCGGAACAGCTCGGTCTCCGGGGTGTTCAGGTACTTCGGGAGAGCGTCGTCGAGCACCCGCCCGGCGAAGCCGACCACGCGCCCCATGCCGTCCTTGATGGGGAACATGACGCGGTTGCGGAAGCGGTCGTAGCGCCGGCCGCGCTCGTTCTCACTCAGCAGGCCCACCGCCATCAGGTCCTCGTCGCGAACCCCCTTGGTCAGGGCATGGCGCAGCAACCCGTCCCAGCCGTCCGGCGCGAACCCCAGCTCGAACGTCTCGATGCTGCCGTCACTCAGGCCTCGACCCCGCAGGTAGGACAGGGCGTCCCCCTCCAGTTGCGCCCTGAAGTAGGCCAGCGCCAGCGCGTTGACGTCGAACAGGTCGCGTCGGCGGCCGTCCTTCGGCGTCGGACGGCCCACCTCGACGCCGGCGCGTTCGCCCAGCATCCGCAGGGCCTCGCCGAACTCGACGCCCTGGGTCTGCATCACGAAGTCGAAGACGTCCCCCTTGGCGTGGCAGCCGAAGCAGTAGTAGAAGCCTCGATCCACGTGGACGTGGAAGGACGGCGTCTTCTCGCTGTGGAACGGGCACAGTCCCTTCATCTGACCCCGGCCGGCCGGCTTCAGCGCCACCAGCTCGCCGATCACGTCCGCGATGTCGAGCCGCTCGCGGATCAGCTCCTTGGGTTCAGGGGGCATGGCGTCCGACCTTCCGGGGATGCGTTGCGCTCACCGTTCCAGGCCACCATATCACGTCGCACCGGACGGTCGATCTGCCGTCTGGGTCGGGCCTCCGCTAGCGGTACCGGCACCGCTCCCGCTAGGCGTCCGGCTGGGACGGGTACAGCGGCAGATGGCCCAGCGCCACCACGTCTGCCCGTTCGCTCCCCTCCGTGAACACCGCCAGGGTCGCCACCACCTCGGCTCCCACCTCGGTCAGGAGGTCACGCAGCCCCTGCAAGGTACCGCCGGTGCTGACCACGTCGTCGACGATGGCCACGCGCCTGGAGCGCAGGCGCTCGATGTCGGCACCATCGATCACCAGCTCCTGTGGCTTGCCGGTGGTGATGCTGGTGACCGTCCGCTTGACCGCGCCGACCATGTAGGGCTTCTCCGTCTTCCGGGCGACCACGTAGGGGATGCCCGTCCGCACGCTGATGGCGTGGGCGAGCGGAACGGCCTTGACCTCGGGCGTCACCAGCGTCTCCACCTCGGGCGGGATGCGCTTGGCCAGCTCCGCGGCCGCTGCCTCCGTCAGCGTCGTGTCGCCCAGCAGGTTCAGCAGGGCCACGGACACCGCTCCGACGTTGACCACCTGGAGATCGCGTTGCTGATCTCCGATGCGAATCCGATACGTCTGCATGCGCTAACCTCCGGCGCCTGCGCCGCCCTGGACGGCACCCTGCCGCGCGAGAGCGGCACGCTGCCGTGGCCGGGACTCCGTCGCGACGCCACCCGCAAGCGTACCGCAGCTCCGCCGCCTCAGTCGAACACGATGGTCTTGTTCCCCTGGACCAGGATCCGGTCCTCGAGGTGGAGCGTCACCGCGCGCGCCAGCACCGTCCGCTCGATCTCACGGCCGAGCCGCTGCAGATCGGGCACCGACTGCCGGTGGGTCACGCGCACGACGTCCTGCTCGATGATCGGTCCTTCGTCGAGCTCGTCGGTGACGTCGTGGGCGGTGGCTCCGATGAGCTTCACGCCGCGCTCGTAGGCCCGATGGTAGGGCCGGCGCGCGTCCGTCAGGCGCCAGCGCATGTCGAAGGGTTCGGCCACCGTGCGTGCGAACGCTCCGCGCAGCGCCTCCAGCGCACCCACGCCCCGCGGCAACTCGAACGCCATGCGCATGGAGAAGGTTCCACCGCTACGAGGATCGCTGCTGTGCTGATCGGCGTCCAGGATGTTGGCGCCGTGCCCGGCGAGGAAGCTCGAGACGGCGGCGACGATACCCGGCCTGTCGGGGCAGGAGACGAGCAGGCGGGCCCGTGTGGCGGGCCCGGTCGGGCCGGCCGGAGCGGCGGTTCGGACGTCCATGGCGCCCACGCTAGCACCGCCGCGCCGGGCCGCTTGCGCCGTAGCATGGCGCACATGACGGCCCCCGCGTCGCTACGCTCGCTGCTCCGCCCGGTCGCCCGTCTGGCCCTGCCCGTCATCGCCACGAATCTGTTGCAGACGCTCGTCAACGTCGTCGACGTGTTCATGGCGGGCCGTCTGGGCGCTATCCCGGTCGCCGCCGTAGGCTTCGCCAGCAGCGTCGCCCTGCTCGTCACCCTCGTCGCGCAGATGGTGACCGCAGGCGGGATGGCGCTGGCCGCTCAGGCCCGGGGCGCGAACGACGACGACGAGCTGGCGGAGATCGCCCGCCAGACGCTCGTGCTCGGGGTGCTCGCGGCCCTGGCGATCGGTGCGCTGGGCTGGTTCGCGGCCCACCCCCTGCTGGCCTTCATGAACTCGTCGGGCGACCCCCAGGCCGTGTCGCTCGGCGTCGGCTACCTGCGGATCCTGTTCCTCGGCACCGCCGCGCTGTTCGTGAACCTCGGCCTGGCCAGCCTGTGGCAGGGAGCCGGGGACACCCTGACGCCGCTGCTGCTCGGCGGCGGCATCAACCTCCTCAACGTGGTCTTCGATTACCTGTTCATGTTCGGGCCGGGACCGCTACCGGCCCTCGGCGTGCCCGGCGCGGGCCTGGGAACGGTGGCGGCCTGGTCGGTCGGCGCCGCGATCGGCCTCATCCTGTTCCTCCGGGGCCGCACCGTGCTGCGGCGCGGGCGCGGCCCGTTGCGCCCCGACGTGCAGCGTTTCCGCACCATCCTCGCCATCGGCATGCCGGCCGGCCTGCAGGGCCTCGCGTACGCCCTGTCCCGGCTCGTGCTGTTGCGGGTGGTGACCTCCACGCCGGCCGGCACGCTGGGGGCGGCAGCCCTGGCGATCGGCATCCAGATCGAATCGCTGGCGTACATGCCGGGCGTCGCCCTGAGCGTGGCGGCCACCAGCCTGGTGGGCCGCGCTCTCGGTGCCTGGCAGGTCGCCCAGGCGTGGCGGCGCGCCCACGCCGCGCTGTTCGTGGGGCTGGCCGTGATGTCGTCGGTGGGCCTGGTGCTGCTGCTCGGGGCGCCACTGTGGATCGAGCTGTTCGAGCCCAGCGGCAACGCCGTCGTGGTGCGCGCCGGCATCAGCTACCTACGCATCAACGCGTTGGCCCAGCCGGTGCTGGCGGTGTTCATGGTCCTCTCGGGGGCGTTGAGGGGCGCCGGCGACACCAGGCCCGCGCTGTGGGGCACCTTCGTGGGGCGCTGGCTGGTCACGCTGCCGGTGGCATGGCTGCTGGCGCTGCGCACGCCCCTCGGCGTCGACGGCGCGTGGTGGGCGATGGCCGCCGGGACGCTGGTGCAGGCGGCGTGGGTCGCGCAGCGCTGGTTCGCCGGCGCCTGGCCGGAGGTCGCGCTGTCACGTCAGCCCCTGTTCCGTCGCCACCTCGTCGGTCTGGCTCGCGAGCAACGCGAGCGCTTCCTGGAGGGGGTGCGGCGGCCTCTGCTGGCGGTGCCCGGCAGCCGCGAGGTCGTCGATCCCGACGGCGCGATCTACCTGCTCCCCGGCCGCCCCCGGGTCCATGTCTCCTTCCCGGACGGACCCCACATCCTCGAGGGCCTCGATACCCTTGAGCGCATCACCGCGCACGACGCCGCGGGGGGTTAGGGCCCCGGCTCCGCGGGCGACTCGCAACCGTGCTCCGCCGCGCCCGGGCGCGGCGCGCCGGAGCGCCCGCCACCGTAAGGTTACGCATGTTGGGCCTACGGGAGCGCATGCTAGTGTGTTTGCGTGGACGACGCGCGTTTGCGGCCGGCTTCGCTGGCGGAGTACGTCGGGCAGGGACGGCTCAAGAAGAAGCTCGAGGTCTACCTGGAAGCGGCCCGCAATCGTGAGGAGCCGCTCGACCACGTGCTGCTCTATGGCCCTCCGGGGCTCGGCAAGACCACGCTCGCCCACATCATCGCCACCGAGCTCGGCGTCGGCATCCGCGTGACCAGCGGTCCGGCCATCGAGAAGCCGGGCGACCTCGCCGCCATCCTCACCAATGCCCTCGAGGACGGAGACGTGCTGTTCATCGATGAGATCCACCGGCTGGGCCGCGTGGCCGAGGAGCACCTGTATCCCGCCATGGAGGACTTCAAGATCGACATCGTGCTGGGGCAGGGCCCCGCCGCACGTTCGATCCGGCTCGATCTGCCGCGTTTCACGCTGGTCGGAGCCACCACGCGGCCGGGCCTGATCACAGGCCCCCTGCGCAGTCGCTTCGGCATCATCGAGCACCTGGACTACTACGCCGACCGCGAGCTGGCCGAGGCGGTCGCCCGCGACGCCGAGCGGCTGGGGTTCGTGCTCGAGCCGGGGGCGGCGCTGGAGATCGGACGCCGCGCGCGCGGCACCATGCGTATCGCCAAGCGCCTGCTCAGGCGCGTGCGGGATTTCGCCGACGTCGCCGGCGAACCGCGCATCACGCTCGATCGCACCGGCGCGGCGCTCGGTGCGCTGGGCATCGACGACGCCGGGCTCGACCGGCGCGACCGCACCATCCTGCGCGCCCTGGTCGAGAAGTTCGCCGGCGGTCCGGTGGGGCTGGACACGCTGGCGACGGCGGTCGGGGAGGACCGGGCCACCATCGAGGAGGTCTACGAGCCCTTCTTGATCCAACGCGGTCTGCTCCAGCGCACCTCGCGTGGGCGTGTCGCCACCGAGGCGGCGTACCTCCACCTGGGTCTCCCCGCCGCAGCCACACGGGGCGCGCTCTTCACCGAGGGCGGTTGACCGCAGGATGATCGAAGGCAGCCTGCGCAACGTCCCGCTCTCGGACGTGTTCCAGATCATCGCCACCGGCCAGAAGGCGGGCATCCTCACCGTCATGCGGGGCCAGGCGCGCACACGCATCTACTTCGAGCAGGGCGGCATCCAGTACGCCCACATCTCGCCGGGCGTTCACCTTGGCGAGATCCTGGTGCGCATGGACCTGCTCACCACCCATGAGGTCCAGGAGATCCTCCGGCGCCAGCACGTCGAGAACGCCGGCACGCCGCTCGGACTCATGGCCGTGGAGATGGGGCTGATCGACGAGGACGACCTTCGGCGCGCGCTCGAGCGCCAGGTGCTGGAGGTGGTTTCGGAGCTGCTGAGCTGGTCCGACGGCCAGTTCAACTTCGCCGAGCGGTCCGGCTGGGCCTCGCAGGCCCCAACCCACCACTCCGTGGACGCCATGAGCCTGCTCATGGCGGTGGCGCAGCGTCTGCACGAGTTCGAAGGCGGCGTGGTCGAAGGCGACGCCGTCTTCCTGCGCAAGGGCGACCCCACCAAGGTCGAGATGCCCGCCGGCGCCTGGGAGGTCCTGGGCTACGTCGACGGCAAACGCACCGCGCGCTCCATCGCCTCCGAACTCGATCTCACCGAGCGCCATGTGCTCCACATCCTGTTCGAGCTGGAGGCGCTCGCCGTCATCGAGGCGCAGCCCTTCCGTGTCGAGGACCCGATGGTGCTGGCCGTATCGCCGAGCAGTGCGCTGCAGAGACTGCTGCGGCTGTCGTTGCAGCGGGCACAGCTGCGGGTCGAGGTCGCTCTCGATTACGAGGGGGCCCTCGAGATGCTGCCGGACGTCCACCCTTCGGCGCTGGTCGTCGACGATCAGGACGGAGCCGGCTGGGATCTCGTCAAGGAGCTGAGGCGGCAGACGGGTCACAGCCACCTGCCGGTGCTGGTGCTGGTGGACGAGATGCCGAAGACCGGCCTGTTCGGGCGCGCCCGGCGGCCGCGCGCAGAAGTGCTGCTGAAGCCCTTCCACGAGATCGAGTTCCAGCAGATGATCACGCGGATGGTCGGCCGTCCGCTGGCCTGACCGCCGGCGCCGGGGTCTCATACCATCGGAGAACGCCGCATACCAAAGCGTATTCCGGTTGCGACGCCCACGGGCACGTGGTATCGTTCATCCCAAGCAGACGACCATCCGGGGGGAACGGAGGCACGCCGGACATGGCCGCAACAACGCGGGTGTGGTTAGTGCTCCGTCGGTCGTTCTGGGGTCCATCCCCGTGCCGGGAGGTTCACGGCACCGGGCAATAACGGAAACGAGGTGTCCCATGAAACGCATCTGGCTGACTCTTCTAGTCCTGGTCGGCGGACTGTTCGGAGGTGCCGCGCTCGCGCAAGGCGTGACGCTGCACATCTCCTGCGGAGCCGTCGGCAACGAGCTCACCCTGTGCACGAACGAAGCGCAGGCGTGGGCGAAGAAGACGGGCAACACCGTGGTGGTGGTGTCGACCCCCAACTCCTCGACGGACCGCCTGGCGCTCTATCAGCAGCAGCTTGCCGCGCAGTCGGACAGCATCGACGTCTACCAGATCGACGTCATCTGGCCCGGCATTCTCGGCGACTACTTCGTCGACCTTTCGAAGTACTTCACCCAGAGTGACCTGAGCGGCTTCATCCCCGCGCTGGCGCAGAACGACAACGTGAGTGGCAAGCAGGTGGCCGTGCCCTGGTTCAACGACGCCGGCCTGCTCTACTACCGTACCGACCTGCTCAAGAAGTACGGCTTCAACGCGCCACCCACCACCTGGGCCGAGCTCACCAGCATGGCCCAGAAGATCCAGGCAGGCGAGCGCGCCGCCGGCAACTCGAAGTTCTGGGGCTACGTCTGGCAGGGCAACGCCTACGAGGGCCTGACCTGTGACGCCCTCGAATGGGTCTACTCCTACGGCGGCGGCACCATCGTCGACGCACAGGGCAACATCACCATCGACAACGAAAAGGCTGCCGAAGCCATCAACATGGCCAAGAGCTGGGTGGGCACGATCTCGCCTCCTGGAGTCCTCAGCTACCAGGAAGAAGAGGCCCGGGGCGTGTGGCAGGCCGGCAACGCCGCCTTCATGCGGAACTGGCCCTATGCCTACGGTCCCGGTCAGAGCGCCGATAGCCCCATCAAGGACAAGTTCGGTGTGACCGCGTTGCCGTCGGCCACGGCTGACGGGCAGCACGCCGCGACCCTGGGTGGCTGGCAGCTCGCCGTGTCGCGCTTCTCGAAGAACCCGGCGGCCGCCGCCGATCTCGTCAAGTACCTGACGAGCACAGAGGTCGAGCGGGAACGCGCCATCCAGGGTAGCTTCCTGCCGTCGCGTCTGGCTCTGTACGACGACCCGCAGATCGAGCAGCAGAACCCCTTCATCCACCAGCTGAAGCCGGTCTTCGCGAGTGCCGTGGCGCGCCCCGCCACCGCTACGAAGCAGAAGTACAACCAGGTCTCCAGCGCATTCTGGACGGCCGTGCACAACGTCCTCGCCGGCCAGCAGCAGGCGAACCAGGCGTTGAGCGGCCTGAAGGCCCAACTCACGCGCATCAAGGGCACGGGCTGGTAATCCCGGTCCCCCGTTGCGGCCCCTCCCGACACGGGAGGGGCCGCCCTTCTATAGGTCGGGCGTGTGCGCTCGGTGCGCTCGGCTCGAGGTGATCGATGCAAGAGACCGCCGTCAAGAAGCGCCGCGTCAAGGCCGGGATATCGCTGGAGGGCCGACGGGCCAGGACAGCCTGGCTCTTCCTCGCGCCCTCGTTGATCGTCATCCTCCTGGTGGCGGGCTACCCGCTCTTCCGCACGTTCCAACTCAGCCTGACGCAGACCAGCATGCTTCAGTTCCCGCTGAAGGCTCAGTTCGTCGGCCTCTTGAACTTCAAGTTCCTCCTGCAGGACGCGCAATGGTGGCGGTCGGTGCAGAACACCGTGGTCTTCACGGTGTCCTCGGTTGCCGTCGAGACCGTTCTGGGGCTCGGCATCGCGATGCTCGTGAATGCTCGCTTCCCCGGCCGCGGCGCCATGCGCACGGCCATGCTGATCCCCTGGGCGATCCCCACGGTGGTGTCGGCCCAGATGTGGCGCTGGATGTACAACGACGTCTACGGCGTCATCAACGACATCATGATGAAGCTGCATCTGATCGACAAGCCCTACGCCTGGCTGGCGAACCCAAAGCTCATGCTCCCCGCCGTGATCTCGGTGGACGTCTGGAAGACGACGCCGTTCATGGCGCTGCTCCTGCTCGCCGGACTGCAGACGATCCCCAACGAGCTCTATGAGGCCGCTCGTGTCGACGGCGCCACGGCATGGCAGAACTTCGTGCGCGTCACGCTGCCGTTGCTGAGGCCGGCTCTCCTGGTAGCTCTCATCTTCCGAACGCTCGACGCGCTCCGCGTGTTCGACGCTATCTATGTCATGACAGGTACCACCCCGAACACCATGTCGATGTCGGTCTATGCCAGGCAGCAGTTGGTCGATTTCGGCCTGCTGGGCTACGGATCGGCCATCTCCGTCGGCATCTTCTTCATCATCGGGCTCTTCGTGGTCGGCTATGTCGTCAGCCTGCGCGTGGAGGTCGACTGATGCGCAAGCGCGGCGTCGGATACTACCTGGGCCAGCTTGCCTTCGCCATCCTCGTCATCCTGGTGTTCATCTACCTGGTATTCCCGTTCTTCTGGGCGATCTCGTCGTCGCTCAAGACCCAGAACGAGCTGTTCGCCACCCCGCTGGTGTACTGGCCTCCGCACCCGCAGTGGCACAACTATGTCGAAGTCTTCACCGGGCAGCCGTTCGCCCGCAACCTCGCGAACTCGTTGGTGGTTGCGGGGCTCACCACGATCCTGTCGCTCCTCATCGGCGGCACCGCCGCCTACGCGCTCGGGCGCATCCGCTTCCGCGGCAAGCGCACCATCTTCTACGGCATCCTGGGTGTCTCGATGTTCCCCCAGATCGCCATCCTGGGCGGCATGTTCGTGCTCATCCGGACGCTGAACATCTACAACACCTGGTGGGGGCTGATTCTGTCCTACATGGTGTTCACGCTGCCGTTCACGGTGTGGGTGCTGACGAGCTTCGTGCGGGAGATCCCGCGTGAGTTGGAGGAGGCGGCGTTCGTCGATGGCGCCACCCCGGTGCAGTCGCTCATCCGCGTTCTGCTGCCGGTGATGGCTCCCGGGCTCGTCACCGCCGGGCTGCTGGCGTTCATCCAGGCCTGGAACGAGTTCCTGTTCGCCCTTACCTTCACCGTCGACAACCACGCCCGTACGGTGCCGGTCGCCATCGCGCTGTTCAGCGGCGCCAGCCAGTACGAGTTGCCGTGGGCACAGATCATGGCGGCGTCGGTCGTGGTGACGGTGCCGCTGATCATCCTCGTGCTCGTCTTCCAGCAGCGCATCGTGGCCGGGCTCACGGCCGGGGCCGTGAAGGGCTGAGCTGCGAAGGGGTCTCCCGACCTTCGAACGAGCATGCTCCGTGGGGCGCGCCGCGATCGGCGCGCCCCACGTTCATGACGGCGCCGACGCGACGGCGTTGTGCGCGGCTATTCCGCCGCGGGGTCTCGCTCTTGTCCCGGCTCCGCGTCGAGCGCCTGCCGGATCCCTTCGAGCGCTTCCGGGTTGGCCACGACCGCCGCGTTGGGCACCTCCAGCCCGTTGACCAGTCGAGCCACCGCCATCTCCATCGATTTGCCGCTTCGCGTGCGCGGGAGCTGCGGCACCTGCACGATGCGACGCGGCACGTGGCGCGGCGAGGCGCCCTCCCGGATGGCGCTCCGGATGGCGACCTCCAGAGCGCCGTCGAGCTGCGCGCCGGGCCGAAGCACCACCAGCAGCCAGATCTCCTCGTCGCCCGCCGCCGAGCGGCGGCCCGCCGCCGCCGCCTCGATCACCTCCGGGACATGTTCCAGTGGTCGGTACAGCTCGGCGGTGCCGATCCGGACACCTCCCGGGTTGAGGGTGGCATCGCTGCGACCGTGGGCGACGATCCCGCCCTCCGGGGTGCGCTCCACCCGGTCGCCGTGGCGCCATACCCCGGGGAAGCGCGCGAAGTAGGCGTCGCGGTAGCGCTCGAAGTCCGGATCGTTCAGGAACCGGAGCGGCATCGAGGGAAGCGGCTGGCGACACACCAGCTCCCCGGGCACGTCCCGCACCTCGCGTCCCCCCTCGTCGAAGACCGAAAGGTCGACCCCGAGGCCGGGCCGCTGGATCTGCCCGGCATAGACCGGGAGCGTCGGGACGCCCAGCATGAAGCAGCTCACGATGTCGGTCCCGCCCGAGATGCTGGCGAGGTGCACGTCCCGCTTGACGTGTTGGTAGACGTACTCGAAACCCGAAGGCGACAGCGGCGAGCCGGTCGAAGCCACCGTGCGCAGCGCACGCAAGTCGACGCTCCTGCCCGGCCGCACGCCCTGGCCCTGCAAGGTGTGGATGAAGCGGGCGCTGGTGCCGAACAGCGTGATGCCGAGGCGCTCGGCCAGCCGCCACAACGCCCCGAGATCGGGGTGGGCAGGGGAACCGTCGTACAAGACGACCGTTGCGGCCTGCGCCAGCGCCGAGGCGAGCCAGTTCCACATCATCCAGCCGCAAGTAGTGTAGTAGAAGACCACGTCCCCGGGTCGGACGTCGCTGTGGAGGCGGTGCTCCTTGTGGTGGGTGAGCAGCGCCCCGCCGGCGCGGTGCACCATCGCTTTGGGCATGCCGGTGGTGCCCGAGGAGTACAGCACGTACAGCGGTTCGTCGAAGGGAAGCGGCTCGCATCGCGGCTCGCCTCCCGCGCCTTCGGTCCCGAGCCACGCCGACCAGGGTGTGCCGGGGGAGTCGTTCGGCACGCCCTCGCCCGGGTAGGGGAGCGCCACCACGGCCTGCAGTCCGGGCAAGGCCGCCGCCAGCTTCCTCACCGCGTCGCTGGTGTCGAATCTGCGCCCGCCGTAGCGGTACGACGGCGAGACGAACAGCACCTTGGGAGCGAGCTGCGCGAAGCGCGCCGCGGCCGCCTCGGACCCGAAGTCGGGGGAGGCCGAGGAGAACACGATCCCCTCCCCCGCGCAGGCCAGCAGCACGACGAGCGTCTCGGGCACGTTGGCGGCGTAGGCGGCGACGGCGTCGCCGCGCCCCACACCTGCGAGCCGCAGCGCGTCCTGGGCGCGCCGGACCAGGACCCTGAGCTCGGCGAAGTCGAACCTGACCTCGTCACCCGCCTCGGTCACGCCGATGACGGCGGTCTGGGACGCGTCCTGCAGGGCGCGCGGGTAGAGCAGCTCACGGGCGTAGCTCAGACGCGCGCCTTCGAACCAGCGCGCGTGCGGCATGGGGTCGTCCGACAGGATGCGACCCGGCGGCACCGCGAAGCGGATGCCGGCGTCCTCGGCGTAGAAATGCCAGAAGCTCGCCACGTCCTCGACGCTCCAGGCATGGAGCGCGTCGTAGTCAGGCAACGTGCGACCGGCCGCACGCTCGGCCCGCCCACGGAACGCGGTCATCGCTGCGTCCCGCACGCGCGCTTCCGACGGCGTCCACAAGGGTTCGCTGGGCATCGCTTGGCTCATCGTCGTCACCTCGGCGGTCGGTCGTTCCGGTGGCCCGTGCCGCCACTGTACCGTCCGGAGCGCTCGACGGAACGGCGTGCGGGCCGAGTACACTGCGACTGTGCGAAGCGTCATCGGTTCGGGTCGTCGCGCGGGGCGCGGCCGGGGTGTAGCGGGACTCGAGCTGTCCCAGCTCCGGCGGTTGCTGGGGTTCACTCGCCCCTACCGCGTTCGCCTCATCGTCGGCATCGTCGCGGTCAGCATCTCCAGCGCGTTCGGTCTCGCCTTCCCGCTGCTGATCCGCGACCTGTTCAACACCGCCTTCGGCGGTGGGAGCAGTGGAGCCGGCCTGAACGGCATCGTCGCCCTACTGTTCGGGTTGTTCGCACTGCAGGCGGTGTTCAACTACGTCCGCACCTACAACCTGGGACTGGTGGGCGAGGCGCTGGTCGCGGACCTGCGCAAGACGCTCTTCGGCCACGTGATCGACCTGTCCGTTCGCTTCTTCGAGGAGCGCAAGACGGGAGAGATCACCTCGCGTCTGACCTCCGACATCAGCACCGTCCAGAACGCTGTGTCCCAGGCTCTGGCCCAGTTCGTCAACCAGCTCATCACGCTGGTGGGCGGCGTGGTGGTGCTGCTGGTGCTGAACTTCAAGCTCACCCTGGTGATGCTCGCCATCGTGCCGGCCGTGGTGCTCGCCGCCGCCTACTTCGGTCGGCGCCTCAGACGCATCAGCACCCGCTTCCAGGACGCCGTCGGCGCCGCCAACGCGACCGCCGAGGAGGCGATCCAAGGGGTGCGGGTGGTCAAGTCCTTCACCGCCGAGGACGTCGAGCGGCGCCGCTACGGCGCCGGTATCGACGTCTCCTACGCGCTGGCGCTGGAGCGCCTGCGCGTGCGGGCGCTGTTCGTGCCGACCGTGATCCTGGCGATGTTCACGGGCATCGGCGTGGTGCTCTGGTACGGGGGCCACCTGGTGCTACAGGGCTCACTGAAGGGCGGCGACCTCATCGCGTTCCTGCTCATCACGGTGTTCGTTGCGGGCTCCATCGGCACCTTCACCGGCCTCTACTCGCAGCTCCAGGAGGCGCTGGGAGCTTCCAAGCGCATCTTCGAGCTGCTCGACGCGGACAGCGACCTGCCCGAGCCGGAAGCGCCGCTCCACCTCGACGCGCCATATGGTGCGGTGCGCTTCGAGGGCGTGCGGTTCCGCTACGGCGACCGTGGCGACGCGCCCGTGCTCGACGGCATCGATCTGACGGCCGAGCCGGGCAGGGTGATCGCCCTGGTCGGCCCCAGCGGCGCCGGCAAGAGCACCCTGGTCTCGCTGATCCCGCGCTTCTTCGACCCGACCGAGGGCCGGATCCTGCTGGACGACGTCGACCTACGCCGCCTACCGACCCGGGAGCTCCGCGGTGTGGTCGGCATCGTGCCGCAGGAGACGCAACTCTTCTCGGGCTCGATCGCGGACAACATCCGCTACGGCCGGCCCCTCGCCGACGATGCGGCAGTGGCCGAGGCCGCCCGCGCGGCCAACGCCGACGGCTTCATCCGCGCGTTCCCCGACGGCTACGGCACGCTCGTCGGCGAGCGCGGCGTGAAGCTGTCGGGCGGACAACGTCAGCGGGTGGCTATCGCGCGCGCGCTCCTCAAGGACCCGCGCATCCTGATCCTCGACGAGGCCACCAGCTCGCTCGACAGCGAGTCGGAGGCGTCCGTTCAGGCGGCGTTGGAGCGCCTGATGCAGGGGCGCACCACCTTCGTGATCGCCCACCGGCTGTCCACGGTGCAGGGGGCGGACATGCTGCTGGTGATGGACGGCGGCCGCATCGTGCAACGGGGTAGCCACCGGGCGCTGCTGAACGAAGGCGGGCTCTATCGCGAGCTGTTCGAACGCCAGTTCCGGTCGTTCGACGTGGCACCGATCGCCGGCTGAGCGGGTCGCCTGCACCGCGCCTGCGCCGCGCCTGCGGACGTCGGCCGGGCGAGCCCGGCAGACGCATCGATACCTTAAACTCTTAGGATATGCCGCTCGAGGTGCACTCCCCCTACGAACCGCGGGGCGACCAGCCGCAGGCCATCGATGGGATCACCGAGGGCCTGGGCGACGGGCTCCGCTTCCAGACGCTGCTGGGAGCGACGGGCACCGGCAAGACCTTCTCCATGGCCAAGATCATCGAGCGTATCCAGCGCCCGGCCTTGATCCTGGCCCCGAACAAGATCCTGACCGCCCAGCTCGCAGCAGAGTTCAGGGACTACTTCCCCAGCGCGGCGGTCGAGTTCTTCATCAGCTACTACGACTACTACCAGCCCGAAGCATACGTGCCGGCGCGCGACCTGTTCATCGAGAAGGATGCCAACATCAACATGGAGCTGGAGAGGTTGCGCCACTCCACCACCCGCAGCCTGCTGACTCGCGACGACGTCATCGTGGTTGCTTCGGTGTCGGCGATCTACGGGCTGGGGTCGCCCGACGAGTATCAGCGGCTCCACCTCATCCTGGAAGTCGGGCGCGGCGTTGGACGCGACGCCATCCTGGAGACCCTGGTCACCCAGCAGTACGAGCGCAACGACATCGAGCTCGCTCCCGGTCGCTTCCGCGCCCGCGGCGACGTGATCGAGGTGTGGGCGGCGTACGAGGAGCAGCCTCTCCGGGTCGAGCTGTGGGGCGACGAGGTCGATCGCTTGACCATGCTCGATCCCGTCACCGGCGACGAGACCAGCGAGCTCGAGCGCGCCATGGTCTTCCCCGCCAAGCACTACGTGACCCCGTTCGACAAGCTCCAGCCGGCGGTCGAACAGATCGAGGCCGACCTGCACGAACGCCTGGCGCTGTTCGAGAAGGCCGGCAAGCTCATCGAGGCGCAGCGTCTGCGGGAGCGCACGCTCTACGACCTGGAGATGCTCCGCACGCTCGGGTATTGCAGCGGCATCGAGAACTACTCGCGCTATCTGGAGGCGCGGAAGCCGGGCGAGCCCCCCAACACGCTGCTCGACTACTTCCCCGACGACTTCGTCACCTTCATGGACGAGTCGCACGTGATGGTGCCGCAGATCCGCGGCATGTACAACGGCGACCGTGCCCGTAAGCAGACCCTGGTCGACTACGGCTTCCGGCTCCCCGCGGCCCTCGACAACCGTCCTCTGCGGGAGGAAGAGTTCTTCGCACGGGTCGGACAGGTGGTGTTCGTCTCCGCCACCCCCGCCGATCAGGAGTCGCGCCTGAGCGACAAGACCGTCGAGCAGGTCATCCGCCCCACCGGACTGGTCGATCCCAAGGTCACGGTCAAGCCCAGCCGCGGTCAGATCGACGACCTGATGTTCGCCGTCCGCGAGCGGGCCAAGCAGAACGAGCGTGTGCTCGTCACCACCCTCACCAAGAAGATGGCCGAGGACCTCACGGAGTACCTGGCCGAGAAGGGGGTGCGCGTGCGCTACATGCACTCCGATATCGACGCGGTCGAACGCCAGGTCATCATCCGCGATCTCCGGTTGGGACACTTCGACGTCCTGGTAGGGATCAACCTGCTTCGCGAGGGCCTCGACCTGCCCGAGGTGAGCCTGGTCGCGATCCTCGATGCCGACAAGACCGGCTTCCTCAGGAGCGTTCGTTCGCTCATCCAGACCATCGGCCGGGCGGCGCGCAACGTCAACGGCGAGGTCTTCCTGTACGCCGACGAGATCAGCGACGCCATGCGGGGTGCCATCGACGAGACCACCCGTCGCCGCGACAAGCAACTGGCGTTCAACGTCGAGCACGACATCACCCCGGAGACGATCCGGAAGCGCATCCACCAAGTGATCCGGGGCGAGGGCGAGGGTGAGACCGCGGAGGGCACGAAGGCCGATCTGGACCCCTGGGAGCGCGAGCTGCTCTTCGACGACCTCAAGCAGGAGCTCGCGCAGCTCGAGATCGAGATGTGGAAGGCGTCCGAGGACCTCGACTTCGAGCGCGCCGCGCAGATCCGCGACCGCATCCGCGAGATCGAGGCGCGTCTCGAGGGCAAGAGCGTGAAGGTCGTCACGCTGCCGGGCAAGGCCAGACCCGCGCGCGCCTGATGATGGTGAGGCGCCCGTGCCTGCGCGGCCTCCCGTGTCGAGGCGGCTATGGTAACGTTGCCCCACTGTGACATTCCAGGTCGGTGACAACGTGGTCTACCCCTCGCAGGGGGCGGGTGTCGTCGAGGAGATGACGACAAGGGAAGTCCTCGGGGAAACCCAGAAGTACCTGAAGATCGTCTTCGTTCGCGGTGACATGGAGGTTCTGGTCCCCCTGCGCAAGGGCCAGGAAGTCGGGCTCCGGCTCACGGTCGGTCGCGACGAGATCGACCAGGTCTACGAGGCTCTCGCCAAGGCCGATCTGTCCCTGCCCACCCAGTGGCCGCCGCGTTACCGGGCGGAGCAGGACATCCTCGCCGGCGGCAGCGCCTACGACCTGGCACGGCTGATCGGCGTGCTGTCGAAGCGCGATATCGAGAAGGGTCTGGCCGCCACGGAGCGCGAGGTCCTGGAGAGCGCCAAGAGCATGCTGTCGAGTGAACTTGCCGTGGTCCAGAAGCTGTCGCTCGCCGAAGCGTCGAGCCAGCTCGAAGCCTTCATCGCCGAACGCATCGCGTGAGCCTGCGCAGGCCGTGACCGAACCCCTCCGGTGAGCGGCGGCGGCGCCGCAGACCGCGTGCGGCCGCTCACGTCGCCCTCCCGCGTCGCCGAGCTCCTACGGCGCCACGGGCTCACCCCGGACAGGGGGTTCGGTCAGAACTTCCTGGTCGATGCGGCCACCCTGACAGCCATCGTCGATGCCGCTGCCATCGCGCCCACCGACACGGTGTTCGAAGCAGGGCCGGGGTTGGGCGTGCTCACCCGGGCACTGGCCGAACGCGCCGGCCGGGTCGTGAGCGTCGAGCTCGACCGGCGCCTGGTCCCGGTCCTGGCCGAGACGCTGTCCGGGCTCGGCAACGTGGAGCTGGTCGAGGGGGACGCCGTCCGTTTCGACTTCGGTCGCCTGCCTGAAGGGGCGCTCCTGGTCGCCAACCTGCCCTACAACGCGGCGACCGCCGTGGTCACACGCGCCCTGGAGTCGGGACGCTTCACGCGCCTGGTGTTCCTGGTGCAGCGTGAAGTCGCCGAGCGTCTGACGGCCGGGGCCGGCACGCCGGCGTACGGCTCGCTGAGCCTGCTGGTGCGCCACTTCGGGGAGGCCCGGCAGGTCCGGCGGGTCCCGCCGGGCGCCTTCCTGCCGCCGCCCAAGGTGACCTCGAGCGTGGTACGCATCGATGTCCGAGCGGGCGCGCGCCCCGACCCGGAGCTGTTCGCCTTCATCCGTACCTGCTTCGCGCATCGCCGCAAGACGTTGGTCAAGACCCTCGTCATGGCAGGCTACGACCGTGCGCGGGTCGAGGCGGCGCTCCAGCGGCTGGGTCTCACCGAGCGCGTCCGCTCCGAGCAGCTCGACCTGGACGCCTTCCACGATCTCATGGGCCTCGTGCAAGACAGGGAGGACCCACGCTGAGCCGATTCGGTATACTGCCCTAAGCGAACAAGGGACTCCATCCGGGGGATGGATCTGGAGAGTCATGGGACGATTCGTAGTGGTCGGCGATGCGACCGTCGATCAGATGTACTTCGTGAAGGAATTCCCCGAGCCGGGCGGCGAGGTCAACGCCCTCCGGGCGGTCATGGAGCCCGGAGGAGCGGGGGGCACCATCGCCACCGTCCTGGGCCGCCTCGGCAACGATGTGCGTATCGCCACGCGGGTCGGCACCGGACCCTTCTCCGAGCTGGCCCTCAAGCACGTACGCGAGGCGGGCGTGGCGGATGCGCTGGTCCAGGTCGACGAGCACCTCCAGACGAGCAGCGTCACCCTGATCATCACGCCGGACGCACAGCGCACCATGATCAGTGCGGCCGGCGCCAGCCGCCATCTGGACTCGGCCGAGATCCGCAAGGAGGACTTCGGCTCCGCCGATGCCCTGGTCATGAGCGCCTACAGCCTCGTGGGTGGGCGCCAGCGCGAATACGCCGTTCAGGCACTGGGCTTCGCTCGCGACGCCCGGGTCACCACCTTCGTCGACCTTGGCAGCGGAGCCGTCAACGCTCTTCGCGACCGCTTGATCACGGTGGTCCGCGACGTCGATTACCTGCTGATGAACGAGCAGGAGCTCTACACGCTGACCGACGAGTCCTCGATCTCGGACGCCGTCTCCGGCCTGAACCGTCACGGCATCGAGCGCCTCATCGTGAAGGTCGGTGCGATGGGCAGCATCGTGATCACGCCCGAGCTGACCGAGCTGGTCGAGGCTTACGACATCGACGGCGTCATCGACTCGACCGGCGCCGGTGACTACTACACCGCGGCGTTCGCCCACGCCATCATGAAGGGCTACGATCTGCTCGATGCTGCGCGGCTCGGGAACGTCGCCGGAGCCCTCAACACCACGCAGGTCGGTGCCCAGAGCGTCGTCATCGACGCCGACACGTTGGAGCGCCACGCCTCGGCCTTCGCCGGTGCGAGCGGCTGAACGCCTTCTAGTCGCCGCGCTCTTGAGCGTCGTTCTGGGCGGGCTCGCGCTCGGTTCGGCGGCACGGGCAGCGGCACCGGGCGACTACGCGCGTCGCTTCGACGTCGCCTGGACACTGGTGGAGCAACGTTACTGGGATGTCGGCGGGCTGAAGGTCGACTGGCTCCAGATGCGGCGCCAGTACGAACCGCAGGCCCTCGCGGCTCCCGACGACGACGCCTTCTACGCCGTGCTCGTCGCCATGTACGGACGCATCCAGGACGGGCACTCGGTGTTCGTTCCGCCCCGGCGGGTGGCCGAGATCCAACGACTCTACGGCGATCTCCCCTGCCTGGGCGTGTTCGGGATGGCCCAGGGGACAGGAGCCCACGGCCATGTCAGCTACCGCATGCTCGACGGCACCATCGGCTACGTCCGACTCCCGGATCTGGCCTCGGACGGAGTCGCCGACGGCGTGCGAACTGCGGTCACCGTGCTGCAGACGGCGGGTGCGCGCGGGCTCGTGCTCGACCTGCGCGGGAATCCTGGCGGACGGCTGATCAGCATGATGCAGATCGCCGGGATCTTCACCCAGGGCTTCCTGTGGCGCGTGGTGACCCGCTGGGCCCTGCCCCTGCCCTACCCCGCGATCGGGCCGGTGGCGACGCGCCTTCCGCTCGCGATCCTGATCGACGGCGACGTCAACAGCGCCGCGGAGGGGCTCGCCGGCGCGCTCCAGATGTACGGCCGGGCCACCGTCGTCGGAGCGACGAGCGCAGGCAACGTCGAGGCCGTGCTGCCGTTCTGCCTCGCCGACGGCTCGCAGGCCTGGATCGCCACCGGCGTCCTTGCGCCGATCGGGGGTCCCACCTGGGAGGGCCGCGGCGTCGTGCCCGACCTACCCACTGCGCCCGCGGATGCGCTCGACGCCGCCATCGCCTGGCTGCGCCGGGACGCGACATCGGCCGGACGGCCCCCCGCCGGAGCGCGCTGAGGTGGGCGACGCCGAACGCGTCTCCGAGAACGTCTGGCGCCTGGCGCTTCCCAGCGACACGCTGCCCCCGTTCGACCACGTCAACAGCTACCTCATCGCTTCCCGCGGAGTGGGTGTGCTGGTCGACCCCGGCTCCTCCAACGACGGTGCGCCGGCCGCGATACGTGAAGCCCTCGCCGCCGCCGGCGTGCGGCTGCTCAAGGCCGTGTTCCTCACCCACACGCACCCCGACCACGTGGCGGGGCTGCGGGCCTTGCTGGAGGAGGAAGGTCCGCTCCCCATCTATGTCCATCCGCTCGAAGCCGACCGCCTGGAGGGCGTGGCGGGCATCGTGCCACTCGGCGACGACCGTCGCATCACCGTGGGCGCCGTGGTGGTGCGCGCGCTCCACACGCCCGGCCACAGCCCCGGCCACCTCAGCTTCCTCCTGCAAGAGGAAGGCGTGCTCCTGCTCGGCGACCTGGTCGCCGGCACAGGCTCGACCTGGGTAGGGCTGCCCGAGGGCGACGTGGGTGCTTACCTCGACTCCCTGGCGCGCCTGCGCGAGCTGCGGCCGAGGGTGCTCGGGCCCGGTCATGGTCCCGTCGTGCACGACGCCGACCGCAAGCTCGCGGACAGCGCCGCCCACCGGCTGGAACGGGAGCGCCAGGTGGTGGCCGCGCTCGCCGGCGGCGTCGAGACGTTGTCCGGGCTGCGCCAACGGATCTATCCCAACCTGCCCGACGGCGCACGTTCCCTGGTCGACCGCAGTCTGTTGGCGCACCTCGCCAAGCTCATGCGCGAGATGAAGGTCGTGCACCTCGGCGAGGACACCTCCGGCCCCTATGCGCTGCGGCGCTAACCGCCGCCGGACCCGCCGCCAGGGCTCCCTCAGTCGCGCAGCGCCACCAGCGCCTCCCGCAGCGCATCGGGATCGGCGTCGAGCTCGGTGACATCGCGGGGGGCGTGTGCGAGGGCCTCAAGCGCTTCGCTCCGCGGCCCGCCGCGCCCGGTGGCACGCTCCACGGCATCCGGGAACTTGGCGGGGTGCGCGGTAGCGAGCACCATGATCGGACGGGCCTCGCCGCTCTCCCGTCGATGGACCTCCACCGCCTCCAGCCCGACCGCCGTGTGCGGACACGGCAGGTAGCCGTCGTCCTCGTCGCTCCGCCGCATGCGATCGAGCGTCGCGTCATCGTCCACGCTCACCCCCCAGATCGCACGGCTCAGACCGTCCCCGGACAGTGCCAGGAGGCGCTCGAAGTTCGACGGCGCACCGACGTCCATGGCGTTCGACAGCGTCGCCCGGGTCGGACGGAAGGCGTACGCCTCGGCCCGCGCGCGCAGGTAGTCGGGGAAGAAGTCGTTGACGTTGTGTGCCGCCAGGAAGCGACCCATGCGCCATCCCATGCGGGCGCCGAGCACGCCGGCGGTGAGGTTGCCGAGGTTGCCGCTGGGAACGCACACGTCGAGCGTCTCGCGGTCCCCTCGAAGGCGCTCGATCTGCAACGCCCCCCACAGGTAGTACAGCGTCTGCGGTAACAGCCTGCCGACGTTGATGGAGTTGGCACTCGTCAGACCCAGCCCCGCCAGTACGGGATCCGCGAAGGCCGTCTTCACCAGTCGCTGGCAGTCGTCGAACGAGCCCCGCACCCGGAAGGCCTTGACGCCCGGGCGGGCCACCGCGAGCTGCCGCTCCTGCATCTCACTGATCCGTCCCTTGGGGTAGAGCAGCACCACGCGTACCGCATCGAAGCCCTTGAAGGCGTCGGCGACAGCGCTCCCGGTGTCGCCCGAGGTGGCCACCAGGATCGTCGCGCGCCGGCCGCGGCGCTGCGCGGCAGCGGCCATGAGCTGGGCCATGGTCCGTGCGCCGACGTCCTTGAACGCCAACGTGGGTCCATGGAACAGCTCCAGCACGTAGCGGTCACGCGACAACGGCACCACCGGCATCGCGAAGTCCAGCGCCGCCTCGAGCAGGGGCTCGACCGCCGCCCGGGCCATCCCCAGATAGGGGGGCAGGACACGGGCGCCGAGATCGGCCGCCGACGTCGCCTCGCGCCAATCTTCGGGCAGGGGCACCAGCGGCCACGGCAGGTACAGACCACCGTCCGGCGCCAACCCCCGCCACAGCGCCTCCTCGAACGGGATGCCCGGCGTTCCCTGGGGGGCGCGGGTGCTGCGGTAACGGACCTCGCTCATGCCGGTCGACCGTCCTCCCGGTTCGCGGGCCCGGGCGTCCCGGATGCGTTCCTCAGCGTCATGGCGGCGATCCTACCACGCCCGCTGAGTACCGAGACGCCCGTCTGGTACGGCGTTCCCCGCGCGTGGGGAGGTGCCCGGCGGCGCACCGGGGACGGTGCGCACCATCCGCCCCCCGCGCGGCCGGCGGCGAACGCCGGGCCGCCGGCGCGCGCTATACTGCTGCTTTGGCCGGCTGCGCCGTGGGATCGCCCCGCCGGCACGCCGCCGCACGGGAGAGGTCATGCTTGGCATCGGAATCGTAGGATTGCCCAACGTCGGCAAGAGCACGCTGTTCAACGCCATCACCAGGGCGGGCGTGGAAGCCGCCAACTACCCTTTCGCCACCATCGACAAGAACGTGGGCGTGGTGGCGGTGCCGGACGCGCGCCTGGACGCGCTCCAAGCGCTCTACGTGAAGGGCACGCGGATCCCGCCGCTCGTTCCGACGAGCGTCGAGTTCGTCGATATCGCCGGTCTGGTGAAGGGCGCGAGCCGCGGCGAGGGCCTGGGGAATCAGTTCCTGGCGAACATCCGCGAAGTGGCCGCCATCGCCCACGTGGTGCGCTGCTTCGACGATCCCAACGTGGTCCACGTGGCGGGTGAGGTGGCGCCGGCGTCGGACATCGAGACCATCCGCACCGAGCTGGCGCTCGCCGACATCACGATGTTGGAGAAGCGCGTCGAGAAGCTGCGCCGCAGTGCCAAGAGCGACCTCGAGGATGCGGCGGTGCTGGCCGACGCCGAGGCGGTACTGGCCAAGCTCGAGCAGGGGGTTCCGGCCCGCGCCAGCGGCCACGCGCTGCCCTCCGACTTCAACCTGCTCACCGCCAAGCCGGTGATCTACGTGTGCAACGTGTCGGAGGACTCGCTGCCCGACGGCAACGCCTACGTCGACGAGGTGCGGACCCTGGCCGCCGAGGAAGGCTCGGACGTGGTGGTCATCTCGGCCCGCATCGAGGAGGAACTCACCGAGCTCGGCGACGAGGAGGCACGCGCCTTCCTGGCCGATATGGGGTTGAGCGAGCCCGGGCTCGACCGGCTGGTCGAGGTGGGCTACCACACGCTCGGCCTCATCACCTTCCTGACCGCCGGCGAGAAGGAGGTACGCGCCTGGACCGTGCCCCGTGGCGCCCGCGCGCCCGAAGCCGCTGGCGTCATCCACAGCGACTTCCAGCACGGCTTCATCCGGGCCGAGGTCATCGGCTGGGACAAGCTGGTGGAGGCGGGCTCGATCGCGGCGGCTCGAAGTCGCGGCTGGCTCCGTACCGAGGGCAAGGACTACGTCGTCGCGGACGGCGACGTCATGCACTTCCTGTTCAACGTCTGAGCGCAGGTGCGCAGCCCGCGGCATGGGCACGTCGATGGCGCCGTCCCCGACCGCGCTGCCGGTGAGTCCGGCAGCGCGCGGCGGACGCCGCACGCGCTCCATGACCCGGTCGAGCTGACGTTCTTCGTCTGTGCCGGCGCGGGTCGCTCGGCTACGTAACCCAGCCGTTTGGTGGCCCGGCCGTGCGGCGGTATCCTCGATTTGTGCCTGGGTCTCACAAAGGTCCGGAGCGCGGCATGGGGCCACGAGAAGGGAGGCGCATGCCATGAGCGCATCGCTGGGCGGCGCCGAGATCGTGGATGTGCGCGGTTACCAGGCCGGTGAGGTGGTCCTGTTCCCCGGAGGTCCGGAGTACCTCTTCCGAGTCCGCAGCGGATTGGTGCGGGTGCACACCGTCGATGACGAAGGCAACGGGTTGACGCTGCGATACGTCAAGCCGGGCGGGTTCTTCGGTGAGGAGGCCGTCACCGGTGAGGGCCGACGCTACTTCGCCGAGGCGGTTACCGACACCGAAGTGACGGTGCTGGATGTGCGCTCCATGTCACGCGACGAGCGCCAGCAACTGCTCGTCCACCTGGTCCACGTCGTCGAGGCGCTCTATCGCGCGCTCAACCGGCTGGCCGGCAAGCGGCTGCGGTCGCGCATCGCCGCCGAGCTGCTGGAGCTCGGGACCAGCGATCTGGCGAGCGTCGACGATGACGGCGTCCGGCTCGTGCACATCACCCACGACGACCTCGCCGCCGCCGTCGGCTCCGTGCGCGAGACGGTCACCAAGGTGATCGGAGAGCTGGTTCGACTGCGGGCGATCGACGCCGGTTACGGCAAGATCCGCCTCACCGACCTGGACGTGCTGCGCGACGTCGCCGGCGAGTGACGTCGGCGGTTGGGGCGGCGTCCGCCCCGACCGCCGAGGGTGCTAGAAGACCGGACCCACGCGGAACCCGAACACGCCGGTGGGGTGACGTTCGCTGAAGGCGTAGTCCATCCGGATGGCCGGCAGCACCACGCTTCCGAAACCGAGGTTGATCTGCACCCCGATACCGGCGCCGGCGAACACGGGCGTCTGGTAGTCGGGGAAGTTCGGAACGCTCGACGCCCAGCCCAGGTCCACGAAGGCGACCCCGATCACCGTCTGGGTGGCGATCGTGTTCAGGTTGAAGTTGTAGCGGTACTCCAGCGAGCTGGTGACGTAGCTCTTCGAGAGGTTGAAGTCGTTCACGGTGTAGCCGCGGATCAGCGAGCGAGTGACGTTGGTCCGGCCCACCTGGAACTGCTTCGAGCTTGGGTAGTTGTTGCCGATCTGGGTGCCGGCATCGAGGCGCACCGCGAACACGTGCCCTGGGTCCTTGATCTCGGCCGGATCGAGCGTCGAGAGCTTCGCGTAGGTGCGGAACCCCGCCGTCAACTGCTGGTAGGCGTACGTCTGACGCTGCCCGGTGGCGGGATCGGCGTAATCGCTGCCGATGCCGATGCCGAAGTTGCCGTAGGTGTGGATGCCCGTGGTCGGGAAGTCGGGGTTGTCGCGATCGTCGTACGACACGCCGGCCCCGAAGAAGGTCGAGACGCCGCTGGTCGGCAGGTACTTGAGCGCATCCGAGCCCGGCAAAGAGCACGTTCCGTTGTTGGTCACCGAGCCGTTCTGGATGGTGCAGTCGACGCTGGGCGGCTCCAGCTTGTACTGGGCGTAGGTCGCGCTGCCGCTCAGGTTCATGGAGGTGTGCGGGTAGATCTCGCGGATCACGCTCACGCCGAGGCCCGTGTTGCGCACGGTGTACTCACCGACCTTCACACGGTTCGTTTCGACGGCGGACAGGCCGGGATAGGTGACCGTGGTGCTGCCGCTGGAGGTGCTGAGCGGCTGGTTGTTGCGGATGGTGCTGAACAGCTGGATGGAGTAGGAGGTGGGGTTGGTCTCGAAGTTGTCGACGGGGATGTAGAGCCACGGGATGTCGTAGCGCAGGCTGCCCCCGAACATCAGGCCCAGATCGGTGCTGGTGCCGTTGAGATCGACGCTGACGTGATGGGCGCGCCCCAGGAAGTTCTTGTCCTGGTAGCTGAGCGAGGCCGACAGTCCGGTGTCGGTGGCGTACTGCGCCGACGGCTGGAAGGTGCCGGTGCTCACGTGCTTCACCGTGACCACGACGGTGAGTTCGTCGGGCTTGGCTGCCTGCTGGAACGAGCGGTTGACCGGCGTGATCGCGCCGGTCCGGTACACCTGGCGAAGCCCGTTGTCGATCTGGTGGACGTTGGCGACGCTGCCCACCTTCGGGAGGTAGCGGGTGATGACGAAGGGCTTGGTGTTGTCGGGCTTGCCCTCGTACTGGATGCTGTAGCCGGCGATCTTCATCTCCGTCACGCGCTGGATGTAGGTGCCGTTGTCGTAGCTGAAGTCCGGCTGTGTGGCGATGATGTAGCCCTGATCGCTGAACGCCTGGACGATGGCACCGAAGTCTTCGCGCGCCACCGCCGAGGTGAAGGTGTCGCCGATCTTGAGCGACAGCACCTTCTCCAGTTGTTGCTTGGACAGGACCGTGTTGCCCTCGAACTTGATCGCCTTGATCGGGCCCGCGGTGTCGGGAGCGCCCAGGCTGAACACGACGCGCACGCCGCCGGTCGCCGAACGCAGCGTCTGCAGCTGGATGTCGCTGCTACGTCCACGGGCGAGCTGCTTGACGTCGCTGAGGAGCTTGTCGTAGTTGAACAGATCGCCCGGTTGCAGGCTCAGATGGGAAGGGTCGACGCCCAGCGCGGTGGTGTCGATCGAGTCGATCCGGAGCTCAACGACGTTCACCGTCAGCGTGCCGTCCTTGAGCTCGCTGTTCTGAACGTCGACGCCGCTGCCGCGGTAGCCCTTGTCGGCGTACATCTTGCTGATCTGCTGCAGCGCCGAGCGGTACGGGGCGAGTTGGAAGGTACCGGCCTTGAGCAGCGCGTCGAACGGACTCTTGAGCGCGGCAGCGTCGAACACGGTGTTGCCCTGGAACACCACCTTGTCGACCTTGGCCTTCTCGGTGATGGTGTAGGTCAGCCGAACGGGCACGGGACCGCCCTGCGTGGCGAGATCCGGAGCCGCCTCCTCGTTGAGGTTGACGTCCACGGCGAACGGGAAGCCGTCCTGCCGGTAGACCTGCTGGATGGTCTGCTTGGCCTGCTCGGCGCGGCTGGTGTTGTACACGCGGCCGGTCTCGACCAGATTGTTGGACTTCAGCGCGTCGGTGAGCGCTGCCGTGCCGACCGAGCTGTTCCCCTGGAAATCGATCGCGCCGATCAACGGGTTCTCCTTGACCTTGATCAGCAGTACCGGGCCTCCGGGGCTCGACTGGATGCTGACCGACACCTCCTGGAAGGTCCCCAGGCTGTAGACGCGGTTCCGTTCGGCTTCCAGGTCGATGCTGTCCACCGGCGTGCCCTTGCGCGCCGTGATGATGGTCTTGACGATGTCGGCGTAGTTGGTGGTTCCCTCGACACGGACGTCGGCCAATCGTCCCTGTGGGGCCGGCTGCTGTTGGGCGAACGAGAGAGCGCCCACGGCGACGAGCATGACGGCCACCAGGTGGCGGAATATCGGCATGCGTGCAGTGTACCTGAGTTCGGGTGAGAGGACTTAGAGCGTCCCGGTCGCCATCGACGTCCATCCGGCGCCCGGCTCGCCACCGTTCTCCACCGGTAGAATCGACGCTATGGACGCCGCTACGCACTCCTCGATCGACGACGCCGTCACCACCCTCCGCCGGCGCACCTCCGGCGCGCCCGAAATCGCCATGGTACTGGGGAGCGGGCTCGGTCCTCTCGCCGACGAGGTCGACGCTGAAGCGGTGGTCCCCTACGCCGACGTGCCCGGCATGCCGGTGAGCGGGGCTCCCGGCCACGCCGGACGCTTCGTGATCGGGAGGCTCGCGGGCCGGCGCGTGGTGGCCATGCAGGGGCGCGTCCACCTCTACGAGGGCTTCAGCTCGGCGCAGTGCGCCTTCCCCGTACGGGTGATGCACGCCCTCGGGGCCCGAACACTGCTCGTCAGCAACGCCTGCGGCGGGCTGGCGCCGAGCTTCCGCGCCGGGGAGCTGATGCTCCACCTCGATCTGATCAACACCACCGGCCAGAACCCACTCACCGGTCCGAACGACGACACGGCCGGGCCCCGCTTCCCGGTGATGTTCGACTGCTACGATCCCGGCTACATCGACGTGGCCCGCACCGTGGCCCGGAGCCAGGACCTTCTGCTGCGCGAGGGCGTCTACCTGGCCGTCGCGGGGCCGAGCTACGCGACGCGCGCCGAGCTGCGCGCCTACCGCCGCTGGGGGGCGGACGCCATCGGCATGTCGACGGTGCACGAGGTCATCGCGGCGCGCCACCTCGGCATGCGCGTGGTGGGGCTCTCGACCGTCACCGACATGGCCCTTCCCGACAGTGATCGGCACGCCACCGGAGACGAGGTCTTGCGCGTGGCCGCCGAGAGCGGTGCACGCTTCCGAGCGCTGGTCAGCGCGCTGCTGCCCGAGCTCTGATACGGTGCTCTCGGACGTTCTGCAGCGTATCGAGGCCGCCTGCGCCGGCGTGGGTCGGGACCCGTCCGAGGTGACGCTGGTGGCGGTCACCAAGGGGCACGACATCGACGAGATCCGCGACCGCGTGCTGGCCCACGGCCACCGCATCCTAGGTGAGAACCGCGTCCAGGAGTGGCGCGGCAAGGCGTACGCGCTGGGGCCCGACGTCACCTGGCACCTCATCGGCCACCTGCAACGCAACAAGGTCAAGTACCTCGCCGGGGTTTCCCTCATCCACTCGCTGGACTCGCAGCGGCTGGCGGACGCACTGGAAGCGGAGGGCGCGCGGCAGGGGACGACCTTCCGCGTGCTGCTCCAGGTCAACGTGGCACGCGAGCCAGGGAAGTACGGCGTCGCACCGGAAGCGTGCGCCGCGCTGGCGAGCCACGTCGCAAGCCTCGAGCACGTCGCGCTCGACGGGCTCATGACCATGGCACCGTACAGCGACGACCCGGAGGCCAGCCGCCCCTTCTTCCGGGAGCTCCGGCGCCTGGGTGATACCCTTGGGACAGCGCGACTCTCGATGGGCATGAGCGGAGACTTCGAAGTCGCGGTCGAAGAGGGAGCCGCCTGGGTACGGGTCGGATCGGCCCTGTTCCGGTGATGCACCTGCGAGGGACGGTACGAGCATGAGACTGAGCCCGCTCGACATCCAGCACATGGAGTTCCAGCGCACGGCGAGCGGCTACCACCGCCGTCAGGTCCGCGAGTTCTTGGAGCGCGTCGCCATGGAGCGCGAAGAGCTGCTGCGAGATGTGCAGAACCTGCGGGAGGAGCTCGGGGTCCGCAACGAGCAGATCGCCGAGCTGCAGGCCGCGGAGGCCGAGTTGCAGCGTGCCATCATCGCGGCGGAGCGCATCGGCAACGAGATCAAGGAGAACGCCAAGAAGGAGGCGCAGCTCATCCTGCTCGAGGCGGACCGCCTCAAGCACGATCGGCTCCAGGGCGCCGAGGCGCGCTTGCGCACCGCCCAGGCTGAGCTGGCACGGGTGGAGCGCGAGACATCGCTGTTCCGCGAACAGTTCCGCGGCATGTTGGAGGCCTATGCCCGCTCGCTGGAGAGCCAACCCCACCCGCGCGAGCTGGCCCGCGCGGCCACCGCGGACGAGGACGGCCAGCCCGGTCCCGACGGCGACCCGCGCGATCGCAGCGAACCTACCACCACGCCGCACTGAACCCTCACGGAAGCCGCCGAACCAGGAACGCCGGGCGGCCGCGAACGGTGCCTCAGTCGTGCGTCTCGTTGCCTCCTGGCACCTCGAGCGCCCTCTCCAGCGTGGTCCAGGCCAGGGTGGCGCACTTGACCCGGGCGTGGAGCCGGGCGACGCCCTGAAGGGCGCTCAGCTCACCCAGCTCCGGTGCCGGCGGTTGGCCGCGGATCATCGCCCTGAAGGCTTCGGAGAGTTCCAGGGCGGCCTCGACGCTACGCCCCTTCAGGGCGTCGGTCATCAGTGACGCCGAGGCCTGGCTGATGGCACAGCCCTCCCCTTCGAATCCGATCTCGCGGATGATGCCGTCGGCCACCCGCAGATAGAGCGTGAGCTCATCACCGCACGATGGGTTCTCACCCTCCTGGACATGGCTGGGTTGGTCGAGCGCACCACGGTTGTGAGGACGCTTGTAGTGCTCGAGGATGACGTCCTTGTAGAGGCTGTCGAGGAAGCTCATGGATCGCCTCAGGCGTAGGCCGCGAAGAAGTCGCGGGTCGTGACGACCGCTTCGACGAAGCGGTCCACCTCGTCGTGGGTCGTGTAGAGGTAGAAGCTGGCCCGCGCCGTGGCGCTGGCGCCGAGCGCGGCCCCCAACGGTTGCGCACAGTGGTGGCCGGAGCGGATGGCGATGCCTTCGGCGTCGAGGGCCGTTGCGACGTCGTGAGGGTGGACGCCGTCGATGTTGAACGTGACGATGCCACCACGGTCGTCGCCGCGCGGACCGTAGAGGGTGACGCCCTGCACATCGTCCAGACGCTCGAGAGCGTAGCGCGCCAGCGCCGCGTCGTGCTCGGCAACGGCGTCCATCCCCACGGCCTCCAGGTAGTCGATGGCAGCGGCCAGCCCGATCGCCTCGGCCACCGGCGGCGTGCCCGCCTCGAAGCGGGCGGGGATCCCGGCGTAGGTGCTGTCGTCGACGGTGACGCGGCGGATCATCTCGCCCCCGCCCAGGAACGGGGGCATGGCCTCGAGGAGCTCGGCGCGCGCCCACAGCGCGCCGACCCCGGTAGGCCCGAGCATCTTGTGCCCCGAGAAAGCGTAGAAGTCGCAGTCGAGCGCCTTCAGGTCGACGGGCAGGTGCGGTGCTCCCTGGGCGCCGTCGACGATCAACACCGCGCCGGCGCCGTGGGCCATGTCGGCGATGCGCCGGATCGGGTTGACGACGCCCAGTACGTTGCTCATGTGGAACGTGGCGATGGCCCGCGTGCGCTCGCCGATCGCAGCCGCCATCGCGTCGAGGTCGACGCGTTGATCGGCGGTCAGGCCGACGGGACGGATCACGATGCCGCGCCCGCGCTTCAGGAAGTGCCACGGCACCAGGTTGGCGT
>CAZTTB010000002.1:0-117608 GCA_964616005.1 uncultured bacterium | reverse complement strand
GAGTTCCTGAGCCAGAACCCGGACGTCCTTCAGGACATCCGAGAACGCGTCATGGATGAGCTGAAGCGAGGCGGCCGCGCTCCCGGCGCCAGCCCCTCGGGCGAGGACGGTGAAGCGTGAGCGCGCTGGTCTGGATCCTTCTCATCGTCGTTGCCGCGGTCGCCGGCCTGCTGGTGGGGGTCACGTCGCGGCGCAACCGCGAGGCGGAAATCGCCCGGCAGGCCGAGGAAGCGGCGGCCGCCCGGCTCGCCGAGGCCGAACAAGAGGCGCAGCGGGTCCTCGACAAGGCGAGCCGTGAGGTGCAACAACGGGCCGCCGGCGAGCGGCAGCGCTGGGAGGACGAGGAGCGTCGCTCCCGCACCCGGCTCGAAGAGGACCTCGCCCGTGCGCGTCAGGTGGCCGACCAGGATATCGCCCGCGCGCGCGAGGACGTCGACCGCGAGCGCAACGAGATCAAGGGCGCGCGCGAGGACATGCGACGCGACCGCGAGAAGATCGAGCAGCTCGAGGAACGGCTCAACCGGCGCGGCGAGCAGCAGGACGCCCGGGCGGTGCGTCTCGACGAGACCGAGGAACGTCTGGACGCCCGCGAGGCCGACCTGCGCGCTCGCGACGAAGCGCTGGCGGCCCGCCAGGCCGAGGTGGACACGCAGCTCCACGAGATCGCGCAGCTCAGCCGCGAACAGGCGGCCGAGATGATCCTGGAACGCGTGGAACGCGAGCTCGAGCGCGAGAAGGCGGTCCGCGTGCGGGCGGCGCTCGAGCGCGCCGACGCCGAGTCCAAGCGCAAGTCCTACGACATCGTGGCGCAGGCCATCCAGCGCAGCGCCTCCGAGGTCTCCGCCGCCATCAGCGTCTCCGTGGTTCCGATCCCCAGCGACGCCATGAAGGGGCGCATCATCGGTCGCGAGGGCCGCAACATCCGGGCGTTCGAAGCGCTCACCGGCGTCGATCTGATCATCGACGACACCCCCGAAGCGGTGCTCCTTTCGAGCTTCAACCCGCTGCGACGCGAGGTCGCCACGCTCGCCCTCAGCGAGCTGGTGGCCGACGGCCGCATCCACCCCGCGCGCATCGAGGAGGTCGTCCAGAAGGCCCAGCAGGACATGCAGGCCTACATCCGCGAACGCGGCGACGAGGCCGCGCTCGAGACCAACGTGGTGGGCCTCAAGCCCGGCCTGTTGCAGCTCCTGGGTCGCATGCACTTCCGCACCAGCTACGGCCAGAACATCCTCAAGCACTCCGTGCAGGTGGGGCACCTGACCGGCATCATCGCCTCCGAGCTCGGTCTCGACGCGGCCATGGCGCGGCGAGCCGGGTTGCTGCACGACATCGGGAAGTCGATCGATCGCGAGATCGAAGGGACGCACACGGAGATCGGCGCCAACCTGGGACGCCGCTTCGGGGAGCCGCGCGAGGTGATCGATGCCATGGCGCACCACCACGATCTCGATCAGGCCGAGACCCTCTTCCCCATCATCGTCAACGCGGCCGACGCCATCTCCGCGGCCCGACCGGGTGCCCGCCGCGAGACGCTCGAGAGCTATCTGAAACGCCTGGAGGGGCTCGAGAACATCGCAACCAGCTTCCCCGGCGTGGAGAACGCCTACGCCATCCAGGCCGGCCGCGAGATCCGCATCATCGTCGAGCCGGACAAGGTCAACGACGCGTCGGCGGTGCTGCTGGCACGCGACATCGCCAACCGGATCGAGCAGGACATGGAGTACCCCGGTCAGGTGCAGGTGACCGTGGTGCGGGAGTCGCGGGCCGTCGAGTACGCGCGCTAGCGGGTGCGTCGACGGGCGCGCCCGGGACATTCCGCCCTCCTCGCCGAGGGCGGGTATACTCTGCCTGGCCGCATGCCCAGGCCGCGAGGCCGCGTTCCTTGCTGCGAGGTGTCCCTTGTCCGCTAGACCGCTCCGACCGTTCCCCGTGGTCGCCCTGACCGGCGCCGGCTCGCTTCTCGACGTCGCCGCCCTACCATGAGGGTCGGCGAGGACGTCAAACTCTTCTGCGGCACCGCCACGCCCGAGCTGGCGCGCGCCGTGGCCCGGCATCTCGACAAGGAGCTCTCCCACGGAACGGTCTCGCAGTTCCCGGACGGTGAGACGCGCATCCGCATCGACGAGTCGGTGCGCGGCAGTGACAGCTACATCATCCAGTCGACCTGCGCGCCGGTGAACCACAATCTGATGGAACTGCTGGTGCTGGTGGACGCCCTGAGGCGCGCCTCGGCCTGGCGCATCAACGCCGTCATCCCCTACTTCGGGTACGCCCGTCAGGACAAGAAGGTCCAGGCCCGCGAGCCCATCACCGCCAAGCTGGTGGCCAACCTGCTGGAGACCGCGGGGGTCGATCGCGTCATCACCGTCGACCTCCACGCCGGGCAGATCCAGGGTTTCTTCGACGTTCCTGTCGATCACCTGACGGCGCTGTCGATCCTCGGCGATCACCTCAAGACCACCGATCTCAGCGGCTCGGTGGTGGTCTCCCCGGACGTCGGCCGTGCCACCGAGGCCCGGCGCCTCGCGAACGTGCTGAACCTGCCCCTGGCCATGCTGTACAAGCGCCGCACCAGTCCCACCGAGACCGAGGTCACTCACGTCATCGGCGAGGTCGACGGGCTGAGGCCGATCATGATCGACGACATGATCTCGACGGCGGGCACCATGCGCCGCGGCATCGACGCGCTCCTCAAGCTCGGCGCCGTTCCCGACGTACGCGTGGCAGCCACGCATGCGGTGTTCACCCCTCCTGCGCTCGAGCGCCTGTCCCACAGCGCCATCAACCACGTCTACGTGACCGACACCGTGCCCTTCCATGGCGGTCACGAGTCCGTCGAGGTGCTGAGTGTCGCGCCGCTCCTGGCCAAGGCGATCCGCAACGTCCACGACCACAACTCGGTGAGCTCGCTGTTCACCACCTGAGCCTCGCCGCGCCTTTACAGCTGCAGGCGCGACCGAGTATGCTCGGATGCTGTCGAGTCCCGGAGGTCCGAGCGCCGCGGGGCCGTACGACCGGGTCCGCTCGATGGAGCGGGGAGCGGTCGGGATGCTCAGCAGGGGCCGCCCCACCACCCGCAACGGCCGCGCCGAAGGCGCCGGCACGCGTGAGACGCCCCTATCCGGGAGCCTGCCGGGCCTGTGCGGCCTGAGCGCGTTGGAGGAAGCATGAAGCTGGAAGCACAGAAACGAAGCATCGGCCACGTCGCCGCCCTGCGTCGCGAGGGTCGGCTTCCCGCTGTGATGTACAACAGCGGTCTGAACCAGACGGTCAGCGTCGACGGCAAGGCCTTCGACAAGGTGTTCCGCTCGCAGGGCACTTCGAGCATCGTCGACCTCGAGGTCGACGGCACCATCCACGCCGTGCTCGTCAAGCAGGTCCAGATGGACAAGCGCCGGCGCGTCCCCATGCACGTCGACTTCTACGCCGTCACCGAGGGCCAGGTCGTGGACGTCCACGTCCCGATCGAGATCACGGGCACCGCCAAGGGGATGCGCGAGGGCGGCATGCTCGACGTGCACCGCCGTGAGATCCACATCGAGGTGATGCCTCGCCTGATCCCCAACCACGTGGTCGTCGACATCACCGAGCTGGAGATCGGCGACAGCATCCACATCGCCGACGTCGCTTCCCTGCTCCCTGCCGAAGCGCACGTCCTCGACGACCTGGACCGGACGATCCTGACGCTGGTCCCGCCGCGCCTCGCCGAGGAGGAGGCCGCGGAGCCCGAAGAAGGGGCCGTGGAGCCCGAACTGATCAGCCGCGGTGGCGAGGACGAAGACGAGGGATCGGAAGACGACGAGCGAGAGTAACGTGCACGTCCTGGCGGGCCTCGGCAATCCCGGGCCACGCTATCGAGGTACCCGGCACAACGCCGGGTACCTCGTCTTGGATGAGCTGGCGCGCCGCTGGGGGACCCCGTTCCGCCGCGGCCGCGCCGCCGACGAGGCCCGAGCGCGCGGACTGCTGCTGCTCAAGCCTCGCACCTACATGAACCTCTCGGGACGGGCGGTGCAGGCCGCGCTCACGCGGGCGGGGCTCCCCCCGGCCGAGCTGCTCGTGGTGCACGATGACCTCGACCTGCCGCTGGGGCGCTTGCGGCTTCGCCGCGGCGGCGGCGCGGGCGGGCAGCGCGGTGTGCGGGACATCATCGAGCGGCTCGGACCGGACTTCACACGCCTCAAGGTCGGCATCTCACGCCCCCCCGAGGGCTGGACCGCGGAGCACTGGGTCCTCAGCCGTTTCTCGGAGAACGAGCGCGACGTGCTCGACGCGGTGGTGGCCGCTGCGGCGGATGCGGTCGAGATCCTTCTCGAACGCGGCCCCGAAGCCGCCATGAGCCACGCCAACGGCATCGAGGTCGCCGCGGACGCTTCGAGAACCGAGCGCTGACCCGGCCTCACGCCGGCTGTCGCGAGGCGGGCCGACGCCGATCCACGGGTCCCGTCAGGGACGGAAGGATCGACCTGAACCGTCGTCGGGCCAACGCCCACCTCCTTGTCGGAAAATCTCGGACAACGCCCTAGGACCCCGGGGCTAGCGTGGAGCCGTGCGCTATGTCGACGCGGGAGCCGCCCGCGTCGACTCGACCGTCCGGTTCGCTACGACGAAGGAGGAACGATGAAGCGGCCCTGGGTCATGACGGATGGAAACGAGGCTACCGCCTACGTGGCCTACAAGATCAACGAGGTGGTGGCGATCTATCCCATCACTCCAGCGTCGGCGATGGGCGAGTTCGCCGACCTGTGGAGCGCCCGCAAGGACGCCAACCTGTGGGGCACGGTGCCGCTCATCCAAGAGATGCAGGCCGAGAGCGGAGCGGCCGGTGCCGTCCACGGCGCCTTGCAGACCGGCGCCCTGACCACCACCTTCACGGCGAGCCAGGGCCTGCTGCTCATGCTCCCGAACATGTACAAGATCGCGGGCGAGCTCACCAGCACCGTCTTCCACATCGCCGCCCGCTCGCTGGCCGCCCAGGCGCTGTCCATCTTCGGCGATCACAGCGACGTGATGGCCGCCCGCTCGACCGGCTGGGCCATGCTCTTCGCCAACTCGGTCCAGGAGGCGCAGGACTTCGCACTCATCGCGCAGGCCGCCACACTGGAGGGGCGCATCCCGTTCCTGCACGTGATGGACGGGTTCCGTACCTCGCACGAGGTCGCCAAGATCGAGCGCCTCGCCGATGAGGACATGCGCGCGTTGATCGACGACGGCGCCGTCCACGCTCACCGGGCGCGTGCGCTGACGCCCGAGCGGCCTATCGTCCGCGGCACGGCGCAGAACCCCGACGTGTTCTTCCAGGCACGTGAGAGCGCCAACAGCTACTACGACGCCCTACCCGCCATCGTGGAGGGGGTCATGAAGCGTTTCGAGGAGAGGGTCGGTCGCAGCTACCACCTCTTCGACTACGTCGGTGCACCGGACGCCGAGCGGGTCGTGGTCGTCATGGGCTCCGGCGCGCAGACCGTCGACCAGACCGTGCGCTATCTGCAGGGCCGGGGTGAGAAGGTCGGCATGGTCAAGGTCCGGCTGTTCCGCCCCTTCTCCGCGAAGCACCTGCTCGCCGCGCTCCCGGAATCGACGCGGGCGATCGCCGTACTCGACCGCACCAAGGAGCCCGGAAGCGCGGGCGAGCCCCTCTACCAGGACGTCGTGACCGCGCTCAGCCGGGCCGTCACCGACGGTGACGCCCCGATGGCCGCCATGCCCCGCGTGATCGGCGGCCGCTACGGCCTCTCCTCCAAGGAGTTCACGCCGGCCATGGTGAGCGCGATCTTCCAGGAGCTCACCAGCCCGGATCCCAAGAACCCCTTCACCATCGGCATCCGCGACGACGTCACCCAACTCAGCCTGGACTACGACAGCGAGCTCGACATCGAACCCGACAGCGTCACACGGGCGGTGTTCTGGGGCCTGGGCTCAGACGGTACGGTCGGCGCCAACAAGAACTCCATCAAGATCATCGGCGAGGAGACCGACGGCTACGCGCAGGGCTACTTCGTGTACGACAGCAAGAAGGCGGGCGCCCGCACGATCAGCCATCTGCGCTTCGGGCCCGACCCGATCGACTCGAGCTACCTCATCGGGCACGCCAACTTCGTCGCGGTCCACCAGTTCGGGTTCTTCGAACGGGTCGACGTGCTGGCGAACGCGGCGCAGGGCGCCACTCTCCTGATCAACAGCCCGCACACCCCTGACGAGACCTGGCAGCACATCCCGCATCCGGCCCAGCAGCAGATCCTCGACAAGGGCCTGAACCTGTACGTCATCAACGCCTACGAGGTCGCGCGCGAGCTGGGCCTGGGAAACCGCATCAACACCATCATGCAGACCTGCTTCTTCGCGATCTCCGGGGTGTTGCCCAAGGACGAAGCGGCGGACCGCATCAAGGACGCCATCCGCAAGACCTACGGCAAGCGCGGTGAGGCCGTGGTGCGCATGAACTTCGCGGCCGTGGACGCGGCCCTGAGCCACCTCCACCCGCTCCCGACTCCCGAACGTTCCGACGGGCCCGACATGCCTCCGGTCGTGCCCGAGTCGGCGCCCGACTTCGTGCGCACCGTGACCGCGGAGATGATCGCCGGCCGTGGTGACGACCTCGCCGTGAGCGCCCTACCGATCGACGGCACCTACCCCAGCGCCACCACCCGCTTCGAGAAGCGCAACCTGGCGCAGGAGGTTCCGGTGTGGGATCCGGAGATCTGCATCCAGTGCGGCAAGTGCGTGCTCGTGTGCCCCCACGCCGTGATCCGCGCCAAGGTGGTGGAGCCAGCCGCGCTCGAGGGCGCTCCTCAAGGCTTCCTCTCGGCCGACAATCGCTGGCGCGAGCTCGGCGATCTGCGCTACACCTTGCAGGTCTCGGTCGAGGACTGCACGGGTTGCAGCCTGTGCGTCGAGGTCTGCCCCGCCAAGGACAAGAGCAACGTCGGCCACAAAGCCATCGACATGGCCCCCCAGCTCCCCGTCAAGGAGCAGGGGAAGCGGAACTGGGACTTCTTCCTGGATCTTCCGGAGTACCCACGCTCCGACAGTCTGCACTTCAACACCGTCAAGAACGTGCAGCTCCTGGAACCGCTGTTCGAGTTCTCCGGAGCCTGCGCGGGCTGCGGCGAGACGCCCTACCTCAAGCTCGTCAGCCAGCTCTTCGGCGACCGCTCGGTGGTGGCCAACGCCACCGGCTGCTCGTCCATCTACGGCGGAAACCTGCCGACCACGCCCTGGTCCAAGAACCGCGAGGGCCGCGGGCCGGCATGGTCGAACTCACTGTTCGAGGACAACGCCGAGTTCGGGCTGGGCATGCGCCTCACCCTCGACAAGCAGGTCCAGTACGCACAGGAGTTGCTGCGACGGCTCCACACGCGCATCAGCGCCGACAGCATGCGGCCCCCCGTGGACGTCGAGCAGTACGAGCCGTCCGGCTCGGCGTCCGACCTGGTGACGGCCATCCTGGAGGCCGAGCAACGCGACGAAGGCGGCATCGCCGCGCAGCGTGCGCGCGTCGCCGAGCTGAAGCGCCGGCTCCAGGGCATGGACGGCAGCGAGGCCCGCGATCTTCTCAGCCTCGCCGAGGTCCTGGTGAGACGCAACGTCTGGATCGTGGGCGGTGACGGCTGGGCGTACGACATCGGCTACGGCGGCCTGGACCACGTCCTCGCCAGCGGCCGCAACATCAACGTGCTGGTGCTCGACACCGAGGTCTACTCCAACACCGGCGGACAGGCCTCCAAGGCGACCTCGCTCGGGGCGGTGGCCAAGTTCGCCGCCGGCGGCAAGCGCACGCCCAAGAAGGAGCTCGGCCGCATCGCCATGCAGTACGGCTACGTGTACGTGGCACAGGTCGCGATGGGCGCCAACGACGCCCAGACGGTTCGCGCCCTGCGGGAAGCCGAGAGCTACGACGGCCCCTCGCTGGTCATCGCCTATAGCCACTGCATCGCGCACGGCATCGACATGGCCAAGGGCATGGAGCAGCAGAAGAATGCCACCCTCTCGGGGTACTGGCCGCTCTACCGCTACGACCCGCGGCTCGTAGCCGAAGGCAAGAACCCGTTCCAGCTCGACTCGCGCGCGCCCAAGATCCCGTTCAGCGAGTACGCCATGGCGGAGAACCGCTATCGCATGCTGCGTCAGACCAGCCCCGACGAGGCCGAGGCCCTGATGGCCGAAGCCCAGCAGTCCGTGACCGACCGCTGGGCCATCTACGAGTGGCTGGCGAAGGGCGATCCCCAGCCCGCCGCCGCCGCCGGCGGCGCACCCGCCGGGCACGGCGAAGAAGGAGCCAAGCGATGAACGGCGCCATCGACCTGAGCACCCGCTACCTTGGGCTGGACCTCGCGCACCCCCTCGTGCCCTCGGCCTCGCCGTTGTCGCAGACGCTCGACGGCATCCGCCGGATGGAGGACGCCGGGGCCAGCGCGGTGGTGATGTACTCGCTGTTCGAGGAGCAGATCACGCAGGACAGCCTCTCGCTCGACCACTACATGAGCTACGGCGCTGAGTCGCACGCCGAGGCCCTCAGCTACTTCCCCGAGCCCGAGTCCTACAACGTGGGGCCCGACGGCTACCTGGAGCTCATCCGCGACGCCAAGGCGTCGGTGGACATCCCCATCATCGGCAGCCTCAACGGGGCCTCGCCGGGCGGTTGGACGCACTACGCCAAGCTCATCCAGGAAGCCGGCGCGGACGCCTTGGAGTTGAACATCTACCACGTCGCCACCGATCCCTCGATGACCGGCGACGACGTCGAACGCCTCTACCTCGACGTGCTCCGTGACGTGCGCGAGATGGTCACCATCCCGCTGGCGGTGAAGCTGAGCCCGTACTTCAGCAGCATGGCCCACATGGCGCAGCGGCTGGCGCGCTCGGGGGCCGACGGCCTGGTGCTGTTCAACCGCTTCTATCAGCCCGACTTCGACCTGGAGAGCCTGGAGGTGGGACCCCACCTGGTGTTGTCGGACTCCGACGAGCTGCGCCTGCCGCTGCGCTGGATCGCCATCCTCTACGGCCGCATCCAGACCGATTTCGCACTCACCAGTGGGGTGCACACCCACTTCGACGTGCTCAAGGGCGTGATGGCCGGCTCCGCAGTGACCATGCTGGCCTCCGAACTGCTGAAGAGCGGCATCTGGCGCATCACCGACATCCTGGAGGACATGAAGGCCTGGATGACGGAGCGCGAGTACGCCTCGGTAGCGCAGATGCGGGGGAGCATGAGCCAGCAGAACGTCACCGACGCGGCCGCCTTCGAGCGCGCCAACTACATGCGGACCCTTCAGTCGTTCCGCCTCGACCCGACGGGCCTGATGGTCTGAGCGCGGGCGGTTGAACGACAGCAGCCACAGGCGGCCGGGGCCTTCTAGGAGGGGCGCCCCGGCCGCCCCTCTTCAGGAGGTGCTGGCTCAGCCGAAGTGGCCGGAGATGTAGCGCTCGGTCAGGTCTTCGTGCGGCCGGGTGAAGATCTGGTCGGTCGGCCCCTGCTCGATGAGCTCTCCGAGGTGCATGAAGGCCGTCCAATCGGAGACGCGCCCTGCCTGCTGCATGTTGTGGGTCACGATCACGATCGTCACCGCCTGCTTCAGCTCGGCCAGCAGCTCCTCGATGCGCGCCGTGGCCTGGGGGTCGAGCGCGCTCGTCGGCTCGTCCATCAACAGCACCGCCGGGTCGACGGCCAGCGAGCGCGCGATACACAGGCGCTGCTGCTGCCCACCGGAGAGACCGGTGGCCGGCGTGTGCAGCCGATCCTTCACCTCGTCCCAGAGTGCCGCCTGTCGCAGCGAGCGCTCGACCACCTCGTCGAGTTCTGCGCGGCGATGGCGCCCGGCGAGCTTGAGGCCCGCCACGACGTTGTCGTAGACGGTCATGGTCGGGAACGGGTTGGGTCTCTGGAAGACCATGCCGATCACGCGCCGCACCGCCACCGGGTCCACCGAGCGTTCGTAGATGTCCTGTCCCTCGAACAGCACCCGGCCTTCGACGCGCGCGCCCTTGGTCAGGTCGTGCATGCGGTTGAGCGACCGCAGCAGGGTCGTCTTCCCGCACCCGGACGCCCCGATGAGCGCGGTCACCGAGTTCGGGCGTACGGCCATCGACACGCCCTTCACCGCCCGGGTGGCGTCGTAGTAGATGCTCACGTCGTGCAGATCGAGGACGGGATCCACCGGCGTATGGGACGCCCCGACCCCGGCAGCGTTGAGCGTCATCGTGCCCTCCTAGCGAACACGAACCTCGTCAGCGCCGTGGTGACCAGCACGAAGACCACCAGCACCAGCGATGAAGCCGAGGCGATCCGGTGCCACGAGTCGTAGGGGCTGATCGAGTAGGTGTAGATCACCAGCGGCAGCGCCGCGATCGGCTTGAGCGGATCGAAGTTCCAGTACTGGTTGCCGAACGCCGTGAACAGCAGCGGCGCGGCCTCGCCCGCGACCCGGGCCATGGCCAGCATCGCGCCGGTGACGATCCCGGATGCGGCGCTGGGGATCACCACCGAGACGATCACGCGCCAGCGCGGAAGCCCGAGCGCGAAGCCCGCCTCGCGTACCGTGCGGGGCACCAGCCGCATCACCTCGTCGGTAGCGCGCACCACGTAGGGGATCATGATCAACCCCAGCGAGACGCCGCCCGACAGCCCGTTGAAGTGGTGCAACGGCACCACGATCAGAGCGTAGGCCACCAGCCCCATGACGATGGCAGGGATGCCGATGAGCGCGTCGGACAGCAGCCGCACGGTGGGAACCAGCGGGTGCCCGGGGTACTCGGCGACGAACACGCCCGTGCCGATACCGATGACCAGGCCGATGGCGCTGGCGATCAGAAGGAGCTCGAGCGTGCCCGCGATGGCGTGCGCCACACCGCCGCCAGGCTCGCCTGCCGGGGCGGGGAGCTGCGTGAAGAACGCGAGGTCGAGCGAGCCGATGCCCCGGCCCACGAGATAGATCAGGACCAGGACCAGCGGCGTCAGCACGATGACGGCACTGAGCGCGACCAGCCCCGTCGCGACACCGTTGAGGAGCCGGCGCCGGCGCCGGGCGCGGCCGCCCTGTCGTAGGCGTTCGGCCACCATCAGCCGATCCCCCTGGGCGTGAGACGATGGATGAGCACCCGGGCCACGATGTTGACCACGATCGTCAGCAAGAACAGCAGGAGGCCTACCAGGATCAGGCTGGAGAGGTGGGGGCCGGCGGCGGCTTCCGTGAACTCGTTGGCGATCACGCTCGCCATCGTGGCTGTCTGACCGAACAGGCCGTCCACCACGGCGGTGCGGTTGCCGATGACCATGGTGACCGCCATCGTCTCCCCGAGCGCGCGCCCGAGGCTCAGCAACACCCCGCCCAGGATGCCGGCGCGGGCGTAGGGCAGCACCGCATGCCGCATCACCTCCCAGCGAGTCGCGCCGAGGGCGTAGGCGGCCTCGCGCTGGTCCCGCGGCACCAGACGCAACACGTCCCGTGACACGGACGCCGTGAACGGGATGATCATGACGGTGAGGATGAGGATGGCCGTGAACAGGCCGAGGCCCGTCGGCGTGCTCCGCAGGAAGCCGATCGACCGCAGGGCCGGGTTCATGAAGATGGCGATCTGGATGGAGCGCACCACGGGCGCCAGCACGAAGATGCCCCAGAAGCCGTAGACCACGCTGGGGATGGCGGCGAGGAGCTCGACCAGGTAGCTCACGGGCTCCGCCAACCAGGCGGGCGCGTACTCGCTGACGAACAGGGCCGAGCCGACCGCCAGCGGCACCGCCAGCAGCAACGCTCCGAAGCTCGTCACCAGCGTCCCGACGATGAACGGCAACGCTCCGAACTCCTGGTGGACCGGATCCCACGTGGTTCCCACCAGGAACCCCAGCCCGTACCGTCTCAGCGCCGGCTCGCCCCCGAGGAACAGCTCCAGCGCAGCCAGCCCCGTGATGACGAGGATGCTGCCGCCCAGCAGCAGCACGATGGTGTCGAACAGTCGATCACCCGCCGGCCACGCGCGCGTGCGGCGCTGCAGCGAGCGTCGAGCGGGTGCCGGAGGTGGGGGGGTGGGACGGGGACGGTCCATGGCGGTGGCGGGACGGGAGATCGCGGTCCCGCGCTCCCCTAAGGCTACCCCGAGTCCCGGTCTCCCGCGACGCCCCCTCCGGGCGGGCGGGCGCATGAGGCCCGGGATGCGCTCGGGACGGCCGCCGGTACGGAGCGGGGCGGAGGTCGCGCCGAGTTCGGTGCGTCCTCCGCCCCTGCCGACCGGCGCCCGGGGAGGGCCTCAGTTCAGCGGCTGGCCCTTATAGGTCAACTTGGCGAGCTGCTGCGCGTCGAAGTCCTGGACACGCTTGGGCAGCGCCCCGTACTCCAGGCCGGCGCTGTACTGCTGTCCCTTGGTGCTCATCCAGGACACCAGGGTCACGACCTGCTTGGCCTGCGCCAGGGAGTCGGTGGTGAGGCTCATCTCCCGGTACAGCAGGACGTACGTGTAGGTGGCGATCGGGTAGCCCTGCGCCGCGGACGTGTTGGTGATGTCGAAGCGACCGTCGGCCGGCACGGGAACGTCACCGGCGACCGAGGTGCTGTCCAGGCTCGGAACCACGAAGTTGCCGCTGGCATTCTTCAGCGTGGCGAAGGGCATGTCGTTCTGTAGGGCATAGATCAGCTCGACGTAGCCGATGGAGCCGGGGATCTGCTTCACCAGGCCGGCGACGCCCTGGTTACCCTTGCCGCCGGATCCGACCGGCCAGTTCACGGCCTTGTCGGTGCCGACCTGCTGCTTCCAGGTGGCCGACACCTTGGAGAGATAGTCGGTGAAGGTGTAGGTGGTGCCGGAGCCGTCGGAACGGTGCGCGACCGAGATGGGGAGGTTGGGCAGGCTCACGCCGGGGTTCAGCGCCGCGATGGCCGGGTCGTTCCAGTTGGTGATCTTGCCCAGATAGATATCTGCGATGACCTGACCGTCGAACCTGAGCGGCTTCGAGGGAGCCTTCGCGATGGGCGCCCAGTTGTAGGTCATCACGACCGCACCCAGTGCCATGGGAAAGTGCAGCACGGGCGCGCCGGCCTTGGCCTGGAACTCGGAGAGCTGCTGGTCGCTGAGCGGCGCGTCGGACGCAGCGAAGTTCACGGTGCGGGCGAGTAGCTGCTGCTGGCCGCCGCCGGATCCGATCGCCTGATAGTTCACCTTGACGCCGGTCTGCTGAGCGTAGACGCTGAACATCTTGGAGTACAGGGGGAACGGGAAGGTGGCGCCGGCGCCGGTGAGGGATTGGGCGGCCGCCATCGAGAGGACCGACAGGATCATCGCCGAGAACAGCCAAAGGGTGCGTCGCTTGGACATAGATCAACCTCCGCGATGAGCCTACGGTCGGCGTGTCAGGACCGTGTCAGGTCGGCCAGGCTCACGAACGCTCACGAACCAGGAACGCTCAGACCATCCTGGCGGGATCCCACCAGAGCGCCAGGACATCGAGCAGCAGCCGGGCGACAGCCAGCGCACTGCGGCCGCTGGGATCGAGCGTGGGCGCCAGCTCCGTGAGGTCCATGCCGACCAGCCGGTTCCGACCGATGACCGCGCCCACGACCCGGCGGACGTCGCCGTAGGCGAGGCCGTCGATCTCGGGATCGCCGGTCCCAGGGACGATCGACGGGTCCAGCACGTCCACGTCGACGCTCAGATAGACGGTCGCCCGCTCGGGCAGCCCGGCGAGGACGCCGTCCGGATCCTCGCGCAGCCCGGCAGCGGTGACCACCCGGTGTCCGCGCGCCCGCGCGGCCTCGACGGCCTCACGCCCCAACGAGGCGCCGCGCACGCCGACGGTCGTGATGCACTCGAGCCCCGGCAGGTCCTCGGCCGCGCGCCGGAACGCGCTGGCGCTGGAGACCCGGCTGCCACGCCGCGATGCGCTGTAGCCCAGATGGGCGTCGAGTTGCACCACGTGCAACGCCGGCACATCGTCGAACGCGCGCAGCAGCGGATAGCTCAGCGAGTGGTCGCCGCCTACGAAGACCGGCAACCGCGCCACGGTGCGCAGCCGCCGGGCGACCGAAGTCACCCGCTCGAAGGTCGCGGAGACGTCGTTCTGCAGCGGGTCGACATCGCCAACGTCGATCACCCGCGCCCCGACCAGGCGCATGCCGGCCGCGTCGGGGTCGTAGAACCCCTCCGACCCGAAGGCGTAGCGGCCGGAAGCCTCCCGCAACGCCGCGGGACCGAAGCGCGCTCCCGGCCGGAAGCTCGCGCCGTCATCGTAGGGAACGCCCAGGATGCCGACGTGAGCCTCACCGCGATCGGCGTCGGGGCGGTGCGGCGCTCTGAAGAAGGTAGCCGGTCCGGTGAACGGCGACTCGTGATGGCGCATGCCGAGATCCCTTCGCGCCCACGCTAGCACGCGGCCTTGGCGGCGGCCCGGAGCCTCAGGCCAGCGCGCCCGCCTCGGCTTCGACGGCCGCGACCAGGCTGCCGTCGACCACCGCGCTCCGCACGCGCTCGAGATCGGGCAGCAGCAAACGATCGCGGTCCAGATGCGGCACCAGCTCGCGGACCCGGCGGTAGGCCGCCTGGACGCCCCGACCGGGCCTCAGCGGGAGGTGGAAATCGAGCGCCTGGGCCGCGGAGAGGACCTCGATCGACACCACCCACAGCACGTTCTCGAGCACCTGCCGCGCCTTGCGGCAGGCATGCGTACCCATCGACACGTGGTCCTCCTGGTTCGCACTGGTGGGGATGGAGTCTACCGAGGCCGGGTGCGCCAGCACCTTGTTCTCGCTGACCAGCGAGGCGGCGGTGTACTGGCTGACCATCAGGCCGGAGTGCAGGCCGCCCTGCTCCGCCAGGAAGGCGGGGAGCCCCGACAGCGCCGGATTGAGCATCTGTTCGATGCGGCGCTCGCTGATGCTGGCCATCTCCGCCAGCGCGATGGCGGCGTAGTCGGCGGCCAACGCCAGCGGCTGGCCGTGGAAGTTGCCCGCGCTCACCACCATGTCGTCCCGGTCGAACACCAGCGGGTTGTCGGTGACGCTCTGGAGCTCGATCTCGAGCGTGGAACGGACGTGGGCGAGCGCGTCGCGCGAGGCGCCGTGAACCTGGGGCACGGCCCTGAGGCTGTAGGCGTCCTGCACCTTGTCGCAATCGACGTGCGAGCGCTGGATGGCGGAGTCCGCCAGGAGCGCGCGCAGGTTGCCGGCCACGGCGACGGCGCCGGGGTGGGGGCGCACGCGCGTCACGGCCGCCAGGAAGGGACGATGGCTCCCTTTGAGCGCCTCCACGCTCATGGCGGCGGCGATGTCGGCCGCCCGCAGCAGGCGCTCGGCGTCGAGCAGCAGCAAGGAGAGCTGTGCACTCATCGCCTGGGTGCCGTTGATGAGCGCCAGGCCCTCCTTCGCCTCGAGGATCAGCGGCTCGATGCCGAGTTCGTCCAGCACCTCGCGCGCGGGACGGCGTCCACCCCGCCAGCGCAGCTCACCCTCGCCGATGAGAGGCAGGCTCATGTGCGCCAGCGGGGCCAGGTCGCCCGAGGCTCCGACCGACCCCTGCGAAGGCACTCGCGGCAGGGCACCGGCGTTGAGAAGCTGCAGCAGGGTGTCCACCACCCGCGGGCGGATGCCCGAGACGCCGTGAGCCAGGGATTGGGCACGTAGCACCATCATGGCCCGCACGACCTCGTCGTCGAAGGCCTCCCCCACGCCGATGGCGTGCGACAGCAACAGGTTGCGCTGCAGCGCACGCACCGACTCGCGTTCGATGCGCTTGGTGGCGAAGCGGCCGAACCCGGTGGTGACGCCGTAGACGGTGCGTCCCTCGGCGACCAGGCCGTCGACGTAGGCACGGTTGCGTTCCATGCGTGTCCGCGCCGCGTCGCCGAGCCGCACTCCCTCGCGCCCGCGCGCCACACGACCAACCTGAGCGAGCTCCAGTTGACGGTCGAGCACCACCATGACGCGGCTCAGCCCCCTTCGCCCAGGCGGCTCAGCACGGCCTCGACGCGGGCGACGAGGTCCTCGGCCTCCGCGAGGCGGCGCCGCTCCTCGGCGACCACCGCCTCCGGCGCGTTAGCGGTGAACTTGGCGTTCGCGAGCTTGCGTTCGGAGCGCTCGCGGTCGGCGCGCAGCTTCTCCAGGCGGCGGCGCTGCTTGTCGCGCCATTCGGCCTCGTCGACCAGGCCCTCGAAGGGGAGCTTCAGCTCCAGACCGGGCACCACCTGGGTGAGCGCGGCGCCCTGCGGCGCAGCGGCCTCGAGCTCGGCCCGCGCCAGCGCCGCCACCACCTCGCGCTCGGCCAGCAGCGCTGCGCTCCCCTCCCCCGCCACGTGCACCGGGATCATCCGGGCCGGCGCCAGGTCGGCGTCGGCGCGCAACGCGCGTACGGCGCCCACGGCCTGCCGCAGGACGTCGAAGTCGCGTTCTGCGCGATCATCGAGCAGGGCGGCATCCGCCTCCGGCCAGCTCGCCACAGCGATCTGGCGCTCGTGCCCGAGAGCCTGGAACAGCTCGGAGGTGATGAACGGCACGATCGGGTGCAGCAGCTTGAGCAGCGCCTCGAAGGTAGTGCGCAGCACGTAGCGGGTGCGACCGTCGCCCGCCCGCAGCGCGGGCTTCGCCGCCTCCAGGTACCAGTCGCAGAACTCCGACCAGACCACCTCGTAGAGCAGGCGATTGGCCGCCCCGAGGTCATACCCGTCCAGCGCCTCGGTGACCCCGGCGATGGCGCGCTGCAGGCGGCTGGCCATCCAGCGATCGGCCAGCCGCTCGGGCTCGCCGACGTCCTCGGGGCCCTCGCCGAGCTGCATCAGGGCGAAGCGCGCGGCGTTGAAGAGCTTGTTGTTGAAGTTGCGCCCCATCTCGACGCGGCGCTCGTCCCAGCGGATGTCCTGTCCGCCGGTCGACGTATAGGTCATGGCGAACCGCAAGGCGTCGGCGCCGTAGCTGTCGATGACGGTCAGCGGATCGATACCGTTCCCCTTCGACTTCGACATCTTCTGCCCCTCGGCGTCGAGCACCAGGCCGTGCAGGAGCACGTCGCGGAAGGGGGCTCGGTCGGTGAGCTCGAAACCCGCCATCTCCATGCGCGCGACCCAGAAGAACAGGATGTCGTAGCCGGTCACCAGCACCGAGGTCGGGTAGAAGGCCCGGAAGTAAGGATCGTCTACGTCGGGCCAGCCCAGGGTGCTGAACGGCCACAGGTTGGACGAGAACCAGGTGTCGAACACGTCAGGGTCTTGCACCAGCCGCTTGCCGGCGTTCTCGGGCTTCTCCGGTGGATCCGTGTACGGATCGTCCACGTCGGGAACGTGAACGTTGCCGTCCTCGTCGTACCAGGCCGGGATCTGGTGCCCCCACCAGAGCTGGCGCGAGATGTTCCAGGGACGGATGGCCTCCAGCCAATCGCGATTGACCTTGGCGTAACGCTCCGGCACGATACGAACCTCGCCGTCGTCCAGCGCCTTCAGCACCCGCTTCGCCACCGGCTCCACGTCGTAGAACCACTGCAGCGACAGGATCGGCTCGACCGGGACCTTGGTGCGCTGCGACAGCCCCATGGGGATGGTATGGGCCTCCTCCGAGACGAGCGCGGCCTCGTGGCGCAGGGCGTCCACCACCCGCTCGCGCGCCTCGAAGCGCTCCAACCCCCGGAACCGCTCGGGCACCAGCTCTCCCGCGAGGCGGGCGTGCAGGTCGATGACGCTGGGGTGCGCGAGGCCGTGGCGCTCACCGATCTCGAAGTCGGTCGGGTCATGGGCGGGCGTGATCTTCAGGGCACCGGTGCCGAAGTCCCGTTCGACGGCCTCGTCGGCGATCACCGGGATCCAACGTTCGGTGAGCGGGATGCGCACGTTGCGGCCGAGTAGCGAGCGGTAGCGGTCGTCGTCGGGATGGACGGCCACCGCCTGGTCGGCGAAGATCGTCTCCGGCCGGACCGTGGCGATGCGGACCGAGCCGCCGCCCTCGAGGGTGTACGCCAGCGTGTAGAGCGTCCCGGCGCGCTCTTCGCGCTCGACCTCGAGATCCGACAGCGTCGTCTGGCTCTCCGGGTCCCAGTTGACGATGCGTTCGCCCCGGTAGATCCGCCCCTGGTGGTAGAGCTGCACGAACTGGCGCCGCACCGCGCGCGACAGGCCCTCGTCCATCGTGAAGCGGATGCGCGACCAGTCGGCCGAGATGCCGAGACGCTGCAGTTGCTGCAGGATGATGCCGCCGTACCGCTCCTTCCACGCCCACATGCGCTCGAGAAAGGCCTCCCGACCGAGCTCGTGCCGGTCGGTCCCCTCGGCGCGAAGCGCCCGCTCCACCTGAACCTGGGTGGAGATGCCGGCGTGGTCCGTACCCGCCTGGAACAGTGCCTCGTAGCCCTGCATGCGCTTGAAGCGGATCAGGGTGTCGATCACGGCGTTGTCGAAGGCGTGTCCCAGGTGGAGGTTGCCGGTCACGTTGGGTGGCGGGATGACGATGCAGAAGGGCTCGCGCCCCGAGGCGGGATCGACGGTGAAGGGCTCGGTCGCCCAGCGCTCGGCCCAACGGCCTTCCACCGCCAGCGGCTCGTAGCGGCTCGGAAGCGAAGTGGCTCCCGTCGAGGTCATGTCCGTCGTCGTGTCGCTCATGCCAACCTCCGCCGGCGCGACCCATGAAAGAACGGGCCCCGCCCGACCGTTGCGGACGAGGTCTCCCCCGCGGTACCACCGCACTTCCCCGGACCCTGTGGGGCCGGAGCGCTCCCTTGCGCCGCACTGACGGGGCGGCGTCCGGAGGGTCTACCGACCGACCTCGGGTCGGTCCTCTTCCTCGCACCGATGCCGCGGCTCAGGGCCGAGGCATCGATCGGCGGGCGACGTTCACCGGCGCGTCCGGCCCGGCTTCACAGCACCTGCAGCGGGCTCTCTGACGGACGACGGGGCGGCTACTCCTCCCACGTACACGGGATTCTAGCAGGTCGCCTCCGCCCCCACAAGCGTCCGGCGCAGCGCCGCCGCGTCACAGCACCGGTAGGCTGGCCATCGCCTGGATGCTGATCTGTCCGGCCAGCATCCGCGCCGCGCGCCGCAACTCGAGCGCACTGGCGTTGTCCGGGTCGGCGACCACCAGAGGAACGCCGTGATCGCCGCTCTCGCGCAACGCACGTGTGATGGGGACGTGCCCGAGCACCGGCAGGTGCTCGTCCGCGGCCCAGCGGTCGGCTCCGCCCTCCCCGAAGATGTAGTCGCGCTCACCGTTCGGCAACTGGTAGTAGCTCATGTTCTCGATGACGCCGAGCACCGGGACGTGCGTCTTGCGCGCCATGGTGTGGGCGCGCCGGACGTCCGCCAGCGCCACGTCCTGGGGCGTGGTCACCAACACCATGCCGGTCAGTGGCACGAGCTGCGCCAACGACAGCTGCACGTCACCGGTACCGGGCGGCAGGTCCACCACCAGGTAATCCAGCTCGCCCCACACGGTCTGCTGCAGGAGCTGCGTGAGGGTGCCGTGCAGGATCGGTCCGCGCCAGGTCAGGGCCTGGCCATCCTCCACCAGGTTGCCGATGGAGACGAGCCTCACACCGAATCCCTCGAGGGGGATGATGTTCTTGTCGGCGTCTGCAGCCAGGCGCTGGCCCGAGACGCCGAACATGGTGGTCTGGCTGGGGCCGTAGATGTCGGCGTCCAGGAGCCCTACGCTGGCGCCCTCCAGCGCCAGCGACGCCGCCAGGTTGGCGGCCACCGTGGACTTCCCGACGCCCCCCTTGCCGGAGCCCACGGCCAGGATCGTCTTGACACCGGGCAACGGCTCCTGTTGAGGTCCGCGCACCTGCGACCCGAAGGTGATCGCCACTTCGCGAACGCCAACGGCCGAGGCCAGTGCAGCGCGAACGTCGTTCTCGATGGTGTTCTTCAGGGGGCAGGCGGGGGTCGTCAGGTTGACCGTCAAGCGCACGGCCTCGCCTTCGATAGCGACCTCTCCGATCATCCCCAGGCTCACGAGATCCTGGTGGAGTTCCGGGTCCTGTACGGTCTTCAGCGCCTCGAGGACGCGTTCTTCGGTGATGGCCATGATGGTCGTCAGCGTATCAGCAAGCCCTTCGCCCCACAAGCTGTGGCTCTACAGCGAGGGCCGCCGGGGCGACCGCTGTCGTTTGCGAGCCCTTTCACCTTGTGACACCCACCCCCCCTGGCTATACTCGGCACTGTGACAGCCGTCCGGCGAATCGGCCCCGCTCCCTCCTGCGCCGCTACGACGCATCGAGCCGGCGGCGGGCGCGTAGCTAGGAGGCTCGAGCCCATGGTGCTCCGGGGATCGGCGCCGACCGGACCGAGTCGGGCCCCATGAACGGCAGCGGCCGCTACCAGAGTCAGGAGCTCTACCTCCAGCAGGGAGACATCCGTTGCGACCGCGGCGTCGACCCGCTCACCGGACTGGCGGTGCTCATCTACACCTTCCCCGGCCGCCCCACCGCTCCGGCCGCCGGGCTGGAATCCGAGAACATCCCCGGCATCCTGGTCAGCTCCTACGACGACAACGACGGACAGGTCGTGGCGGCCTACTCGCCGCACTACGGCCTGGTGGCCCCGGGCGAGTCCGTGGTCGACGACCACTTCGTCCTGGAGGCGTTGCGTGCCGCGCGCGACGCGGCCACCGCGGGCGTGGTCCACGGCGACCTGCGGGCGGGCCGCCTCCTGTACGCTCAGGGGCACGTGCTGATCGAAGGGTACGGCGTGCCCTGGACGGCAGTGGACCGCGACGCGACGGCTCCCGAGGTCGCCGCCGGCGGACCCCCGTCGCTGCCCGGCGACATCTACGCACTGGGTGCGACCCTGCTCCTGCTCGGCGGGGACAACCTCAGCCATGAGGTCGGCGCCCTGCTGCGCGGCGCCCTGGCAACCGACCCGAACGAGCGGACGACAGCCCTGGCGCTGCATTCCCAGGTGCGGCGCGCCTGTGGCGGCACCATGACACCGCCGCCACGCAGTTTCGACGATCTCACCCTCCCGACCAGCACGGGCGGCGCTGCTCCAGCGTCGGAACCCACGGAACCGCCGGAGCCGAGTCTGTCCGGCGCCAGGCTGTCTGCCACCCGTTCGGACTTCCAGCTCGACCTCGACTTCGAGCTCGACGTGGCCACCCCACTGACCGATCACGGCGCCCTCACCACCGGGAACGCCGGCCGCGAGCCGCACCCGCTCCCGCCGCGAGTCCCGGCCGCGAGCCGAGCGGAGGCCGCTCGTTCGGCCGCACCCGACGAGCCCGAGCCGATCACGCTCCACAGCGACCCGGGCCTGAGTCCGCACGGTGCGCAGCGCTCCACCCACGACAGCATGCCCGGCTTCGTCAAGGACCTGCCTCCGGGAGCGACCTACCGGGCCGGATCCCTGGACGATGCCCAGCCGGCCGCTCCCATCCGGCTGGAACTGAAGCCGGAGAAGCGGGGACGCCGCCGCTCCTGGCGCGGGCCGCTGCTGGTGATCCTGGCCCTCGTGGCGGCCGGGGCCGTCGCGTCGATCGCCTTCCTCAACCAGGGCACGCTGGCGCCGGCGCCGCTCACGAGCAGCGCCGTCAGTTACATCCTGTCCGTGCAGGTGCAGCCCACCAACCTCCCGCCCGTCGACCTCTACGTCGTGCGCAGCCCGAGCGGCTCCGGCACGCCCGCAGGCACCATCCTGTGCCGGGCCCCGTGCAAGATCGTGCTCGACCGTCCCGGGAAGTGGCAGTTCCGGGGCGAGTTCCTGAACCGCACCTCGGCGGTGGCGGACGTCACGCTCCCCGGCCCGCGTATGGTCACGCTCACCTTCCCGCCGGCCCCCGGGTCGACCTCGAAGCCCGCTACCCGGCCCTGACAGCTGAAGGAGGCCCATGCCCAGCATCGTCGTCGTGGACTACGGGTCGCAGTACACCCGGCTCATCACCCGGAGGCTGCGCGAGCTCAGCGTGTTCTCCGTCATCGTTCCCCACACCACCGACGTCGAGACGGTGCGTACCTTCGATCCCCGCGGCGTCATCCTGTCGGGAGGGCCGCAGAGCGTCACCGACCCGGAGGCGCCGGGCCTCCCGGACGGTCTGCTCGACGCCGGTCTGCCGATCCTGGCCATCTGCTACGGCATGCAGCTCGTGGCGCGCGATCTCGGCGGCGAGGTGCGGTCGAGCCCGGTGCGCGAGTACGGCAAGGCCGTCCTGACCGATTACGGCGGCGAACTCTTCGACGGTGTGGAAGGCGAGTTCGTGGCCTGGATGAGCCACGGCATCTCGGTGGTGCGCCCCCCGGAAGGCTTCACCGTCGTCGCTTCCACCGACGACACGCCGGTCGCCGCCATGGAGTGGCCCGAACGCAACCTGTACGCGCTACAGTTCCACCCCGAGGTACGGCACACTCCCAAGGGGATGGCGCTGCTCGAGCGCTTCGTGCACGCCACCGGGATCGCACGCGACTGGACGCCCGAGAACATCGTTCAGCAGATGGTGGCCGACGTCCGCGCGCGCGTCGGCGAGGAGCGGGTGCTGCTGGGCATCTCCGGTGGCGTCGACTCCAGCACGCTGGGCCTGCTGCTCCATCGCGCGTTGGGCGAGAAGCTGGTGGCGGTCTTCGTCGACCACGGCCTGCTACGCCTCGGCGAGGCCGAGGAGGTGGAGCGGGCGCTCACCGACCTGGGCGTGGAGTTGCGGGCCGTCAACGCCTCGGAGCGCTTCCTGTCCGCGCTGGCCGGCGTCACCGACCCCGAGACCAAGCGCAAGATCATCGGCCGCGAGTTCATCGAGGTGTTCGCGCGCGAGGCGCGCGCCCTCCAGGCCGAGGGGGGCGCGATCCGCTTCCTCGCGCAGGGCACGCTCTATCCGGACGTGGTCGAGTCCGCCGGCGGCTTCGGTGCGGCCAACATCAAGTCCCACCACAACGTCGGCGGGCTTCCCGACGATCTCGACTTCGAGCTCATCGAGCCGTTCCGCACGCTGTTCAAGGACGAGGTCCGGGAGATCGCGGAGACGCTGGGGCTGCCCAGGCACCTTCGCGATCGCCACCCGTTCCCCGGGCCTGGCCTCGCCATCCGCATCATCGGCGAGGTCACCCCCGAGCGCCTGGCGGTACTCCGCCGCGTCGACGACATCTTCGTCAGCAGCCTGCGCGAGTTCGGCCTGTACGACGACACCTGGCAGGCGCTGGCGGTGCTCACTCCCATCCGCTCGGTGGGGGTGATGGGCGACGGCCGCACCTACGCCCACACCGTGGCCCTGCGCGCCGTGAGCAGCATCGACGGCATGACGGCCGACTGGACGCGGCTGCCGCACGAGTTCCTCGCCACGGTCTCGAGCCGTATCGTCAACAGCGTGCCCGAGGTCAACCGGGTGGTCTTCGACATCACCTCGAAGCCGCCGGGAACGATCGAGTGGGAGTGAGCTCGGCCCCGCGATCAGGGTCCGGCGCCCGCCCGCATCGCTCCGGGTGACGGCGGGACCGGACCGCCGCGACGCCCCCGGCCACGTTGCTACCATGGCCCCATGAACCGCGCCTGGTTGGTCAAGAGCGAACCCAACGCCTACAGCTACGAGGACCTGGAGCGCGACGGTCGAACCCCGTGGGACGGCGTTCGCAACTACCAGGCCCGCAACTTCATGCGCGACGAGATGCAGATCGGGGACGCGGTGCTCTTCTATCACTCGAACGTCGCGGATCCGGCGGTAGTGGGCGTGGCCCGGGTGGCCTCGGAGGCCTACCCGGACCCGACGCAGTTCGACGCCGACGACCCGCACTTCGATCCCAAGGCCAGCCCGGACGCTCCACGTTGGATGCTGGTCGACCTGGAGCCGTTGCGAAGATTGACCCAGGCGGTGCCCCTGGCGCGCCTGAAGGAGGACCCGGCGCTGGAGGGGCTGGCGCTGGTGCGCCGCGGCAACCGATTGAGCGTGATGCCGGTGGACGACGCCCACTTCCGGCACGTGCTCGAGCTCGGCGGAGCGGACCCGGACGCGTTGTAGCCGACGCGCGCGGTGCGCCCTGGGCGACGTGGTTGGAATGCCGTCCCTGTCGCGTTAGCCGCGACATCGTGCGGGCCCGGGCGTGCTAGCATGACGGCATGAACGATCGCCGCGCCCGCATCCTTCGCATGGTCGCGGAGTCCTACATCCGGACGGCCCATCCGGTGGCGTCGGCCCGTATCGCCGAGCGGTTGGAACTGAGCAGCGCGACGGTTCGCAACGAGTTCGGCGCCCTCGAGGAGGAGGGCTACCTGCAGCAGCCCCACACCTCGGCCGGTCGTATCCCGACCTCGCGCGGGTTCCGGTCGTACGCGCTGGGCTGCCTACCGCCCCGGCGCCTGCCCGAGCGGCAGCGCTCGCAGCTCGTGCGCCAGCTGCTGGCCACCAACGGCGACGGCCTGTTCACGCTGGTGGCCCGGGCCGCCGCAGAGCTCTCCGGCTACGCCGTGGTGGTGCGGTTGCCTGCCGACGACGCCCTCCACATCCTGGAGATCCACCTCAGCATGCTCTCGGCCGAGCGGCTGCTGGCGGTCGTGGTGCTGGAGAACGGCATCGTCCGTCAGCTCAGCGTCGATCTCGCTCCACCCCCCGCCGACGGCGTGCTCGACGACGCCGAACGCAACCTGCGCCAGCTCACGCTCCCGCTGGGCGAGGTTCCGCGCGCGCTCGACGCCATCGCCGCCCATGCCGACGAGGAGCTGGCCCGCACGTTGCAGGCGATCGCAGGCGCCTGGCCGCGCCTCAACCCGCCCCGCATGTTCAGCGAGGGGCTGCGCCAGCTTCTCGCCGAGCCGGAGTCGAGCGATCCGGAGTTCATCCGGCTGGTCGTGGAGCAGGTCGAACGGGCCGAGCAGCCGGCCGCCGCCTGGACCACCGAGGCTCAGCCGCTGGGCCTGGATCTCGACGACGCCGTGGCCCGCATCACCTCGAGCTTCGGGTTGGGCGTCGGCATGGGATCGCTGACGGTGCTGGGACCCGCCCGCATGCGTTACCCGGCCGCCATGATGGTGGCCCGGGGCGTCAGCGAGGCGCTCTCACTGGGCCTGCAGAGGGCCTGAGCGTGACGGTCACCGTACTGTTGTTCGCCGACCTGCGCTTGGCGGCCGAGCGACCCGGGCTCGAGCTCGAGCTGCCCGCCGGCTCCACCGTGCGCGTCGCCGCCGACCAGGTCGAACGGGAGTTGGGGAGCGGCCGCCTGCGGGGTGTGATGTGCGCCGTCAACGAGCGCTACGCGGACCCTTCCACCACGCTGGCCGAGGGCGACGTGGTGGCGTTCCTCCCCCCCGTCTCCGGCGGATGACCGCTCCCTCTCGCCCGTCCGACCTGCTGCTCGTCGTATCGGAGCCGGTCGTGCCTGCGACGCTCCTGCAGGAGGCGGCGGACCCCGCCTACGGCGCGGTGGCTTCGTTCCTCGGCAGCGTGCGCTCCCCGAATCACGGCGACGTCGTTCACCACATCGACTACGAGGGGTACGCCCCCATGATGGTGGGCGAGATGGAACGCCTCGGCGTCGAGGCTCGCTCGCGCCACCCCCTCGGCCGGATCGTGATCGTTCACCGCCTGGGCCGGCTCCGCGCCGGCGAGGTGAGCCTGGCGGTGATCGTGTCCTCGCCCCACCGGCACGCCGCAATGCAGGCGTGCGGGGAACTCGTCGAGGGACTCAAGGCACGGCTGCCGGTGTGGAAGTACGAGGTGGGCCCCGCGGGGGGCTCGTTCGTGCCCGGCCGCAGCGATGCCGGACCGACCCTGTAGCCCCCCGTGCGCCACGAACCGGCCCTCTCGATGGTGCTCTCACCGGTGTGGCGCGTTGCGCGGGAAAGCCCATCCCAACGGAATATTTCACAGGGGCGGCGTGGCCCTTGCGCCTATGCTTGAGCCACTGCCGGACCTCCGAGGATCCGCCCGGAACGGCCCGGGAAGGCTGGGTAAGATGGACGTACATGTCGACGATCGGCGTTAGCACGCTGGCCGCGGAGGCGCGCGGTGCCCGGTGAGGTCTACCTGCGCACGCGCGACGCGCTCGCCACGCTGGTATCCGAGCGGGCCGCCACACGCGTGCTCGACGCCGCCTTACGCCGATCGCACGAGAACGCCGAGGCGCTCGACGAGCGTGCCGTCCGCCAGCTGCTGCTGGGGCCGATCCAACACGAGCTGGAGGGCATCCTGCCGCGCACGGGCCTGCGCCGGACCTTACGTCGGCTGGCGCGGCAGGTCGTCGACGAGATGCGCTCGCACGAGGGTCCCATCGCCATGGCCGGAGCGGCCGATCCCGGTCTCAGGGAACCCCCGCACACGGCGCTCAAGCCGGTCACCCAGTCCTCGGTCTACCTTCCAGACACAACGCCCGTGCCGCCCGATGGCTTCCACTTCGGATCGGTCGCTTCGTTGCGCTCGACGCCCCCGCCTCCGGTCGGGCGGCGAGTGCCGTCCGGCGATGCCCGGCAGGGGGCGGCGGCGGTCGCGCCGGCGGCGACCGGGACCGTGGCGGCGACGGCGCGTACGCGCGACCGGTCGCGCCCGACGGTGGTCCCCCACCCCATGGGGGCCGAGGCGCTCGACGCCCTCGGGGTCCATTTCGCCGAGATCGACGGCGTGCTGCAGGTGATCGCCCTGCGGGCGTCCGACGTGCCGCAGGTCCGGGGCGAGGGCATCGACGCCGAGGCCCTGGCGCCACTCGCCCAGTCCGCCGTCCGGCTGCTGGGCCGCTTCGGGCCGTTGCGCTCCCTGGTACTGGAGCACGAGGCCGGCTTGCTCTTCGTCTTCCCGCTCGGACGCGACGCCATCGCGGTGTTCGCGCGAGCCAACGTCAACATGGGTGCGGTGTTCGCAGCGCGGGCCGCGCTGGAGGAGGGACCATGAACAGGGGCAAACGTACATTCGTGGCGGGCGTCCTGACGCTCGCGCTCGGCCTTTGCGCCGCCGGCTGGGCGCAACAGACCGACACCTACCTGCAGCGCTACGACCTGGCGATCGAGAACCTGAACCAGGCCGTCGCAGCTGTGCCCGATGACAGCGCGAAGGCCCGCAGCCAGCTCGACCACGCGGTCAACGCGCTCGTGACGCTATCGCGCGACACCACCAGCGCCACCCTGGTCAAGGCCATGGAGAACCTCTTCGGCCGCGCCCGCACCGCCATACAGAACCAGAGCCGGACCGACATCGCGGTGCAGACCGCGGTGCTGGCGGGCGGCTTCCATCGGCTGGTGTACGACGCGGCCTTCAAGAGCGCCGTTGACGGCGACATGGCCACCGCCAAGGCACGGCTCCTGCGCATCGGGACCGAGATGCAGTTCGATCCGACTTCCCTCGACGCCATCCGTTCGGCCGCTACCGTCGCCACCCTGCGGCTGCAGACCGAAGCGGCGGTGGCCCGCACCCTCAGTGAGGAGGTATCGGTGGCCGAGCGCCTGCTCCCCACCGATCGTGACGTCGCCTACCAGACCCTCGCCGACGCCTACGGCACGTCGCTTCTTGTCCAGGACTCGCCGCGCCTGCAGGCCGGCCTCAACCAGCACTTCGTCGACGCCGCCACGGCCCTCGTCGCCAAGGACGACAGCGCCTTCCGACAGGCGGCACAGGCGATCACGGACGGCGCGGGCCGTCTGGCCCAGGCCGATCGGCAGGCGCTGGCCGGCGTCACGACCGCCGTCCAACCGACCTCGAGCTCCGGGGCCGCCGCTCCGTCCGCACTCCCCTCCGTGAGCCCTGCCGCGGGGACGGCCGGCAGCACGGCCACGCCCGCCGCGACCGCGGCGGCGAGCCAGCCGGCCGGCGCCACTACGCAAGCGGGCGGCACGGCACAGGCGACGCCCACCGACCTCGCCGCGGTGCGCGATCAGGTGCTGGCCGAGCAGAAGCAACAGAAGCTCGATACCCTCACCGGTCAGCTACAGGCAGCCGGCCTCGCCGGCCCCGCCGGCCAGCGCCTGGCCGACGCGCTCCTGAGCGCCAACGTCGATAGCCTCCAGGCAGTCAGCCAGTCGCTGTACGCCATGGCGGCCCAGGCCAGCGCCGACCTGATGGCCGGCGACGTCAGCGGCGCCCGCGACCGCGTGCGGGCCCTGGCGAAGCGCTACGACAGCCTGCTCTCTCCGCTGGTAGCGGCCAAGGCGCCGACCGTGGACGCCGATGCGCGGGCCACCTTCCAACGCACGGCCGGCCTCGTCGGCCTGAGGCTTCAGGACCTGAACGATCTCACAGCGCAGACCGACGCCGTGGCACGGGTCGTCAACGGCGCTCCGGAGCCTGCCAATCTGGCTCTCAACCGTGCCGTATCGAGCTGGTGGTCGGGCTGGCCGCGCCTGCTGGTGCTGCTGGTGTTCGGCATCCTGGTGTTCGTGCCCCTCTACCTGCTCAACCTCGCCTTCGGCGGAGGCAACCGCAACTGGCAGTTGATCGGCGTGGCGCTGTTCCTGCTGCTGCTGCCGGTGGTCTACGAGGCGCTGGCGGCCCTCGGCAGCATGATCGCGTCATGGACGAACAACGATGCCTTCGAGGTGCTGGCGAGCTACTCGATGTTCCAGAGCAGCATCGGCCAGGTCGTGTGGGCCGCGCTCATCGTGCTTGCCATCGTGTTCGCCATCCTGGGCCTGTACGGCATCTGCGTGCAGTTCGGACTGCTCGGCCGCGGTGGCCGCGGCCGGGGCGGCGGTGCGGCCACCCAGACCGCGACGACCACCGCCACCAGCACCCAGGAGCGGTCGGACTCGATGGTCGACTGGGATGAGGAGTTCTGAGCCGGGGGGAGGTCGCGTCGGCGATCGTCCGTCCCCTTGAGGAGGCGGGATGATCGGCGCAGCGAACGATGACATGAGCAACCAGGTCTACCAGTCGACCGTCGAGGAGCTGGAGGCGATCCTGTCCCCGCGGGTCGTGTCCCGCTCCCTGCAGGAGGGGTTGCGGCAGCTCGGGCGCTCGCCCGACACGGTCGACGTCGATGCCGTCGAGAAGATCCTCAAGGCGCAGATCTACCGGCAGCTCCAGGTCACCATGCCCGTCACCCAGGCCAAGCAGGCGATCGAGGACATCCTCGGACGCCTCCAAGGGGTGGCGGACGGCGCCAGCACGAACGCTTCGGCCGATGTCGGATTGGCCCGTCAGAATGAGCGGCTCGGTCAGCTGAAGGATGCCCTCAAGCCGTTCAACCTGTACTTCGAATGGCCCGAGGTCCAGAAGCTCCGCGCCCAGGTCCAACTCCTCGAAACCGAGCAGGCGTCGGACCGGGAAGCGGCCTCGCTGGCCGACGACGCCGAAGCGCAGCTGCACGTCGTGGAGCAGAAGCTCGAGGACCACCTCGTCATCCAGGCCCGCGAGCTCGGCGAGCTCAGCGAAGCGCTCGACCAGGTGCGCACCCTCGGTGGACCCAAGATCCGTCGCCTCGAGAACCTCGTGAACCAGATCGGCGAGGCGCAGGCGGGACGGCAGCTGGCCCCCGCCGAGATCGAGCGCGCGCGCAGGCTGGCGCGCGATCTGCGCAAGCTGATGGAGTCGAGCGTCTACTCCGAGGACATGCAGGCGTCGACGGACGAGGCGAGCCCGAGTGATGGCACGTCCGGTGCCGTCGACCGGCGAGACGGGGGCGTGCTCGACGTCGAGGGCGAGGAGGAGGATCTCCTCTCCATCGATACGGCCGATCTCGGTCCCGAGGTGAGCGCCAAGCTGCTCCTGCTCGATCTGGAGGACGAACGGCACGACCTCGATGCGCTCGTCTCCGAGTACGACGAACTACTCGGCTTCCAGCCGTCGTTGCGGGCCGGCGTCGACGCGTTGCGCGAGCGTCTCGATGCCGACGCGTCCATCGCCGACACCCTGCCGTCGCTCCGCCGCACCCTCGAGGAGGCCTTCGAGACCTACCGGGCAACGCTGCGCGACGAGCTCCAGGGGATCGAAGTCTCGCTGCGGGACCTGCGCTCCGAGGTCGACACCTCCGAGCTGCGACAGTCCCTGCGGGTCGGTCTCGGCATCCTCAGCACCACCCTCCCGAACCAGGCAGACATCCACCACATCCGCAATCTGTATCAGCTCGCTCTCGACCAGGTGGAAGCGTTCGATCGTGCTGAGGACGAGGCCCGCGCGCAGCGTGATGCCCAGCTCCACGACCAGTCGGCGATGCTCGAGCGTCTGGAGTCGACCCTGCTGCGCTACGAGGGCCACGCCGCGGTCGACGCCTACCAGCAGCTCGAAGCCCAGGTCGACGCCTTGCGGGCGGCCCAGGGGCAGGAGGTGCTCGACCCACAGATCCTCGACACCGTTCGCAGGGCGGAGGCGTCGCTGGAGTCCGCCATCGCGGTGTTGGCCGACCAGCGCGTGGACCGCCAGCGTGCCACGCTCCGTAACCTGCTGGCACAGGTGCAGGCGCTCCCGGGGCTGGACACCGTCGGCGCCCGCATCAGCAGCGTGGTGGCGGAGCTCGAACGACAGCTCCAGCGGCTGGAGGCCGAGACCCTCGAAGACGCTCAGGTGGAGGCCACCGCCTCGATGGTCGAGGCGCTCAAGGGCGAGGCGACGGCCACCTTGCAGCGCCGCCTCGAGGCGCTGGCCGCGCGGGCCGGCGAGCTCTCCAGTGCACCGCTGCTCGAGCGCATCCGCACCGCCATGGACGGTCTCGATGACGGCAACTACCCCGATCTGAACGCGCTCAAGGCCGCTATCGCGCAGGAGCGCGAGGCGGAGCGCAGCGACCAGATCGGCGAGCTGCATCGGCTCGAGCGCGAGACCGCGCGCTTCGGAGGCATGGAGGGCCCCAACCTCGAAGCCCTGCAACAGCGCCTGGCAACGGCCCGCCAGCGGATCGACGAGGGCCACCTGGCACCGGGTCTGAGCCAGACCTGGGCGCTGCTGGAGCGGGTCCAGGCCGAGGTGGACGAGCGGCTGCGGAACATCGTGCCGCGGCTCGACGCCGCTCTGGAAGCGTTCACGCCGGTCGAGAAGCTCAACAGCGACGACGTGGCCACCGTGCGCCGCATCCTTCGTCACCTCGACTCCCAACGCGACGCGTTGGAACGGGTATCGGTCGGCCTGCGCCTGCAACTCGAAGGCTCGCTGTCCGACGCCGAAACGCTGTTGGTGAAGCTGCGCGAGGAGTACGAGGCCACCCGCGTCATCGCCGACCAGCTCGTCAACGCCAACGTCCTGGACGACGTGCTGGGTCTGTTCGGCAGCGACGCCCCGGCGGGGGACGCGGCCGCGGGCAGCGTCCGGCCCGCCGACATCGAGGCGCTGCTCCAGCCCTACCTGAGCGAGGACGAGGTGTCGGGCGCCGCCATCTTCGCGAAGGCCGGGGAGTGCCTGGCGGGCCTGCTGCCGTTCGAGCCTGACGTCACCTCGGCGCTCCTCGATGGACTGCTCACCTCGGCCGAGCTCGGCGCGACGGCCCTGGGCCAGGCGTCGCCGCGCCTGGCGACCTTGGAGTACGAGGGGGGCGTCGTGGTGGCGGCGTGGCCCACGTCCGATCACACCCTGCTGATCACCTTGCGGTCGAGTTCCGATCTGTCGCTGTTGACCCACCGCCTGCGCCGCGATCTCGAGGCGCTGGCGGTCGCTCTGCCCGGCACCCACGGCGGAGCCGACCACGGTGGACCCGACCACGGTGGACCTGCCCACGCTTGACGACACGCGCGAGCTCGCCCGGCGCCTGCTTCAGCGGGCGCCGGGCGGCTCGCTGCTGGTGCTCAGTGGGCCGCTCGGCGCCGGCAAGACCACACTGACGCGCTTCCTGGCGGAGGCGCTGGGCTCCGACGCCGACGTCACCAGCCCCAGCTACACCCTGGTGCACGAGTACCCCACTCCGCAAGGCGTGTTGGTGCATATCGACGCCTACCGGTTGCCGGATGCAGCGGCGCTGGAGCAGCTCGGGCTCGACGAGACCCTGGACCGCGCGAGGCTGGTGGTGGTCGAGTGGGGCACGGGCCTGCTCGCTCACCATCCGGACGCGCTCTGGCTCGATCTCGAGCGCCACGGCGAGGCACGCCGCGCCACGTTGCGCGACGCCTCCGGCCACCCGCTAGGATGGGACCCGTGAGCCGCGTCTACCTGGGCATCGACAGCGCGACACCCTACTTGTCACTGGCCTTGTGGAGTCCCGAGCGCGGCCTGTTGGCGGAGTTCCGTACCGAGGTGGGGCGCGACCATGCCGCGCGCATCGTGCCCGAGCTCGACGAGCTGTTCACGCGGGCCCGCCTGGAGCCCGGCGCCATCGACGGCATCGGCGTGGGGGTCGGACCCGGCTCCTACACCGGCGTGCGCGTGGGCCTTGCCACCGCCAAGGGTCTGGCGCGCGCGTGGGGCGCACCGCTGGGCGGGGCTTCGACGCTGGCGGCGCTGGCGCTGGCGGGCCTGCTTCCGGGCGAGTCGGGGACCGCCGCCCTGGACGCCCGGCGGGGCAACGTCTACGCAGCGCGCTTCCGACGTCCCCGCGACCCCACCGACCTGCGGCTCGAGCCGCAGGGGCCGGTCGAGAAGATCGCCAGGACGGCGCTCGCTGACCGCCTCGGCGCCGAGCATGTCATCGAGGGCAGCGCCCCCGACGCCGCCCTGACGGCTGCCGCGGCCGCCGCCGGTGAGCCTGCAGAGGCGCTCTACCTGTAGCGCTCGCCGGGACGGGCCGCCTCTGCATGCCGGCCGGCCGTACCGCTCCGGCACGCAACGCCCCCGCCCGGCCGCCCGCGAGCTCCGGGAAGGTATACTGCCCCGTCACTGTGGACCCATCGCACCGGGGCCGCTCGAGTTGGAGAGAGCATGTTCTTCAGATTGGGACAGGAGATCGGAGTCGATCTAGGGACGGCCACCGTCCTGATCTACGTCAAGGGCAAGGGCATCATGCTCCGGGAGCCCTCGGTGATCGCCATGGTCAGGGATACCGGTGACGTCAAGGCGGTCGGTGACGAGGCCTACAGGATGCTCGGCCGAACGCCCGGCAACATCGTCGCCGTCCGCCCCATGCGTGACGGCGTCATTGCTGATTACGACCTCACCGAGAAGATGCTCAAGGCGTTCGTGCGCAAGGTGATCACCGGCCCCAGTCGCCTGTTCAAGCCCCACATCATGGTGTGCGTGCCGTCGGGCGTCACCGAGGTCGAGCGCCGCGCCGTGCTGCAGGCGACGCGCGAGGTCGGGGCGCGCAAGGCTTTCCTGATCGAGGAGCCGCTGGCGGCCGCCATCGGGGCCGGCGTAGCGATCGCCGAGCCGACCGGCTCGATGATCGTCGACATCGGCGGCGGAACCACCGACATCGCCATCATCAGCCTCGGCGGCATCGTGGTCTCGGAGAGCCTTCGCATCGCGGGCAACGAGTTCGACGAGGCCATCATCCGCCACATCCGCCACAAGGAGAACCTCCTCATCGGGGAACGGACCGCGGAGGAGGTCAAGATGCGTATCGGCGCGGCCGTGCTGAAGAGCTCCGACGACAACCGGGAGCTCGATGTGCGCGGGCGCGACTTGATCAACGGCCTGCCCAAGACCATCAAGGTGACCACCGAGGACACGGTCGAGGCGCTGCGGGAGCCGATCCAGAAGATCGCCGACGGCGTGCGACGGGTCCTCGAGCTGGCGCCGCCCGAGTTGGTCTCCGACGTCATCGACCGCGGCATCATCATGACGGGCGGCGGCTCGCTGCTACGCAACTTCGACGAGCTCCTCCGGCAGACCACCGGCATCCCGGTGGTCGTGGCCGACAATGCCATCGATTCGGTGGCGCTTGGCACCGGTCAGGCGCTCGACATGATCCACGTGCTGCGCGACGCGTTGATCTCCGACAACTTCCTCCGACGCTAGCGATGGCGGGCCGCCGCACGGCGTCTCGCCTCCGGAAGGCACGGTCCCCTGTGCTGCAGTCCGTGGCTGCGCTCGCGTGTGCCATCGTGCTGGCCGTCTTCGCAACCCTCCCGGCGTCGGCGGCGGCGACCCCGCCGGCAGCGGCGCCCGACCTCCCGATCGCACAGGTCGGCCCTGGCATGAAGGGATACGGCCTGACCGCCGGTCCGGGCAACGAGCTGGTGAGTTTCGGGGTCGAGGTGCTCTCGATCCAGTCCGACGCCGGGCCCGGCTTCCCCCTGGTGCTGGTGCGCGCGTCCGGCACCTTCATCGACGCCAGCGGCGGCGTGTCGGCAGGTATGAGCGGCAGCCCGGTGTACCTCTCCACGGCCGACGGCCCGCGACTACTGGGGGCCATCGGCTACGTCTTCCCTTCGGCCGATCACCACCTGGCCATGGTCACGCCGATCGCGGTCATGCGGCGTGCGGCCGACCCTGCGGCGTTCGGCCCCGCCGACGGCCCCGTGGCGGTGGCGGGCCTGGGGCGAGCCATCCCGGCGGCGACGCCGATCCTGCTTTCGGGCCTGGACCGCGCTGCCGCCGAGCTGTTGGCGCCGCTGTTCCGCGACAGGCGCGTCACCCCCTTCCCGGCCCAGGCGTCTGGCTCGTTGCCGGCCGGCGACGACCCTACCTACACGCTCGCGCCCGGCAGCCCCATCAGCGTCGAGCTGGCCCGCGGAGCCGTCACCATCGGCGCGGTGGGCACGGTGACCGCGATCGACGGGGGGCGCGTGCTCGCCTTCGGGCACCCGCTTCTCGGCCTCGGAAACGTGGCCCTGCCGCTGGCGCCGGCGTTCGTGACGGCGGTGGTGTCCAGCTCTGTGGTGCCCTTCAAGCTCGCGAACAGCGGTCAGAAGCCGCTGGGGACCATCGTGCAGGACCGTCCGGCCGCGGTTGCCGGCACGGTCGGCGCCGGGCCCTCCATGATCCCGGTGACGCTGACCGTCGACGCCCCGGCCGGCAGTACCACCTACCACGAGGAGGTCGCGGCCGACGAGCGCCTCTACCCGCAGCTCGTCGCGGCCGCCAGCCAGCAGCTCATCGCGCAGAGCCTCTCCGAGACCACCGGCGGCTACGCTCAGGTCGGCTGGGAGATCGATCTCGGGGGCGGCGATCAACTCAACCTGGTGGAACAGGCGGACGACCCCACCGACATCGCCACGGCCACCGCGCGGCTCATCGGCAGCCCCCTGCAAGCGCTGGCGACCAACGTGTTCCGGGCGCCCGGCCTCGTTGCCGTCAAGATCAACGTGCGCATCTCGAGCCACCGCAGCAGCGGCGAGATCGTCGATGTGGTGGCCGAGAACCCCGAGGTCGACCCGGGCACCTCGGTGGTGCTCCATGTGCGGCTGCAGCCCTTCCGGCAGGAACCGCTGGTGAGGACGCTGAGCGTCAAGTTGCCCGACGGCGTCCACGGCACGGTGACGCTCACCGTCCGCGGCGGCGACGTGACGCCCAAGTCCGACGCCGCGCAGACGCCGGCCACGGATCGGCCGCGTTCCTTCCCGGAGCTGCTCGACGCCCTGCGCCAGAAACCGCAGGCCAGCGAGCTGGTGGTGGAGGCTCCGGACAAGGACGGCAATGTCCGGCGCTTGGAACGGCTGGCGCTGCCGTTCGTCGTCACCGGCAGCCGCACCGTCGAGGTCACCGTCAAGGGCGGCGAGGCTCCCCCCGAAGGGCAACCGGCCGGCTCGACCGGCGGCACGAGCGATGCCCCGAGCACGCCCCGCCCCGCCCCGCCGCAGCTCGATCAGCCGCCTGCCGGAACGCCGCCGCCCACGCCAGAAGGTCCCAAACCCAACGGAGACGGCCACTCCACGGGCAGCGGCATCGGAGGGGGAACGCCTTGAACGCGCCCACGCACGACAGCGTCGCGCTGGCCACGAGCCTGCAGGGGAGCCATGAGGGTCCCGCCGTGCCGGTCCAGTGGCTCGCCTCACCGGCAGGCGCCGGACCCGGCGCCGTCGTCGTCGCCCCGGACGCCGCCACGTTGGCGATCGCGCTGGCGGGCGCTCCGGCCGTGATCGTGCTGCCGCACGACCTGCCACTCCGCGAGCCGCCTCCCTGCAGCGCCGTCCGGGTCGACGACCCGCGCCTGGCGCTGGCGCGGCTCAGCGCGCTGTTCGACCGGCGACCCGCTGGGCCGGCGGGCGTGCACGCCACGGCGGTGGTCGCGGCCGACGCCTCGCTGGGCGACGACGTCGCCATCGGCCCGCACAGCGTCGTCGAGGCCGGCGCCGCGATCGGCGCCGGCACGCGCATCGGCCCCAACTGCAGCATCGGCGCCGGTGCGGTCCTCGGCCGGTACTGCCGCCTGCACGCCGGTGTGGCACTCTACGACGGCGTGATCCTGGGCGAGCGCGTCGAGCTCCACAGCGGCTGCGTGGTGGGGGCGGACGGCTTCGGGTACGCCGCCGGGCCCGGCGGCGCCACCAAGATCCATCACCTCGGGAACGTGCTCATCGGCGACGACGTCGAGATCGGCGCGAACAGCTCCGTCGACCGCGGCACGCTGGACCCGACCCGCATCGGGCCCCGCAGCAAGATCGACAACCACTGCCAGGTCGGGCACAACGTGACCATCGGCAGCGACTGCCTGATCGCCGCCATGACCGCGATCGCCGGCAGCACGAGTGTCGGCGATCGCACGATCCTCGGAGGTTACGTCGCCGTCACCGATCACGTCGCGATCGGCGCCGACGTCCGTATCGCGGGCCGTGCCGGGGTCACCAAGGACGTTCCCGACGGGGAGACGTGGGCGGGCTTCCCCGCCCAGCCCTACCGCCGCTGGGTGCGTGGACTGTACCTGCAGGGACGGCTCGAGCGCATCTGGCAGGCCGTGAAAGGGCACGATGCCCAGCCTTGAGGGCACGGGCGTGCACAGCGGCGCCTCGTGCCGCGTCACGCTGCACCCCGAGGCGGGCCCGCTGCGCTTCCGGCGGCGCGGCCACGACATCCCCGCCACCCTCGACGCGGTGGTCGACAGTCGCCGCGCGACCACGCTCGGCCACGACGGCGAGCGCGTCGCAGTGGTCGAGCACCTGCTCGCCGCGCTGGCCGTGCGGGGTTACTGGTCGGGCCTGGTGATCGAGGTCTCGGCGACGGAGTTGCCCATCCTCGACGGCTCGGCGCGGGCCTGGTACGACCTGCTGAGCGAGCTGCCCGATCCGCCTCCGCCCCCCGCCCCGTTGCGCCCCGAGCGCAACGTCTCGATCGCGTCGGGGAGCGCGCGCGCCGAGCTCGAGCCGGGAGCTCGGATGCTGTGCTACGGCATCGATTTCGAGCACCCCGCCATCGGCGAGCAGCACTGGTGCGGGGGCCCTGAGCGCTTCCGGGAGCTCCTCGACGCCCGCACCTTCGGGCTGCTGTCGGAGGTCGAAGCGCTGCGAGCGCAAGGTTTCGCTTCCGGGGCCAACCTCGAAAATGCTATCGTCTTTGGCGAGGAGGGCCCGCTGGTACCTTTGCGCGCGGAGAACGAACCGGTGCGACACAAGGCCCTCGATGCCCTGGGGGATCTGGTTTTGCTCGGACGACCGCTCGAAGCTCGGGTTACCTTCTGGCGAGGCTCGCACGCCTTGCACGCCGCCCTGATGAGAGAGCTGCTACGTCCCACGCCCGAGGCGGGCCCCGCGCGATGAGGGCCTTGCGGGTCGCGGTCGTCGGCGCCGGCGTGATGGGCCGCTTCCATGCCAACAACTACGCCGCCCTCCCGCACGTGGAGCTGGTCGCGGTCGCCGACCCCGACCCGGATCGGCGCGCCGAGGCGCGCGCCTCGTTCGCGTGCCGGGCCTACGGCTCACTCGACGAGCTCTTGACGGCCGAGTCGTTCGACGCCGCCAGCGTGGCGGTCCCCACCAGCCTCCACTTCTCGGTGACCAAGCGCCTGCTCGAAGCGGGCGTCCACGTGCTGGTGGAGAAACCGGTGGCGACCGACGTGCCGCAGGCGCGCGAGCTGGCGATGCTGTCGCGCCGTCTCGGCCTGGTCCTGCAGGTGGGCCACATCACCCGCTTCTACCGGGCCGTCCAGCTGCTGGGCGAGCAGGTCCGGCATCCCTACCTGATCGAAGCGCGGCGCATGGTCCCGTACGCCCGTATCAAGGACGTCGGGGTGGTGCTGGACCTCATGATCCACGACCTCGACATCGTGCTCCGGTTGATCCCGGCCGCTCCCGTCGACATCAGCGTAGCGGGCCGCGCCCTCAACGGCAGCCCCTTGGAGGACGTCGCGGCCGCCCAGATCACGTTCGAGGGCGGCTGCATCGCGCGCTTCCTGGCGAGTCGCGTCGCGCCCGACGCCGAGCGCAGCCTGGTCGTGGCCGAGCCGCATCAGACGATGCGGCTCGATTTCGCGAAGGAGCCGTACACCGAGATCGCCATCTACCGGCAGCCCAACGCCAGCTCCGATACCGGCCACGTGCAGCTCGATCGGCACGTCGTCCATGAGGACAACCCCTTGCGCAAGGAGCTCGAGCACTTCCTGGCGCGCATCCGTCGCGACGCCGACCCCATCGGCACGCTGGACGACGATCTCAGGTCGCTCGAGCTGGCGACCCGCTTGCTGGAGAAGATCCGCAGCGAGCCCCACCCCGTCCCCGCCTGAGCCCGGCCACCGGACGGCACGCGCCGGACGCCGCCGTCCCGGCCGGGAGAGCGGTGCCGGGGCCTGCGATAGACTACGCGCATGACCGTGGACGTGCGCGACATCCTCCCCCACCGCTTCCCCTTCCTGCTGGTCGACGCCTTCGTCTCCCAGGAGGGTGACGCCTTCGAGTGCGTCAAGAACGTCAGCCACGGCGAGCCCTACTTCCAGGGGCACTTCCCCGACGAGCCCGTCATGCCCGGCGTGCTCATCGTCGAGGCGCTCGCCCAGGCTGCCGCCGTGGGGCTGAGCGTGCGGGACGGCACGGTGGGCTCGGGACAGACCGGCTACCTGGCGGCCATCGACGGCGCCAAGTTCCGGCGCAAGGTCGTCCCCGGCGACCGCCTGCGGCTCACGGGCGAGATCCTCATGTTCCGTCGCGGCCTGTGCAAGGTGGCCGCCAGGGCCCTGGTGGGGGACGATGTGGCCGCCGAGGCGACGCTCTCGTTCATGTACGCGCGTTGACGCGCGCGCGTGAAGCCGTGAGCCTTCCCGCCAGCGCCACCGTCCACCCGGGAGCCCACGTGCATCCCGACGCCCGCCTCGCTCCCGGCGTGAGGGTCGAGCCGGGCGCGGTGGTGGAAGCCGACGTCGAGATCGGCGAGGGAAGCGAGGTCCTGGCCGGCACGGTGATCTACGACGGCAGCACCATCGGCGCACGCTGCCGGCTGGGTCCCTACGCCGTGATCGGCGGCCTCCCCATGGACAGCCACTTCGAGGGCGAGCCCAGCCTCGTCGTGATCGAGGACGGCGTGAGCCTGCGCGATTTCGTAACGGTGAACCGCGCCACCGGCGAGGGCGCACGGACGACGGTCGGCGCCGGGAGCCTGCTGATGAGCTACGCGCACGTGTCCCACAACACCCAGGTCGGACGGGGCTGCGTGCTCACCACCGCGGTGCAGCTCGGCGGACACAGCGAGATCGGCGACCATGCCGTCCTCGGCTCGAACGCGCTCATCCACCAGTTCTGCCGCGTGGGCGAGTACGCCATGTTCGGCGCCGCCAGCGCCAGCAACAAGGACGTGTTGCCGTTCACCATGGCGCGAGGCAACCCTGCCCGCCACTACCGCCTCAATCGCGTGGGACTCGGGCGCCACGGGATCGACGGGGAGCGCTACCGGGTGCTGGAGCAGGCCGTGCGCGCGCTGAGGCACCACGACCGGGCACGGCTCGACGAGCTCGCCCTCGACAGTCCCGACGTGCGCCGTCTGGTGGCGTTCGTCGACGCTTCCAAGCGCGGCATCGCCCGTTTCGTGGGCGGAGGCTGAAGGTGCCCGCCGAGGCCGTGCTGGTCGCTAACGGGCCCGGCGAGCTCTACACCTGGGTACGGCCGGTCCTGCGCGAGTTGCGGCGGCGCGCTCCCGAACGGGGGGTGGGCATCAGCCTCATCCCCTGCCAGTTCGCAAGCGGGCACGAGACCGCCATCGCGCAGGGCTTCGGCGCCGACGTAGTGACGTCGCCGGCGCAGTACCTGCGGGCATCGGCCGCGGGTGGTCTTCCGGCCGGGCTCGAGCGCTCGAAGGACGGCGACGCCTCCGGCTTCGTGCTCAGCCTCGGCGGCAACGCGGGCATGGCGGTGAGCCTGGCGCGGCGCCTCGGGCGCCCTGCCTACCGCTACAGCTTCGAGCCGGGCTGGCATCGCGGACTCAGCGCCCTGTTCGTTCCCGACGAGCGCGTCGCCCGGCGGGCACGCAGGAGCGGCGCCCCGGCACAGCGTCTCACGGTGGTCGGCAACCTGGTGGCCGACGCCGTCGAGCTCGACGCGCCTGCGGCCGACCCCGGTGCGCCCCACGTCGTGCTGTTCCCCGGCAGCCGCGACAGCTTCTCGGTGCACCTCATCCCCTTCTTCATCGCCCTGGTCGACCGGCTGGCCCAGGCACTGCCGCAGGCGCGCTTCGTGTGGCCGGTGAGCCGCCTGCTGACCGACGCCACCCTCGCCGACGGCATCGCGGGGCGCGAGGCGGCGACGCTCGGCGGCGTCGCCGGGGTGCGCGACGGCGACCGCGTGCTCACCCCTTCGGGAGCGATCATCGAGATGGTCCCCGAGGCTGATCGCTACGCCCACATGCGCGCGGCCGATCTGGCGGTGACGATCCCGGGGACCAATACCCTGGAGCTTGGGGTCGCCGGCGTTCCCAGCGTGGTGCTGTTGCCGCTCAACCGGCCCGAGGTGATCCCGCTCGAGGGAGCCGGACACTGGCTGGGCCTCGTCCCCGGGGTCGGACGGTACCTGAAGCGTTACGCGGTCCGGCTGTGGGTCGAAGGCCTGTCGACTCCGGTCTCGCTTCCCAACCGTTTCACCGGCGAGGACCTGATGTTGGAGCTCAGCGGACGCCTCGACGCCGATGCCGTGGCCGACCGCACGCTCGCGCTGTGGCGCGACCCGGCCGATCGGGAGCGGCGCAGGCAGCGCCTGCGGGCGACCATGCCGCGGCCCGGCGCGGCCGCGGCGCTGCTCGACGCCATCGACACCGACCTCGGCGTCACCCGCCGCCGCTCCGGGGCGGCAGCGCCGTGAAGCGCGCGGACGCGGGCCCGGCGCGGCCGCAGGACCTGCCCTCGCTGCTGTTGCCGACGAAGCCGGGCGCGATCGTCGGGATGAGCGCCGCCCTCGTCGGATCGGCGCTCCGCGTCGCCATCGTCCCGGTGTTCGTCACCCCGATCTTCGATCAGGTGGTGAATCGGCAGGACCTGTCCCATCTCCCCTCGATCCTGGGGACCGCCGGCGCGGTGGCGCTCGCCGGGGCCCTGGCTCTGTGGGCCCAGGACGCCCTGTTGGGGCGCTCGGCCGCGGCCATCACCCGGACATGGCGCAGCGGTCTGTACCGCCGCCTGTTGCAGCGACCGCCCGGCACGCTGCCCGGCAGCAGCGGCGGCCTCGCGAGCCGCATCCTGACGGACCTCAGAGAGGTCGAGACGTACTTCCGCTTCGGCATCGGAACGCTGGTGGCCGAGTCCGGCACGGTCCTGGCCATCCTGGCCTACCTGTTCGGCACCAATGTGGTGGCATCGACGATGCTGGTCGGTTTCGGACTGCCCACCCTGCTGGCACTGCGTTGGGTCGGCGGCGCGCTCGAGCGCGTGGCGGAGCGCTCGCAGGTGGGCACCGAGGCGCTGGGGCGCCACATCCAGGAGGGGCTCAAGCACCACGAGACGGTGCGCGCGTTCGATGCCACGTCGATGATGCTGGAGCGCTTCGAGCCGGAGAACCGTCGTACCGCCCGCGCCATGGCTCAACGGAGCCTCATCTCCGGGGCCCAGATCCCCATCACCCAGGTCCTGCTGTTCGCGGCGGTGGGTCTCCTCGTCGTCCTCCTGGCCGGCAGCGTCGAGCGCGGGGCGATGTCCGCCGGGCAGTTGGTCTCGTTCGTCACGCTGGTAGCCCTGCTGTCCACGCCGGCACAGCTGCTCCCCAAGGGCTACGCCCTGTTGCGCGAGGCCCAGGCCGCCGGCAAGCGGCTCCGCTCGCTCGCCATCCCCGCTGCCCCACGCGCGGTGACGCCCGACCGCCCCTGCTCCGGCCCCACCACCGGCCACGGGCTCGAGCTCGCCGGGATCTCGTTCGCCTACCCCGATGGGCCGTGGGTCCTGACCGGGATCGAGGCGAGCCTTCCCGAGCACGGACTCGTCGTCATCACCGGCGAGAGCGGGGCGGGCAAGACCACCCTGCTGCGGCTCCTGCTGGGGTTCCTACAGCCTGTTCGAGGCTGCATCTGGCTCGACGGCGAAGCGCTCGACGCGCTTCCCGAGAGCGTGCTCCGATCGCGCGTCAGCTACGTCCCGCAGGCGCACGAGGTGCTCTCCGGCCCTCTGCGCCAGAGCCTCCTCATGGGCCGCGTCCTCCCCGACGATCGGCTATGGCAGGCCTTGGAGGCGGTCGGGCTGGAGGCGATGGTGCGGCGTCTGGCTCGCGGCCTCGATCATGAGCTCGCCGAGGACGGCGCCGGCCTGTCGGGCGGTCAGCGGCAACGGCTGGCGCTGGCCCGGGCCCTCCTCACGCAACCGCGGGTGCTGCTCCTGGACGAGCCCACCTCGAGTCTCGACGAGGCGAGCGAAGCCGGACTGGTGGAGATGCTGCGGGCACAGGCGCAGCGGCGACTGGTGGTCGCGGTCGCGCATCGCCCCGCATTGGTGCGCGCCGCGGACCACAACTTCCATCTGAGCGACGGCGCCCTGGTGCGGCTACGCGCTCAGGACGCGGCGATGCGCCGCTGAAGCGTCAGCTCGGGCCACCGCACCAGCCACGCCTCCGGCATCCGTAGATCGCGCCACAACTCATAGGCATCGAGGCCGCTCGGACCCGCCACCAGTAGGCTCATGACCGTTCCGTGCGCGACCACGGCAGGGCGCTCGCCCGGGTTGCGCTTCAGCGCCGACTGCAGGCCCGCCCGGAAGCGCTCGCGGGCTTCCGTCGCCGTCTCGCTGCCGAACACCAGCACGTCGGGGTAGCGGAAGAAGCGCCGCACCGTGCCCTGCCATGCCTCCTCGCCGAGCAGCGGCAGGTTCCCCCGCTCGTGCTCGTGCAGCCGTGGAGCCGAAGCGAACGGTAGCTCCAGGTGGCGGGCCAGGTCGCGCCCGGTGGCGACGGCCTTGGGTTCGGTGCTGGCCACCACCAGATCGAGCTCGAGCGGCGCCAGCCGGTTCGCCAGCGTCCGGATGGTCTCCCCCGCCCCCTCGACGAGGCGCCACTGGGAAGCGGGGACATCGGCCTGCGGCCGCGAGGGAGCATGGCGAACCAGCACCAGCTCCGTCATCCGGCCAGCGCCTCCAAGGCGGCGCCGGCGGCGCGCCCGAACGGCGCCTCGCCTCCGAGGGCGCGTACCGCGTCCTCCAGGGCGGCCGCCAGCGTCACCACGTCGAACCGGTCGGCGTAGCCGAGCACGCTGGGACGGATCAGGTGGGGCTTGGCGGCATCCTGCCCGGCACCGATGCGGATCCCGGCCTTCGCCAGCTGCCGGACGACCTCGCCAGCGTCGATGCCCTCCGGCGTTCGCAACGCGGCCACGGCAGGGCTCGGCCGCTCGGCGTAGCGCCCGAAGCCGACCGCCTCGCCGGCGCTCAGAAGCGCCTCGTTCAACGCTGCGCGGCGTTCCCAAGCCGCCTCCACGCCCTCGTCGAGCAGCACGTTGAGCGCCGCGTCGAGCCCGGCGATCAGGCTCACGGCTGGCGTCGTGGCCGTCTGATCCTGCGCCTGCCGCTCGCGCTCGCGCCGCAGGTCGAGGTAGTAGCCGGGCACCAGAGCGCCGCGCCGCGCCAGCTCGTCGCTGCGCCGCCAGGCGCGCTCGGAGAGGTATGCGAACGCCAGCCCGGGCGGCACCATCAGCCCCTTCTGCGAACCCGACACCACCACGTCGAGGCCCCACGCGCGCGGTCGCAGCTCGGCCGCGGCGAGGCTGGTCACGGCGTCCACGACCATCAGGGCGTCGGGCGCTTCCTCCCGGACCGCCGAAGCGATCCGCTCGACGTCGTGCAGCACCCCGGTCGACGTCTCGGAGTGGGTGGTGGTGACGGCGGCCACCTGCGGGTCGGCGCGCAGCACGTCGCGCACCCGGTCCACATCGATCGCCCGACCCCACGCCTCCTCCACGACGACCACCCGGAAACCGAAGCGGCGAGCCATGTCGGCCCAGCGCTCGCCGAACTTGCCAGCGTGCAGGCTGAGCACCGTTGCGCCGGCGGGCACGGCGGCGAGCAGGGCCGCCTCGAACCCGGCGGTCCCGCTCCCCGTCACGACCAGCACCTCCTCGCCCGGCACCATGGCCACCTCGGCCAGACGTGTGCGCACCCGGGCGAAGAGCTCCTTGAAGGGCGCGCTGCGGTGGTGCACCACCGGACGCGCCATGGCTTCCAGCACCGCCGGGGGGACCTCGACCGGACCCGGGGCGAGCAGGCGGCTCTTGATCATCGCCACGGCTAGAGCCGCACCAGCCGCAGGCTGCGGATCACGTCGCCAAGGTTGCGCAGCACGTCCAGAACCTGATCGGACGGCGCCTGGTCGAGGGTGAGCACGAACATGGCGAGACCGTCCTCACTGGTGCGCGAGAGCTGCATGCTGTTGATGTTCACGCCCGAGTCGCCCAGCACGGTGCCGACCCGCCCCACGGCGCCGGGGCGGTCGTAGTTGGTGCACACCAGCATGGTGCCCTCCGGCTTGATCTCGATGGGGTACTCGTCGATCTCCACGATGCGCGGCTGCTCGGCCAGCACGGTGCCGGCCACGCTGGTCCGCCCCTCGGACGTCACCGCGGTCACCAGCACGTGGGTCGTGTAGCCACGGCTGCGCGAGGCGGTGACGCGCGATACGCGGATGTCGCGATCGCGGGCGATGGAGGGGGCGTTGATGTAGTTGGGTCGCTCGTCCAGGAAGGGCTCCAGGAACCCCTTGGTGACCGCCGTCGCCACCGGGTCTGGGTCGATCGGGAACGTACCGGCGAACTCCACCTCGAGCTCCTTGACGCGGCCCCGGCTCAGCTGCGCGGCGGTGCGGCCCAGGATCTCGCCCAGGTCCAGGTGCTTCCCGAGTGCCTGCATGACCTCGGGAGCGAGGGCGGGGGCGTTCACCACGCCGCGCGAGTAGTCTCCGTTGAGGGCCATCACCGTGCGCTCCAGGATCTCGGTGCCGATCCGGGCCTGCGCCTCGGCGGTGTTCGCGCCCAGGTGCGCGCTCAACACCACGTTGTCGCGCCGGAACAGCGCCAGCGAGGGATCCGGGGGTTCCGATACGTACACATCGAGCCCTGCCCCGAACAGATGACCCGCGTCGAGCGCCTCGAGCAGGGCGTCTTCCTGGATGATCCCGCCGCGCGCGGCGTTGACCACGACCGCGCCCTGGGGCAGGCGCCGAAGCTCGTCGGCACCGACCATGCCCTCGGTCTCCTCGGTCAGTGGCGTGTGCACGCTCAGGAAGTCCGAGCGCGCCAGCATGGCGTGCAGGTCGTCGAAGAGTTCGACCTTCAGCTCTTCGGCGCGGCGGCGCGTGATGTACGGATCGTAGGCCATGACGCTCATGCCGAGACCCTGCGCCCGTCCGGCCACGAGCGAACCGATGCGGCCCAACCCGACGATACCGAGCCGCGCGCCCTTGAGCTCGCGACCGAGGAACTTGCGGTCCCAGGTGCCCGCGCGGATGAGCCGATCGGCACGCGCCACGCCGCGAGCGGCGTTGAGCATCAAGGCGATGGCGAGTTCGGCCGCCGACACGTTGTTCGCCTCCGGTGCGTTGACCACCAGGATCCCGCGCCGGCTCGCCGACTCGAGATCGATGTTGTCGACGCCGACGCCACCCCGACCGATCACGCGGAGCTTGCCGCCCGCCCGGATCAGCTCGTCGTCGACCTGGGTCCGGCTGCGCGTGATGATGGCATCGAAGGCGCAGACGATCTCCAGGAGCTCATCGCGTGCGATCCCGGCACGATCGACGACCTCCATCTCCGGGTAGTCGGTGTCACCCAACTGGATGGTGTCGGTGACAAGGATTCTGGCCATACGGCGGAGGATAGCATGGGGGCGCTCGCTCAGTGTGTCGAGGACGGCGCGGACACGAAGCCGGCGATCTCCCATTCCGGCGGCACGGTGAACGAGTCCACGCCGAGCACGTCCATGGTGAGGGTCCCCTTCACCCGCAGCAGGGTGGGGATGCCCTGGAGTGCGGCCTGCAACGCCGCATCGGCGTCCGCCGAGAGCTTCCTGGGATCGGGGTAGAACACCAGGTCGATGCGCCCGTCCTGCCCAGCCGCCAGCGGCACCGGACGCATGTCCTCCCGCGCCACGGACTGCCCTGCCAGGGTCAGGTCGAGGTCCTTGCCGTAGAGGAAGTAGCCGATGTCCCCGGGGTTGGTCGCCTTCACCACGACCTGGACGACCGGCACACCGGCCCGCAGCGTGAACGCGCGGCTGGCCGCCTCGTCGAGCCGCAGACGGGGCGGAGCCACGGTCTGCCTGGCCAGCGTCGCACCCGACACCAGCACGCTCTTGCGCGTCTCGAAGCTGTAGCTAGAGGAGCTGAAGCGCAGCGTCCCTTCGACGCGGAACGGCAACGGCGTGTCGGCGAACGCGCGCACCACCGCACGCAACAGCCCGCCCTTGCCCTTCAGGTCGCTATGGATCGGGAAGCGCAAAGGCGCGGTAGCGCCCGCCTCGAGGTAGAGCGCCGGACGCATCGATCCCTTCGACACCACCTCGCCCTGCAGCAGCACCGTGTACTCCACCGACACGAGCCGTACGGGGAACTCGTTGGGGTTGCGCACCAGCGTGCCCACGGTCATCGCGAACCCGGCGCCGGCGCCGGGAGGATCGAAGCGCTCGATGCTGGTCTGCCCCGGAACGAGCTGGAAGGTGGGCGGCTGGATCTCACCGAGCGGCCGGGCGCTCTTGATGGCGGTGGCGGGTGCGCACGCCGTCAACGTCAGCAGCGTGGCGAGGGCCACGCCGGCCCACGGCCACGGACCGCGACGGGCGGAGTGCGTGCGGCGCTGCACGTCCGCAGTCTAGCAGACCCCGCGAGCGCCCTCGCAGACGGCGCTCAGCGTCGCCGAACGAGGCGCCGCCACCAGCCGCTCGGTGGACCCCCTCCGCGCGGCACGAAGGCCAGGAGCAACGCCGTCCCGAACAGGCACGCTCCGGCGTATACGGCGGTGGGAACGATGTCGAGGTCGATCGCCGCCCGCCGCAGCGCCCACGAATACAGCCCGAAGGGGAGCAGTCCGTACGCGACGCCCGTCGCGACCGGTGCCAGGGCCGCCCACAGCGGCCGCTCCCGCACCCAGCGCCGGGCGAAGAGCGCGCCAACGCCCACCACGACCGCCGCTCCGAACAGGTAGGCGAGCGCGCCGAGGACGGAGGCGCCGTGCCCGAGCGCCTGGACCGCCACGTAGGCGACGTGCAGGACAGCAGGTACGGCGATCAGGAGCGTCACCAGCGCGAGGAAGCGGCTGCGCCCGAGCGTCACGCGCAGCACCACCCCGACGATCAGGCCCGCGACCAGCACCCAACCGAGCAAGCGGGTCAGGACGCTCATATCACCTCCCGGAAGGCGAGTGCGCCACTGCGGAAGCTCAGCTCGTCGCGCAAACGCCGGGCCCACGCCGCTTCGAGCGCCGGATCCTCGGCCAGCATGCGTTGCGCCAGCTCCCTGGCCCGCTCGATGATCGCGCCATCGGTCGCCAGATCGCCGATCGACAGGTCGGGAAGGCCGGACTGCCGCGTCCCGCGCAGCTCACCCGGGCCACGCAGCTGCAGGTCGTACTCGGCGATCTTGAAGCCGTCGGCGTTCCTGGCCACGATCTGCAAACGTTGTTGCGTCTTCCTGCCGCGCTCGCCGGCGACCAGAACGCAGGTGCTCGCTGCATCTCCGCGCCCCACCCGACCCCGGAGCTGATGGAGCTGCGACAGCCCGAAACGCTCGGCGTTCTCCACGATCATGACGCTGGCATTGGGGATGTCGACGCCGACCTCGACCACGGTCGTGGACACGAGCATGTCGAACTCGTGCCGCCGGAACCGCTCCATGACGGCGTCCTTCTCGTCGCCCGGCATGCGACCGTGCAGCATGCCGATGCGACATCCGGCGGGCATCAGCTGCCGCAGGTCCTCGGTCAACCCGGTCGTCGAGACGATCTCCTCGAGGGCTTCGCTCTCCTCCACCAGCGGCGTGACCACGTACACCTGCCTGCCCTTCTGGATCTCGTCCCACGCGAAGTGGTAGACCTCCCGCCGGCGACTGGCGTTCACCAGTCGGGTCTCGACCGGCTTGCGGCCCGGAGGCAGCTCGTCGATCACGCTCAGCTCCAGGTCGCCATAGTAGGTGAGGGCCAACGATCGCGGGATGGGCGTGGCACTCATCACCAGCACGTCGGGCAGGCCCTGGAGCAGCTTGCGTCGCTGATCCACTCCGAAGCGGTGCTCCTCGTCGATGATCGCCAGGCCCAGGTCGGCGAAGCGCACCCCCTGCTGGATGAGCGCGTGCGTGCCGACCGCCAGCTGTGCCTCGCCCGAGGCGAGCCGGGCGCGTGCCTCCCGTCGCTCGCGGGCGCCCATCGCGCCGGTGAGCAACTCGCTGCGCACGCCGAGTGGGAACAGGTAGCTGCGCAAGTTGAGGTAGTGCTGCCGCGCCAGGATCTCGGTCGGCGCCATGAGCGCCGCCTGCGCTCCATTGCGGACGGCTACATGGACGGCTGCAGCGGCCACCGCCGTCTTGCCCGAGCCCACGTCGCCCTGGAGCAAACGGGCCATCTGGCGTGGCTCTCGCATGTCCCGGAGGATCTCGGCCAGAGCGCGTTCCTGGGCACCGGTGAGCGCGAACGGCAGGCTCTCGCGGAACCCCTGCACGTCCGCATCGCTCACCCGGAAGGCGCGACCGGCGAAGGCGCCGTCACGGCTGCGCAGCACCGCCAGTTCCAGGAACAGGAAGTCGTCGAACTTCAGGCGGCGCACCGCGCGCTGGAGCGCTTCGTCCGACGGCGGGAAGTGGGCGTCACGCAGGGCTCGGTCGAGCGGGACGAGATCCTCGCGCTGCAGCAGCGAGCGCGGGAGGTGGTCCGGAATCGGTGGCAGCGCCGCCAGCAAACGGTGCGCGGCGCGGCGCTGGTAGGCCTGGCTCAGCCCCTGGGTGCTGCGGTAGATCCCCACGATGCGGCCGAAGGACAGGCTCTCGCCCTCGTCGTCCACCTCGAACCCGGTGACGTTGATCTCGAGGTTGCGCCCCTTGCGCTTCACCTTGCCGCCCAGGATCAAGCGCTGCCCCGGGAAGAGCTGGTTCTCGACCCAGGGCTGATTGAACCAGACGGCCGTTGCGCGCTGGCCGCGAGCGTCCTCCAGGGAGGCGCGAAGCACGTGCATGCCGCGACGGCTCCGCATCCCCTTGCGGCTGATCACCGAGGCCGTGACGGTGGCGATCTGGTCGCTCTCGAGGGCGGAGAAGTGGGGCAGCGCGCGGCGGTCCTCGTAGCGGCGGGGCAGCGACCACAGCAGGTCCCGATAGCTGCGCACCCCGACCTCGCCGAGCTTGCGGGGCGCCTGGGCGCCAAGGTCGACCAGCCGGTCGGCCAGGGCCCGGTCGAGCCCGCCGACGGGCAGCCGCTCCACGCTGGGCACGGACGGCTCGGCGCTGCGGGCCAACGGCTCGGGCCTGCGACGAGCAGGAGCCTCGGCCGCCCGCTCCGGACTCCGAGCGGCGTGCCCGGCCCCGTCCAGGAGAGCCAGGGCCCGCTCCAAGCGGAGCCGCCGCGCATCGGGCGAGAGCGAGCCGTAACCCTGCAGGAGCACGCCCACCTCCGCGAACGGGCGTGCCAGGCCGTCGATCAGCCGCTCGACGCCACCCACGACCACGTCGTCGCGGCAACCGCTGCTGAGTTCCAGGGTCAGCGGCCGGCGCAACCGGTCACGCATCTCGGGCACGCTCGCCACGGCATCAGTCTACCGTCGGGCATGGACAACCGTCCTTTACCGTGCCTCACAGGGGCGCTATGCTGGTTCACGAGCCGCTGGAGCGGGAAGTCCGGATGACGGGGGGACTTCCATTTCGCCAGGCCGTGGGTGTCGGGTGACGGGACCACGAAGGTGGTCCAGCAGCATTCGACGGACGGCACAAGCGTCCGCCAGGGAGGTGACGCTCGTCGACCATCGGGGAACCTAGAGGGACAATCACCAATCCACACCGACCTTAGGAGGAAGGGAAGCGATATGAAGAGGCTACTGGCACTCGTGGCTGCGCTCGGCCTGTTGGCCGGCATGGCCCAAGCACAGGGCAAGCTCGAGATCTTCTCCTGGTGGGCGGGCGACGAAGCGCCCGCACTGCAGGCGTTGATCGACCTGTACAAGCAGCAGCACCCCGGCGTCGAGGTCATCAACGCCACGGTCACCGGCGGCTCCGGCGTCAACGCCCGTGCCGTGCTCAAGACGCGCATGCTCGGCGGCGATCCGCCCGACAGCTTCCAGGTCCATGCCGGCCAGGAGCTCATCGGCACCTGGGTCGCGGCCAACCGCATGGAGGATCTGACGTCGCTGTTCCAGCAGCAGGGCTGGATGAGCGCCTTCCCGCAGAACCTGATCGATCTCATCAGCACCGGCAGCGGCATCTGGAGCGTCCCGGTCAACATCCACCGCGCCAACGTGATGTGGTACGTGCCGGCCAACCTGGAGAAGTGGGGCGTCACGCCTCCTGCGACCTGGGAAGAGTTCCTGGTCCAGTGCCCAACGCTCCAGAGCCAGGGCGTCACCCCGCTGGTCGTGGGTGAGAGCTGGACGCAGGTCCACCTGTGGGAGACCATCGCCATCGCCACCCTGGGCGCCCAGGGCTGGAACGACCTGTGGTCGGGCAAGATCCAGTTCACCGACCCTCAGGCCGTCAAGGTGTGGGATACCTTCGGCAAGGTCATGAAGTGCACCAACAGCGACGCCTCCGGCCTCTCCTGGCAGCAGGCAACCGACCGCGTGGTGAACGGCCAGGCCGCATACAACGTGATGGGCGACTGGGCCGCCGGGTACATGACGACGACCCTGAAGCTCACGCCTGGGACCGGCTTCGGCTGGGAGGCCTCGCCCGGAACCAAGGGCACCTTCGACATGCTGGCGGACTCCTTCGGCCTGCCCAAGGGCGCGCCCGATCCCCAGAACACCATGGCCTGGCTGACGTTGCTGGGTTCGAAGCAGGGCCAGGACACCTTCAACCCGCTCAAGGGCTCCATCAGCCCGCGACTCGACTCCGACCTGAGCCTCTACAACGCCTACTCGCAGTCGGCGGCCAAGGACTGGCAGAACAACACCATCGTCGGCAGCCTCGCCCACGGCGCCGTTGCCAAGGAGGCGTTCTCGAGCCAGTTCCCTGAAGTCATGGCCATCTACGAGAGCTCGCAGAACAGCGAGCAGGCAGCCAATGCGGCCCAGGCCATCGCCAATCAGGTAGGCCTGTACCAGTAACCCTCGCTTCGGAGGGGACCCCGCGACGGGGTCCCCTCCGACCTTGAGACCGGCTCGGGCTCGCCCCGCCCTCGGCGGCGGCGTGTCGCGGCCGGGACGGATGGGTCCTGCATGAAGCTCACCCGCGACCGCGTCACCGCGATCCTGATGCTGCTGCCGACCGTCGTCCTGTTGGCTATCTTCGTCTACGGCTTCATCGGCCGTACCTTCTACGTGTCCCTCAGCAACTGGGGCCAGGACCAGACGCAGGCGCTGGCCCTGCACCCGAAGCTCAAGTTCGTGGGCTTCAAGAACTACAGCGACCTGTTCACCAGCTTCCTGGAGACGCGCTTCCGCCAGGACCTGGTCAACACCTTCTTCTTCACGGTGCTGTTCCTGGCCGGGTGCCTCGGTCTCGGGCTCGGCCTGGCCGTCCTCCTGGACCGCAACGTCAAGGGCGAGGGCCTGTTCCGCACCATCTTCCTGTTCCCGTTCGCGCTGGCCTTCATCGTCACGGGCACCATCTGGCGTTGGATGCTGCAGCCTCAGGGCGGCATCAACATCCTGCCGACGCTGATCGGGCTACCGCGGATACGGTTCGGCTGGCTCACCAGCAGGGTGCAGGTGCTCAGGTTCGACTGGAACGCGCTGCCCTTCGCCCTCGGGCTGGTGATCGCGATCGCGCTGGCACTCCTCGCCTGGCGCGGCTATCGCAGGGGACGGGGCCTGGGACCGACGCTGGCCGCCGTGGGCGCGTCGCTGGCCCTGCTCTGGACGCTCACCCTCGGGCGCACCTCGCACCCCCTGCCGTACCGCGAGCTCCACGGCTTCAACCTCGCGTTCATCGGTATCATCATCGCCGCGGTGTGGCAGATGTCGGGCTACACCATGGCGCTCTATCTGGCGGGCCTGCGCGGCATCCCCGAGGAGTTGCGCGAGGCCGCGCGCGTCGACGGCGCCTCGGAGTGGCAGCTCTACCGGCACGTCATCCTGCCGCTGCTCGGGCCGATCTCGCTGTCGGCCATGATCATCCTGGGGCACATCAGCCTCAAGATCTTCGACCTGGTCTTCGCCATGACCGGACCCGACAACGCTCCGACGGACGTTCCCGCGTTGCTCATGTACCTGCGCAGCTTCCGGGCGAACCAGTTCGCCCAGGGAGCAGCCATCGCCATGGTCCTGTTGGTGATGGTGGCGGCCGTGATCGTTCCCTACCTCTATACCAGCCTGCGCGGCGAGGTTCGGCGATGAGCGCCGAGGCCCTGACGCGGAGGCCGATCCGACCGCACAAGCGTGCACGGTTCCAGTGGCTGACCTACCTGTTGCTGCTCCTGGCCGCCGTCTTCTTCCTGCTTCCGGTGTACCTGGTGCTCGTCACCAGCTTGAAGGTGCCCTCCGAGATCAACCTGGCCAGCACCTGGCAGCTCCCCTCCCACTGGAACTGGGGCAGCTACGCGACCGCCTGGCAGGCCTTCGCACCGAAGTTGCGCAACAGCCTGTTCCTCGCGGTGGTGGCGACCGCCGCCTCGGCCCTGATGGGTTCGATGAACGGCTACATCCTGTCGAAGTGGCGCTTCCCCGGGGCGAACATCGTCTTCCCACTGATGCTCTTCGGCATGTTCATCCCCTACCAGTCGATCCTCATCCCGCTGTTCCAGTTCCTTCGCGACATCGGCCTCTATGGCTCCCTGTGGGGGCTCATCCTCACCCACGTCGTGTACGGACTGCCCATCACCACCCTGATCTTCCGGAACTTCTATGCCGAGATCCCCGACGAGATGATCGAGGCGGCGCGCATCGACGGCGCCGGCTTCTTCGGCATCTACAGCCGCATCGTGTTCCCTCTGTCGATCTCCGGCTTCGTGGTGGTCATCATCTGGCAGTTCACGCAGATCTGGAACGAGTTCCTGTTCGCGGTGACCTTGACGCGGCAGAGCACGCAGCCGATCACGGTGGCGCTGGCGCAGCTCGCCGGCGGCGAGGCCGTGAACTGGAACCTCCCCATGGCCGGCGCGGTGCTGGCGGCGTTGCCGACGCTCATCATCTACATCGTGCTCGGCCGCTACTTCATCCGCGGACTCCTGGCGGGCTCGGTCAAGGGCTGAGCGCCGCGGAGAGTGAGCGCACGGCGCACGGCGGGAGCGCGTGTCGGGACGCTTGCGATGACTTGCGTCAGCAGGTATTCTCTTTCACGACTCTACGCCAAAAGGGGAGAGACGATGAAACGAGTTGCAATCCTTGTGTCCAGCCTGGCGTTCGTGCTGATGCTCGGCGCCGCCTTCGCCGCCGACCTCGGCGGCAAGACCATCACCATCGGGTCGGATACCACCTATCCTCCGTTCGAGACGGTCAACGCTCAGAACCAGATCATCGGCTTCGACGTCGACCTCATGAACGCCATCTGCAAGGTCGAGAACTGCGTCGCGAAGTTCCAGACGACGAACTGGGACGGCATCATCCCGGCCGTGAACAACGGCGAGTTCGACATGATCGCCTCCGGCATGACCATCACCGCGGAGCGCGCCAAGCAGGTCGACTTCTCCGATCCCTACAAGAGCGTCGACCAGGCCGTCGCCGTGCGCACGCAGGACGCAGCCCTGACGCTGAACGACTTCACCAAGACCGGCAGCAAGCTGGTGCTCGGCTCCCAGACGGGCACCACCAACGCCATCCTGGCCGAGAAGCTGGTCGGGCGCGGCCGCATCCAGCTCTACAACGACTTCAACCAGGCCGTGCAGGCGCTCCTCAACGGCGACGTCAGCGGCGTCGTCCTCGATGACGTGGCGGCCGCTGCCTTCGCCCAGCAGTACGCCGGCAAGCTGGTCGTCTCCATCCGCGGCGTGAAGTCCGGGGACGAGCTCGGCTTCGCCGTGCCCAAGGGAGATCCGCAGGGCCTGTTGCCCGCGCTCAACGACGGCCTCGCCAAACTCAAGGCGAACGGCACGCTGGACGCTCTCACCATCAAGTGGTTCAAGTAGTCCAGTGAGCGCTGCCGCGCGGCGCGCTTCCCCACCGTTGAGGGGGCGCGCCGCGCGCCTGTCGGGCGCCGAGGCGGGGCGCGTGTGGGCTCCGCGCTCACACGCGCCCTTGTCCGGTCCCGACGGCGCCGATAGGGCACGGTCGTGAGCCGACCTACCTCCCGTCCAACACGCAACCCGCTGAAGCGAATCCGGCCGAGCTACCTGGTCCTGCTGCTGCTGGTCCCGTTCGTCATCTACTTCTTCGCGACGACCTCGACCTACCAGCGTGCGCTGTCCTACCTCGTCCCCGGCCTGTCGGTCACGGTGGCCGCCACGGTCCTCGCCTACGTTGCGGCGTGCATCCTGGGCATGATCCTGGCCGCGCTCGCCAGCCTGAACATCGCCGAACGCACCGTGCTGCGCTTCACCATCGCGGGCGCGATCCTGCTGCTGGCCGCCGTCGTGCTGTTGACCCGGCCCAAGGTCGAGTTCGTGCTGGTGGGCCACACCGGCGGCAAGGTCGCCATCATCGAGCGCACGCCCTCCGGCCCCGCCGACACCGTGAAGAACGGGGCCTTCCCTGGAGGCGATGGAACCACCATGCCGGTGAGGGCGGCCATCGACGGGCCGGCGGCGGTCAAGCTGCTCGAAGACGGCACGGTGCAGGCAGCCTTCATCCCCCTGGCGGAGGCCCCGACCGGCGCACCCGTGCTGTGGCGGGCGCACTTCCTGTCCACCAGCCTGATGCAGCCGGCACTGGCGCTGATCGTCTTCGGTGTCGGCATCCTGCTCCTCACCTTCGGCGCGGCCCAGAGCGGTCGGCACCCCCTCAACATCTTCGCCGAGCTCTACATCGATGCTCTGCGAGGCATCCCGATGCTGGTGATCATCCTGTACGTCGGCTTCCCGCTCCAAGGAGCCATCCGCGATGCCACCGGCGGACTCATCAACATGTCGCGCCTCACCCGTGGGGTCGTCGCCATCGCCCTGGGGTACGCCGCCTACCTGGCAGAGATCTTCCGAGCCGGGATCGAGGCCATCCCGCACGGCCAGACCGAGGCCGCCCGTAGCCTCGGCCTCACCGGCTGGCAGACGGCGCGCTACGTGGTCCTGCCGCAAGCGCTGCGCATCGTGGTGCCGCCGCTCGGCAACGAGTTCATCGCCATGCTCAAGGACACCTCGCTCCTGTCGGTGCTCTCGGTGCGTGACATCACTCAGCGGGCGCGCGAGTTCCAGGCAGCGACGTTCCAGGTGTTCCCGCCGTACAACACCGTCGCCCTGCTCTACATCGGGCTGACGCTGGCCGCCTCCAGTTTCGTGAAGTGGCTCGAGCGCAAGACCAGCTGGACCCGCTGACGGCGTCGCCCGCCCCGCCGCCAGGGACGACCCCGGTATGCTGAACGGCATGCACGATGGCGCGCCGGGCGGCACCTCGGACGATCGACTGGACGGCCCCGTCGCCACGGTCGACCTGCAGGCGCTCGAGCACAACCTCGGCCGCATCCGGCGCCGTCTGAGCGGAGGCACGCGCGTACTGGCCGCGGTCAAGGCCGACGGCTACGGTCACGGTGCGGTCGCGGTGGCACGCCGCCTGGCCGAGCGCGGCGTGTCCTGGTTCGGCGTCGCCACGCCCGAGGAGGCGTTCGCTCTGCGCGCCGCCGGCGTGAGCGGCGACATCCTGCTGTTCGGGCCCGCCTACCGGGCCGACACCCTGCGGCGTCTTGCCGATGAAGCCGTGGCGGTCACGCTGGCCGATCTTGCCGGCCTGGAGGCGGCGCAGGGAGCGGGAACGACGCGGCCGCTGCGCCTGCATCTCAAGGTCGACACCGGCATGGGCCGGCTGGGCCGGCCCTGGCGGGACGCGGCCGCGCTCGCGCGCCGCGTCGAGCGCGCGCCGGGGCTCGAGCTGGAAGCGGTTTGGACGCACTTCGCGCGCTCCGACGAGCCCGACCGGGCCCCCACCCTGGCCCAGCTCGAACGCTTCGAGCGTCTGCTCGACGCGCTGCGCGCCGACGGCATCACGCCCCCGCTGCGTCACGCCGCCAACTCGGCCGCCGTGTTCGGGTTCCCCGAGGCCCACTACGACCTGGTCCGGCCCGGCATCGCGCTCTACGGTTACCATTCGGCCGACGCGGTGCAGGCGCTCGAGTCGGGGTTGCGCCCCGTCATGCGGCTGCGGGCCCCGGTGACCTTCGTCAAGCGCGTGCCGGCCGGCACCGCGCTGTCCTACGGCGGCACCTGGGTCGCGCCGCACGAGACCAACGTCGCGACGGTGCGCATCGGCTACGCCGACGGCCTCCCGCGGCTGCTATCGAACCGGGGCTCGGCCTCGCTCCGGGGACGCTCGCTGCCGATCGTGGGACGCGTGTGCATGGACCAGTTGCTGCTCGACGCCGGCGACCTGGAGGTGACGCCCGGGGAGGCCGTCACCCTGTGGGGCCCACCCGGGCCCGACGCACAGAGCGTCGCCCGCCTGGCCGACACCATCTCCTACGAGCTGCTCACCGGCGTGTCGCCGCGCGTGCCCCGCAACTACCGCGGCTGACCTGTCCGAGGGCTGACGGACCTGCGCCGACCGGGCCGCGCCTAGCGATGGACCGCGCCTAGGTCTCGGCCTCGTTCACCGCCTCTGCGACCTCGCTCGCTTCCTCGCGCCACGCCAGCACCGTGATGACGCGGCGCTCGTCGGCTTGCTCCACGATGAAGCGGACCCCCTGATGCTGGAGCGACTCCCCCACGTGCGGGATGTGCCCCAGCTCGTCGATCATGAAGCCGGCCAGGGTGTCGTACTCGCCGTCGTCCTGGAAGGCGAGGCGGAGGTCCTCGGCGACGTTCTCCAGGTGCGCCGAGCCCTGGATGCGGTAGTGCCCGTCCTCGAGCAGGACGATGTCCTCTTCCTCCTCCTCGTCGGTCTCGTCGTAGATCTCCCCCGTGATCTCCTCGATGATGTCCTCCAGCGTGACGATGCCGGCGGTCCCCCCGAACTCGTCGACCACGATCGCCATGTGGTTCTTGCGGATCCGCATGTCGCGCAACAAATTGAGGATGGAGAGGGTCTCGGGCACGTACTGCGGCGCCGTCATGAGGTCGGCCACGCGCGTGCGCTCGAGCTCTTCGGGGCGTGCCAGGTAGGGCAGGAGATCGCGCGCGTACACGAAGCCGCGAACGTAGTCGATGGACTCGCCGAACACGGGCAAGCGACTGTAGCCGTGCTCGGTGGTGAGCCGCAGCAGCTCCATCATGCTGGCGTCCTCGTGGATCGCCACCACGTCCACGCGCGGCGTCATCACCTCGCGCACCACGGTCTCCTCGAGGTCGATGATCCCCTTGATCATCTCCTCCTCCTGCGCCTCGATGACGCCGGACTCCTCGGCGCTGCGCAGCATCAGGCGCAACTCGTTCTCCGTCAGCAGGGGGTTGCCCGACGGCTCGAGCCGGAACAACCGCAGCACCGTGCCGGTGATCCAGGCGAACGCCAGGCCGATCGGGTAGAGCACGATCGACATCACGTAGACCGGCCGGATGACCGCCCGCGAGAACCCCACGGCGTGGTGCACGGCGATCGACTTGGGGGTGATCTCGCCGAAGATCAACACCAGCAGCGTGGTGATGCCGGTGGCGTACCCCACGGCCAGCGACTCCCCGAACCCGTAGGTCTGGGACGTCTGGATAGCGATCTGCGTGATCAACGAAGCAGCAGCGATATTGACGAGGTTGTTGCCGATGAGGAGCGTGGTGATGAACCGGGTGGGCTGCCGCTCGAGCAGGGCGAAGGCGCCGGTGGGGTCGTTGCCGTCCTCGCGCAGCTGCCGGATCTTCCACTCCCCCAGGGCGGTCAGCGCGGTCTCGGAACCGGACATCAGCCCCGAGAGCAGCAACAGCGCGGCCAGCAGACCGATCTGCGGCAGCGTCACGCCGCCGCCGTGCGCGTTCGGTGTCTGAGCGATGACAACACTGAGGAGAGGGAGGGCGACGACCAAGAAGACGAGTCGGAGAAAACGGGTAGATCGGTCCGCTGGCTTGTCTTCCATCAGCTAGAGGGATTGTAGCATAGCCCCTCCGTCCCCTCGGAAACGCGGTTCCACCTGGCTCGAGCCGGCGACCGCCGGCGTCGGCCCCCGGTATACTCGGGGCCTATGGGGTTGCGGGGCCATGGCCACCATCGTCGTTGAAGGTCCGATCGGGGTCGGCAAGACCAGCCTCAGCCGCTATCTGGCCTCGGAGCTGGGCGCGCGCATGGTGCTCGAGGTCGTCGAGGAGAACCCCTTCCTGGCGGAGTTCTACGGCGAGCCCGAACGCTTCGCCTTCCAGACGCAGGTGTTCTTCCTGCTGTCGCGCTTCCGGCAGCAGATGGCGCTCGCCCAGGACGTGCTCTTCCACCCCCACACGGTCGCCGACTACCTGTTCGAGAAAGACTTCCTGTTCGCTTCGCTCAACCTCCGGGGTTCCGAGTGGGAGCTCTACCGCGAGCTCTTCGAGCAGCTCGAGCCGCGTCTGCCCCATCCCGATCTCGTCGTCTACCTGCGCGCCGACCCCGAGCTGCTGCTCGCGCGCATCGCCAAGCGCGGACGTAGCTTCGAGCACGCCATCGCCCCGGACTACCTCGCGCGCATCGGCGAGGCCTACGACGAGCTCTTCAGGCACGCGCCCTACCCGGTGCACGTGGTGGAGGCAGGCGAGGTCGACTACGTGGCCAGCGAGGCCGACCGCCGCGCCCTCCTCGGCCAACTGATCAGCCTGGCGCAGGCGGCCTGAGGAGCGAGCATGTACGTTGCGGTGGCAGGCAACATCGGTGCAGGCAAGTCGAGTCTGACGCGCATCCTGTCGGAGCGCTACCGACTCGAGCCGGTGTACGAGGCGGTCGACGAGAACCCCTACCTCGAGGACTTCTACCGCGACATGCGCCGCTACGCCTTCCACTCGCAGATGTTCTTCCTGGCGACCCGCCTGCGGCAGCACCTCGGGCAGGTGAACCCCGGGCGCCGCGTCATCCAGGACCGGACCGTCTACGAGGACGCGGCCGTGTTCGCACGGCAGCTCCACCGTCAGGGCGTCCTCGACGACCGCGACCACCGCAGCTACCGGACCATGTACGAGGCGATCCAGGCCGCTCTGCGGCCCCCGGACCTGCTGCTGTACCTGCGGGCCGACCTGCCCACCCTGCGCCGCCACATCGGGCAGCGCGGCCGGGCCTACGAGGCCACCATCGAGGACGCCTACCTGCAGGGGCTCAACGACCTGTACGAGGCATGGATCGACGCCTACCGGCTGTCGCCGGTCGCGGTGGTACCGGTCGGCGAGCTCGACTTCGTCCACGATGCCGGCGACCGGGAGCGACTGCTCGATCTCGTCGAGCGAGCCGGGCTGATCGCGCCGATGGTGGGCTAGCCGTGCGCCTCGATGTCCTGCTGCGCGACGCGCTCGGCTCGGGCGCCACCCACGGCGGCGCCCGTGACGTTCGGGCCATCGTGCAACGACACGACCGCGTCACGCCCGGGGCACTGTTCGTCGCGCGCCGTGGCGAGCGCTTCGACGCTCACGACTACCTGCGCCTGGCGGTGGAGGCGGGCGCGGTAGCGGTGGTGGGCGAAGCCGACCTCCCGCCACGCCTGGACTGGGGCGGTGTGCCCTACGTCCGGGTCCCGGACGCCCGGGCGGCGCTGCCGCTCCTCGCGGCCGCCTTCCACGGCCATCCGGCCGACCACCTGAGCGTGCTCGGCGTGACCGGCACCGACGGCAAGACCACGACCGCCTGGCTCTTGCACCATGTGCTGCAAGGCACCCACGCCAGCGCCCTGATCAGCACCGCCGGCATCCGGCTGGGTGGCGAGACCGTCGCGCTCGAGGGGCACTTCACGACCCCGGAGGCCACCGAGGTGCAGGGCCTGTTGGCGCGTTGCCGCCGGCAAGCGCTCACGCACGTGGTGCTGGAGAGCAGCTCGCACGGCTTCTCGCTCCACCGCCTCGACGCCATCGCCTACGCCGTCGGCATCTGGACCAACCTCAGCCCCGAGCACCTCGACCATCACGGCACGCTGGAGGCCTACCGCGAGGCCAAGGCGACGCTCATGCGGCGCTCGCGCGTCGGCGTGCTGAACCGCGACGATCCCGCCTATCCGTACTTCGCGGCGGCCTCGCGTCGAACCGTGAGTTACGGCGAGCACCCGGAGGCCGACCTCCGGCTGGTGGGCCTCAGCGAGGAGCCGGGCGCGCTGCGGTTGAGCATCGAAGCGGACGGCGAACGGGCGGAGGTCCGCCTGCCCATGGTGGGCCGCTACAACGCCTGGAACGCCTTGGCCGCTCTCGGTGCGGCGCGCGAGGTGGGCCTCCCGCTGGCGCAGGCCGCGCCGCGGCTGGCCGACTTCGGCGGCGTTCCCGGCCGCATGCAGGTGGTGCAGGACCGCCCCTTCACCGTGGTGGTGGACTTCGCGCACACCCCGGCGGCGCTGGAGAAGGCGCTCGAGGCGGTGCGGCCGCCCGCGCCGGGCCGCTTGCTGGTGGTGGTGGGTTCGGCCGGCGAGCGCGATCCGGGCAAGCGCGGGCCCCTCGGCCGGGCGGCGGCGCGGCGCGCCGATCGGACGTTCTTCACCGAAGAGGACGCCCGCTCCGAGAGCCTGACGGCCATCCTCGACGCCATGGTCAAGGGCGCCGAGGGGGAGGGCGCCCGCGCCGGCGTCGACTTCGAGGTGGTGCCCGATCGCGCCTCGGCGATCGCGGCCGCGATCGCCGAGGCGCGATCGGGCGACGTCGTGCTGCTGGCGGGCAAGGGGCACGAGGCCACGCTCGAGCGGGCCGACGAGACGCTCCCCTGGGACGAGGCAGCGCAGGCCCGCCGCGCCCTCAGGGAGGCCGCCGACGGGGCCTGAGGCCCGCGTCCCACGGCACCCGACGCGTCGTAGCATGGACGTATGACAGCCACCACCGTCCGCCCAGTGGACGTCATCCTTCGCAAGCGCCAGGGCCTGGAGCACGATGCCGCGGAGCTCGAGGCGTTCGTGCAGGGCTACCTGACCGGCGACATCCCCGACTATCAGGTGTCCGCCTGGTTGATGGCGGTCTGCTGGCGTGGCATGAGCGACCGCGAGACCGCCGGGCTGACCCGCGTGCTGGCCGACTCGGGTCATGTGCTCGACCTCGGCGACCTCCCCCACACCGTCGACAAGCACTCCACCGGCGGTGTGGGCGACAAGACCAGCCTGGTGCTGGCACCGCTGCTGGCGGCGGCCGGGGCCACCGTCGCCAAGATGAGCGGCCGCGGACTGGGGCACACCGGCGGCACGGTGGACAAGTTGGAGAGCATCCCGGGCTTCCGCAGCACCCTCGATGAGGAGGCGTTCCTGGCGCAGGCCCGCGCGGTGGGCATCGTGGTGGCCGGCCAGTCGCAGGGGCTGGCGCCCGCCGACGGGGTCCTCTATGCGCTGCGCGACGCCACCGGCACGGTGGAGTCGCTGCCGCTCGTCGCCAGCAGCATCATGAGCAAGAAGCTGGCGGGCGGCGCGGGCTCGATCGTCCTCGACGTCAAGGTCGGCAGCGGCGCCTTCTTCAAGACGCCGGCGGAGGCGCGGGCGCTGGCCCAAGCGATGATCGCCATCGGACGGCACGCCGGACGCACCATGCGTGCGGTGCTGAGCAGCATGGCTCAGCCGCTGGGGCGCACCGTGGGCAACGCCCTCGAGGTAGGCGAAGCGGTGGCGTGCCTGCGGGGCGAGGGGCCGACCGACCTGCGTGAGTTGTGCCTGGTGCTCGCCGGCGAGGTGCTCGAGGCGACCGGGCTGCCCACCCCCCGCGTGCAGCTCGAGACGCTCCTCGACGACGGCCGCGCCTACGAACGGTTCGAGCGCTGGATCACCGCGCAGGGAGGCCGGGTCAGGGCACTGGACGGGCTCGACCTCGCCTCCGGACGGGAGCTCGTGCGCGCCGATCGCACTGGCATGCTGGCGGAGCTCGACGCCCTCGCGGTCGGTCGCGCGGCCGGGGTCCTCGGTGCCGGCAGGACGCGCAAGGGTGAGGACGTGGATGCCGGCGTAGGGGTCGTGCTCCACGCCAAGATCGGCGATCCCGTAACCGCCGGTGAGCCGGTCGCCACCCTGTACCACCGGGACGGCAAAGGCCTCGAAGGAGCCGTGGCGCTGCTCCGGCAGGCCGTGCGCGTCGCCGACGCGGCGCCCGCCGCGCCCCTGATCCTGGAGACCGGCCTGCGCTGAGCCCGCGGCCCCCCCGGGCCGCATCCGGGGACCGAACCGGTGGGCCGGATCGGGGGTGCGCGGGAGGGCGCCGCCCTCCTCGTTCACCCGTAGACTGGGCCATGTTCAGCCGTGAGCAGCTCGACCGCTACGCCCGCCACATCATCCTGCCGGGTGTGGGCGCGGCCGGCCAGCGGCGTCTGCTCGACGCCCGCGTGCTGGTCGTGGGTGCGGGGGGCCTGGGCTCCCCCATCCTGCTCTACCTGGCCGCGGCCGGCGTCGGGCATATCGATCTCGTCGACGACGAGTCCGTCGAGGCGAGCAACCTCCAACGCCAGGTGGTGCACGGCCTGTCGGCGCTGGGCCGCCCCAAGGCGGCCTCGGCCGCGGAGCGCCTCGCCGACCTCAACCCCGACGTCGAGGTGGTACAGCACGTCGAGCGGCTCACGCGCGACAACGCCCGCGAGCGCGTCCGTGCCGTCGACCTGGTCCTGGACGGTAGCGACAACTTCCCGACGCGCTACCTCGTCAACGACGCCTGCGTGCTCGAGCGCACCCCGCTGATCTACGGCGCGCTGTCGCCGTTCGAGGGGCAGGTGAGCGTCTTCGCCGCCGACGACGGGGCCGATCGCGGACCGTGCTACCGCTGCCTGTTCCCGCAGCCGCCGGAGCCCGGCAGCGTGCCGAGCTGCTCCGAGGCCGGCGTGTTCGGCGTCCTCCCCGGCGTCGTCGGCAGCCTGATGGCGGGCGAGGCGCTGAAGCTGATCGTCGGCTTCGGCAGCCCGCTGGTCGGTACCCTGCTGCACGTCGACGCGTTGGGCGCCGAGTTCCGGCGCTTCACGCTGGCCCGCGACCCCGCCTGCCCGGTTTGCGGCGAGACGCCCAGCGTCACCGAGCTGGTCGACTACGAGGCCTTCTGTGGCCTCGCCTGAATGCGCCCCGGCGCGCTCGCCGCGGCTTGACAGCTGCAAGCGGCGGGGGCTACACTTGTTTTTGCTGCGCCGCGGGGTGGAGCAGTCTGGTAGCTCGTCGGGCTCATAACCCGAAGGTCGTTGGTTCAAATCCAACCCCCGCAACCAAGCTGGTCGGAGGGGCCCTGCAGGGCCCCTCCTTCCTCATGCAGCCAGACCCCCCAAGGAGAGGACGGGCACCGTGACGGACCTGAACTCTGATCACCTCGACGAAGGACCCCGAGACATCGAACCCGAGCGCACGACCGCCGACGCGGCCGAGGGCGAGAGCGAGGACCAACCCACACGCTCCGGCTTCGTCGCCATCCTCGGCAAGCCGAACGTGGGCAAGTCGACGCTGCTGAACACCCTGCTGGGGGTGAAGGTCGCCCCCATCACGCCCAAGCCCCAGACCACCCGCCGCGGCGTGCGCGGCATCTACACGTTCGAGGGCCGGCAACTCGTGTTCGTCGACACGCCCGGGCTGCATCACAAGGGCCACTCGGCCCTCGACGACTTCATGCGCCGCGAGATCCGCGACGCCGTGGCCGACGTGGACGTCGTCCTGTGGGTCGTCGACCTGCGCCATCCGCCCACCCCCGAGGACCGCGCGGTCGCCCGCATGCTCGGCAGCCTGACGCCCGGCACCCGGGTGATCCTGGTCGGCAACAAGCTCGACGCCGCGCGGTACCCGGACGAAGCGCTGGGGCTCTACAAGGAGCTCTTCCCGGGCGCCGAACGCGTCCTGGCGATCTCCGCCCTGAACGATCCCAAGGCCGTGTACGCTTTGCGCGACGACCTGATGGAGGCGCTCCCGCCCGCCCCCTTCTACTTCCCGCCGAACATCCGCAGCGATCAGACGCGCGAGCAGTGGGTGGCCGAGCTCATCCGTGAGAGCGCCATGCTGCACTTGCGTCAGGAGCTGCCCTATGCCGTTGCCGTGCTGGTCGTCGACTGGCGCGACCCCGAGCCGGGCGTCGACGAGCCCGCCGTCATCACCGCCGAGATCTGGGTGGAGAAGGTCGGACACCGCCGCATCGTGATCGGCAAGGCCGGGGCCATGATCCGGGAGATCGGACGTACCGCCCGCAAGCAGCTCGAGATCTTCATGGACGAGCACATCTTCCTCGAGCTCGACGTCGTGGTCCGGCCGGCCTGGCGCGAGGATCGCGAGGCCCTGCGCGAGCTCGGCTACGAGCTCTAGCGCTCGGGGGATCGGGTCGACGTGGCCATCGCCGCCCGCTGGCGCCGTCTCGACAGGTTGCCCGCGCCGAGGGGCCGCGACGCCATGCCCGGCGTGTACGAGCTGGCCGACGCACAGCGCCGCACCATCTACGTGGGGCAATCCGCCCGCGACGTTCCCAACCGCCTGCGGCAGCACCTCGCCGCAGGCGGCTGCGTGGCGGCCCAGGCGGCGTTCTGGCGCTACCGGTACAGCCGTGTGCCGCAGGCCGAGGAGGCGGCCCTCCTGGCCGACTTCCAGCGGCGACACGGCCGCCTTCCGGAGTGCAACCGGCAGACCCCACTCGAGCGCGACGCGCGACGCCGGATCCGCGAGCGGTTCTCGAGCGATTGAGCCGGCTCGTTCGGGTTGCCCAATGGACTTGACGACTGCCCGAAAATGCGATAGGCATCGCAAGCGTGTGAACTTGCCTACTTGTGAGGCAACGACCGTTGTGCTATAAACGGCGCAGGCGAGGAGACCGTCCTGATCTTCTCAATCTCGTTTGGAGGGTTTGCATGCGCAAAGTCCTGATTACGCTGCTGGCCATCACGGTCTTCGGGGTGGGTGCCGCGTTCGCACAGAACGGTATGGCGGCCGAACACTACTGGGCCGGGGTGAGCGCCGGCTATCCTGGCGCCAACTTCCACTTCGGCGTCAGCGACGTCGCCCCGAACATCAGTGTCCGGGCGAACCTCGGGTTCGGCTACTTCGGCTACGGCTTCAGCGCCGGCGTTGACGGCATGTACAACATCCCCGTCAACACGGGCGATCTTCCGCTGGCGGTCTACGCCGGCGTCGGCCCGACGTTCTCGTTCGGCTATCTCGGCGGCTTCGCGGCCGGCGTGAATGCCTTCGGCGGCGTCGAGTACCGTCTCGGCCAGATCGGCTTCGAGCCCGGCGGCGTGTTCTTCGAAGCGGGCCCGGTGGTCTACTTCGCGCCTTCGTTCTTCGGTGGCTTCGTGGGTCGCCTCGGCTTCAACTACCACTTCTGAGCCGAACGTTCGCGTAACCGTGCGGCCCGGAGCCTGATGGCTCCGGGCCGTTCTCATGGTGGACGACCCACGTTCAGCCGACCTGGTAGAGCACGTCCTGGATCGCCGACACCACCTCGCCCTGCTTGAGGCCGCGCTTCTTGATGCTGAACCCGGGCGGATAGCGCGTGGCCTCCACCGAGAACGGCAGCGCCTTGAGCTTGCGGTTGTCGAAGTCGAGGCTGTCCAGATCGTCCGAGAAGCTGAGCTGAACGTCCGTCATGTGCTCCTTCACGGTCACGACCCCCTTGCCGGCCGCCAGCAGCCGCAATCTCACCAGCTCGACGAAGGCCTTCACCTCGGCCGGGAAAGGCCCGTAGGCTTCGCGCATCTCCTTGGCGATGCGGCCCACCTCGGCCAGGTTGCCGGTCTCCGAGAAGCGGCCGTAGTAGTTGATGCGCACGTCGTCGTCCTGGATGTAGCTGGGGCTGAGGCGCGCGTCCAGGACGAGATCGATGCTGACGGGCGGGACCTCCGCTGCGGCCTTCTCACCCTTCAGCTTGGCGATCTCCTCGGCCAGCAGCTCGGTGTACACCTCGATCGACACCGCCGCGATCTGGCCGTGCTGCTCGGGACCCAGCAGGTTGCCCACGCCCCGGATCTCCATGTCCTTCTCGGCCAGCAGGTGCCCGGAGCCGAGGTCGTTGAGCTCGGCGATGGCGTACAGCCGCCGCTGCGCCTGTTCGGTGAGCTTCCCCGGGTACAGGAGGTAGGCCCACGCCTCGGTGTCACGGCGACCCACGCGGCCACGGAGCTGGTAGAGCTGTGCCAGCCCCAGCCGGTCGGCGCGCTCGATCACCAGCGTGTTGGCCCCGGAGATGTCGAGCCCGGATTCCACGATGGTGGTCGACAGCAGCACATCGAACGCGCCCTCCTCGAAGCCGAGCATGATGTCCTCGAGCTCGCTCGCATCCATCTGCCCGTGCGCCACCCCGATGCGGGCCTCCGGCACCAGCTGGGACAGGGTGCGGGCGCGCAGGCTCATGGCGCCGATGCGGTCGAAGATGTAGAACACCTTGCCACCCCGCTCGATCTCGAACAGCACCGCCTCGCGCACGACCATCGGGTCGTAGGGCTGCAACACCGTCTGGATCGGCTTCCGGCCCTCGGGCGGGGTCATGATCTGGGAGACGTCGCGCAGCCCCACCAGGCTCATGTAGAGCGTCCTGGGGATGGGGGTCGCCGACAAGGACAGCACGTCGAGGTTGGCCTTCAGGCCCTTCAGCTTCTCCTTCTGTCCCACGCCGAAGCGGTGCTCCTCGTCGATCACCAGCAGACCCAGCCGCTTGTACACGAGCGCCTCGTTGAGCAACCGGTGGGTTCCGATGACGATGTCCACGGTGCCGTCGGCGAGCCCCTTGAAGATGGCGCGCGCATTGCGATCGCTGGTGTAGCGCGAGAGCATCTCGACGCGCACCGGGAGGCCCGCGAAGCGTTCTCGGAAGGTGTCGTAGTGTTGCCTCGCCAGAACCGTCGTGGGCACCATCATCACGGCCTGCGCGCCGTTGCCCACGGCGCGGTGCGCCGCCCGGATGGCGACCTCGGTCTTGCCGAAGCCGACGTCGCCCGAGATCAGGCGGTCCATCGGGACCTCGCGCTCCATATCGTCGAGCACGTCCGCGACCGACCTCGCCTGATCGACGGTGAGCGTGAACGGACAGTTCTCCTCGATCAGCGGGTCCCACTCGGAGACGGACGGGAAGGCTGTGCCCGCACTCACCTGACGCGCGGCGTAGGTCTTGATGAGCTCGGCCGCCAGCTCCTGCGCGCTGACCCGGGCACGCTCCCGCGCGCGCGCCCACTCGTTGGTGCCGAGCGTCGAGAGGCGCGGGGGATCGTCGGTGGTCCCGGGGTGGCGACGCAGCAGCGGGAGCTGCTCGACCGGCAGATAGAGCTTGCCCTCTCCCGCGTACTGGAGCTGCAGGTAGTCGCGGGTCACGCCCACCACTTGCCGGGGCTCGAGCCCCAGGAAGCGGCCGATGCCGTGATCGGGATGGATCAGATAGTCGCCCACGGTGAGCTGGGAAGCGTCGTGCACGCGCCGACCGGGCAACTTGCCGAGGCGACGCCCCCCCTGGTAGCCGTACAGGAGCTCCTCGCTGAGCACGACCTCCATGCGCTCGGGATCCCGGTAGCCGCCGCGTGCGCCGCGGCCGAGCACCAGCGACACCTCGCCTTGCCGGTGCCCGACGCGGGCGTGCCAGGCGCTCGGGAGGTGCTCGATCACCTTCTCGCGCAGGTAGCGACCGGTGCGCTCGAACTTCAGCAGCACGTGCACGCTGTAGCCGTCCCGGAGCCAGGTCTCGACGTCCGCCGCCACGTCGCGAAGCTTGCCGCGGTAGTACCCCAGGGGCTGGAGCGGCACGTCGGCCACGTCCAGGTCGAGCGGGTCGCGCCCGAAGGACACCACCGTGCGACCGGCCAGATGACGCCACAACCAGGCGGTCCGCTGTTCGTCACCGAGCTCGCCGGCGAACAGCTCCGGCACGTCGAGGAACACGGTGCCGGGCAAGTGCTCGAGCAGGCGCGCGCTCCAGCCGCTGCGATCGAGCGGGGCGCCGTCCAGAGGGGCGATCAACGCGCGTTCCAACGAGTGGCCGCCGCGGGTGAGGCCATCGAGCTCGGTGCCGAAGAACGACAGCCGGAGCTCGTCGTCGGGGTCGTCGGCGTTGGGGTAGAGCGAGAGCGTGTCGCCGCGCACGGTGAACCCGGGCAACGCGTCGCGCTCGAAGCCGTAAGCCATGAGCCGCTCGAGCAGGGCGTCGCGCGGGAACGACCCTCCCAGGCGGAGCTCGAGCGCCAGTTCGGTGGGGTCGTCGGGGAAGCGCCGGAGCGCGCTCTCCAGGCTCAGCACCACCTTGTCGTGGCGCTCGAACCAGTCGCTGAGGCCGGGGTCGATGGTGACGGATGCGCCGAACAGGTGGGCGTCGCCGAACAACGGCAGGCGTTCGTCGGTGGTGAGCAGGACGGCGGGACCGTCATGGCGCGCGAACAACGCCAGGCGCGCCGCACTGGGTTGACCCAGGACGCGCCCGGCCGCGAGCGAACTGGGCGTGGCCACGTGCATGGTTTCTCTCCCGTGCGCCCGTCGGCGCAACCCATGAATCCTACCGCGCTCCCCGCTGCCGCCGGGTGCCCCGCCGACATCGAGCACCGGCGCCGCAGCACCCGCCCGGGACCGCGGTCACGCGTACCGGAGTCAGTCCGCGGCGTCCTCGGGGAAGCGCAGAGCGGCGCCGTAGGCGTCGTTGCGGGGCACGCCCAGCGCCTCCAACGCCGATCGCAGGACAGCGCCCCGCACCCCCGCGCCCGCGAGGGCGTCGATCACCCGCCGGCGTTCGGCGCCCGGGTCGGCGGGCTCCGCCGGACCTACCACCACCACGATCTCACCGCGCACCTGCTCGCCGTCGTAGCGCTTCGCCAACGCCTCGAGCGTGCCTCGCACCGTCGTCTCGAAGCGCTTGCTGAGCTCCCGGCTGACGCTGGCCTCGCGCCGCGGGCCGCAGGCCGTGCCGAGGTCGTGCAGCGTCGCCGCCAGGCGCTGTGGGGCCTCGTACAGCACGCTCGTGGCGGTGGCAGCCGCGATCGCCTCGATGCGCCGGCGCCGCTCCGCGCCCTTGCGGGGCAGGAATCCCTCGAAGGTGAAACGCGCCGCGGGCAGCCCCGACAGCACCAGCGCCGGCACGAAGGCGGTCGGCCCGGGGAGGACCTCCACCGCGACCTCCATCGCCACGGCTCGACGGACCAGCTCGGCACCGGGATCACTGATGCCGGGCGTGCCCGCGTCGGTGATGTAGGCAACGTGCTCGAAGCGTTCGAGCAGGCCCGCCGCCCGGGCATCCATGGTGTGAGCGTCCAGACGCTCGAGCGGTGTCGTGATCGTGTAGTGATCGAGCAACACGCGGCTGCGACGGGTGTCCTCTGCGGCGACCACGTCGGCCTGCCGGAGCACGTCCAGCGCGCGCCGCGTGATGTCTTCGAGGTTGCCGATCGGCGTGGGGACGAGACTCAGCCGGCTCACCGGGCACGGCCGCGGACCTGCAGATAGACCGGTCGGAGCACGCGGCCACGGCTCCGCCGACGCGTGTTGCGCCGCAGCGCGGCGCGCAGCGTCGCCCGGATGAACTCCGCCTCCCCGATGGTGACCGTCACGACCGCGCCCTCGGGCAGCCGAACCCCCTCTTCGAGCACCACCTGGCCAGCCTGGACGCGTCCCCTATAGGCCCGCACGGCTCTCCTCCTCGGTCTCCAACAGACGCAGCGACGCGCCCTCGACGACGCTCGCGCCGGCGCCCGCGGGCGCGCCGGGCGGAGCGTTGGCGGCACGCCGGGAAGCCCGGCCCGGACGCCGCAAGAGCGTGCGCACCAGCCAGTACGTCACCCAGGCCGCGGCGAGCACCAGCGACGCCACCACGCTCGCGCCGCGCGTCAGCCCCAGCTGCTCGCACCCCTGGACCAGCAGCGGAAGCGCGAACGACGTGGCGGCCAGCAGGGCCAACACCGCCACGTAGTTCACCCGGGATCCCGTCCATGCCCCACGGCCCCAGGGTAGCAGGTCGGCACACATGCGCTCCATCCGCGCCCGCTGGAGCGGCGGCTCAGCCGTGGGTCACACGTCCCTGTGAACGTCTCCGGATTCGCCTATAATACCCCCTGTGGGTACCACTCGCGGCGGCAGATCCGGGTCGGTTCCGGTCCGTCCACGCGATCCCCGAGCCGGGTGGGCCGTTTGGAGCGAGCCTTGAACATCAGCGACGACGAGAAGCGCAAGATCATCAACCGGCTGAGGCGGCTCGAAGGTCAGGTCCGCGGGCTGCAGAAGATGATCGACGAGGGGCGCGACTGTCACGACGTCCTGATCCTCCTCGCCGGCGTGCGCAAGGCGTTGGACGCGACGGGCGACGTGATCCTCGAGAAGTTCCTCGACTCCTGCCAGGCCGATTTCCGGGAAGGGCGGGGCGACATCGAGGAGATGATCAGCGCCGTGCGTCTGGCGCGCGGCTGAACCGCACGCCGGGCCGGAGCTCGCGCAGGCGTCAGCCGCCGGCCGTGCTGTAGATCCATCGCACCAGCCGGGTGTTGGGGTAGTAGTAGCCGAGGATCTGCGTGTAGTCGTAGTTGCGCTCGGCCAGCGCCCTGGCGCCGTACTGGCTCATGCCGACGCCATGCCCCCAGCCCTCGCCCTGCAGCTCCAACCCGCCGATCACGGAGAAGCGCGTCGAGCGCAACCCCCAGTCTTGCGCCAGCTCACCGAGTTGGATGCCCGTCACGGTCGCGCTGCCCGCGCTGCCCAGCACCTCCAGCAGATCGACACGGCCGGAATCGCTCCGCTGCAGGACCCGCAGGCCTGTGACTGCGCCCACGCGCTTGCCGAGCCGACTCAACGACGAGGCGACGGCGCCGGGGTCGAGCCGGAGCTTCCAGCGATCGACGCTGCCGGGACCGGCCGCGTCGGCGCGTGCGACCAGGTAGGGCACGGCGACGCCCCACACCTCACGGCTCGAGGCCGTGGTGCCCCCCGAGTCGGCGTGGTAGTAGGTTCGCGCCACGCGCCCCGCGTACGTGACCACGACCCCTTCGGTCTGGGCCACCGCCCGATCGGAGCGCGGCTGCTCGGCGCCCATGCCGCGGTAGACCTGGCAGTCGACGGTAGCGCACAGGTCGTAGTCCGCACCCGGCCGCAGCGAGCTGAGCGCATAGCTACGGGCCGCCACCGCCTGCGCCTCCAACGCCGCCATCGGCCAGCTCGCCGACATCTCGGCGGGGACCACCCCCCGCAGGTAGGCTTCCACGTCCAGCACGTTCACGACCTCGATGCCGTTGGCCGCCGCGATCAGACGCAGCGAGCCGCGGTAGCGACGGCCGGCGAAGGCCAGCGGCGCGCCCTCCCCCGTCAGCTGCAGGGTGTGTCCCAGCTTGGTGCCGTCGACGACCAGCGTGCCGCCCTCTTCGCTGACGGGCCAGCGTAGGCCGGCGCCGGCGTGGAAGGCGCGGGCCCCGTCGATGGTGCCGTCGTGGGCACCCTCGGCCACCACAACGGCCTGCGAGGTCGTCGCCAGCAACACGCGCACCGTGGCGCCCGCCCTGGCGACGCCGACCGGCACGAGCGCAGCCAGGACGAGCAGGGAGCTCGAGACGAGCAGGCGGGGCCTCATGCGAGGTCAGTATGGCTTCGCGCGGGCACGGTGGGCATCTGAAAATCGCACACCGCGCCGATGTCGTGGCGTGCGCGTGGGCCTGCCGTGCGAAGATGGGGCCACCATGTTCCAGAACGGATTGCTCGAGGGCAAGGTCATCGTCGTCACCGGCGGCGGCAGCGGTCTGGGCCGCAGCATGAGCCAACGGTTCTTGCAGCTCGGGGCGAGCGTCGCCATCGCCAGCCGCCGTTCCGAGCTGCTCGAGCGCGAAGCGCAGGCGCTCGCCGCCGAGACCGGCGGCGAGGTGCTGCCCTACGCGCTCGACGTGCGCGACGCGCAGAGCGTGGCCGGCCTCTTCGATGCGGTCGAAGCGCGCTTCGGACGGATCGACGCGCTGGTCAACAACGCCGCCGGGAACTTCATCTCCCCCACCGAACGGCTCAGCCCCGGCGCCTTCGATGCCGTCCTCGGCATCGTGCTCCACGGCACGGTCTACTGCACGCTGGAGCTCGGGAAACGCTGGATCGCGCAGCGGCGGCCCGGCGCGGTCCTGAACATCGCCACCACCTATGCGGAGACGGGATCGGGTTACGTCGTGCCGTCGGCGGTCGCCAAGGCGGGCGTGGTGTCGCTCACCCGTTCGCTGGCCGGCGAGTGGGGCAAGCACGGGATCCGGTTGAACGCCATCGCGCCCGGACCCTTCCCGACCGAGGGCGCCTGGAGCCGGTTGATGCCCACCGAGGAGATCCAGGCCCTGTTCGAGCGCCGCATCCCGCTCGGGCGGGTGGGCCGGCACGAGGAGCTGGCCAACCTGGCGAGCTACCTGCTCTCCGACCAGGCGGGGTTCATCTCCGGCGACCTGATCTACATCGACGGCGGCGAGCACAGCTACGGCGCCGGCGAGTTCAACGTGCTCGACGCGGTCCCGGAGGAGACCTGGGACGCCATGGAACTCGAGCGACGCGAGCGTCGCGGCTAGCGGCGGGCCGACGGCGCCCGAACGCTCAGAGCAGGTTCTCGTTGGGCAGGCGCAGGCGGAACAGGCCGGTGGCGTCGTTGAACTGCAGCACGACAGTGTAATCGCCCTGGCCGGCCTTGAAAGTCTGATCGATGGCGATGCGGTCGCCGGTCTGGTAGGTGCGGTCGAAGATGGTGTCCTGCGGTCCGGCCGGCATGTTCTTCTGGACGCTCTCGGGCCGCTGGAAGATCACCTTGACCTCCACGCTGCCGTGGCGCACGGACCCGCTCACGAGCACCGGGATCGCTTCGGCGGTGAACGCCTGGCGCGACGCCTGCCCCGTCGCCGTCATCTTGTAGACGAACACGGGCGTGTGCGACGGGATGCCGAGGTACCAGCCGTGCGTCTCGCCCACGGCGAAGAACACCACGACGACCAGGATCACGAAGGTGAGGAAGCCCCGCATGGGCCGAGTATACGGGACAAGGTCGCGCCGGGCGGGGAAAATCCCACCCGGCGCGACCGACCTGCGCCGCCACGCCGGCGTGCGACGCAACGCCCGGCGCGGCCCCGGCGGCGAGCCCGCTAGGCGCGGGCCTCCCGGGTCTGGCTCCGGTGGAGGTTGCGCAGCACGGTATGCAGGATGCCGCCGTTGCGGTAGTAGTCGATCTCCACGGCGGTGTCCAGGCGACTGAGCACCTCGAACGTGCGGGCCTCGCCGCCCTCGCCGGTGACCTCCACGGTGAGGGTCTGGCGCGGTTCCAGCGAGTCGTCGATCCGGATGGTGAAGCGCTCGCGTCCGGTGAGCCCGAGGCTGGCGGCGTCCTCGCCGTCCCGGAACTGCAGGGGGAGCACGCCCATGCCGACCAGGTTGGAGCGGTGGATGCGCTCGTAGCTCTCGGCGATCACCGCGCGCACGCCCAGCAGGAACGTGCCCTTGGCGGCCCAGTCGCGGCTCGAGCCCATGCCGTAGTCGACGCCGGCCAGCACGATCGTCGGCACGCCCTCGGCGCGGTAGTGCAGCGAGGCGTCGTAGATGCTGGCGACCTCACCCGACAGCAGGTCGGTGGTGTAGCCGCCCTCGGTGCCGGGCGCCATCTCGTTCTTGAGACGGATGTTGCCGAAGGTCCCGCGCGTCATCACGCGGTCGTTGCCGCGCCTCGACCCGTAGGAGTTGAAGTCCTTCTTCTCCACGCCGTGCTCGACCAGGTAGCTGCCGGTCGGGCTGTCCAGCGGGATGGCGCCGGCCGGCGAGATGTGGTCGGTGGTGACGGAGTCCCCCACCTTCACCAGCACGCGCGCGCTCTCGATGGACCGGATCGGCTGCGGCTCGGCGCTCATGTCGATGAAGAACGGCGGCTCCTGGATGTAGGTGGATCCGTCGTCCCAGTCGAACAGGGTACCGCCCTTGACCGGGATCGCGTTCCAGGCCTCGTTGGACTTCTCGATGCCGTCGTACATGCGGCGGAAGACCTCGGGGTTCATCGCCGCCTCGAGATGCGCCGTGACCTCGGCCAGGGTGGGCCAGAGATCGCTCAGGTACACCGGACGACCCTCGGCGTCCTCCCCGAGAGGATCGTTGACGAGGTCGACGTCGACGCTCCCGGCCAGCGCGTAGGCGACGACCAGCGGCGGACTCGCGAGGTAGTTGGCCTTGACATGCGGGTTGATCCTGCCCTCGAAGTTGCGGTTCCCCGACAGGACGCTGGCGGCCACGATGTCGCCCTTCTGGATGGCCTCGGCGACGGGCTCGGGCAGCGGGCCCGAGTTACCGATGCAGGTGGTGCAGCCGTAACCGACCAGGTAGAAGCCGACCTCCTCCAGGTAGGGCATCAGGCCCGTCTCGGTGAGGTACTCGGTGACGACCTTCGAGCCGGGGGCGAGGCTGGTCTTGACCCAGGGCTTGGCCTTGAGACCACGCTCGGCCGCCTTCTTCGCGACCAGGCCGGCGGCCAGCATCACCGACGGGTTGCTGGTGTTGGTGCAGGAGGTGATCGCGGCGATCACCACGTCGCCATGGCGCAGGTCGTGCTCGACGCCCTTGAACGACAAAGGACTGGTGGCCTTCCGCGCCTGGTCGTCGAGCCCGAAGCCACGCTCCTGGAAAGGCTTCGCGAGCGCCTTCCGGAACTCCTGCTGCATCCCGGACAGCAAGATCCGGTCCTGCGGCCGCTTGGGGCCGGCCAGGCTGGGCTCCACCGTCGACAGGTCGAGCTCGAGCGTGTCGAGGTACTCCGGCTCGACGGTGTCGGCGGTATGGAACAGGCCGTTGGCACGCGCGTAGCGCTCGACCAGCTCGATCTCGTCGTCGAGTCGACCGGTCTGCCGGAGGTAGCGCAGCGCCTCCGCGTCGAGCGGGAAGAAGCCCATGGTGGCGCCGTATTCCGGCGCCATGTTGGCGATGGTGGCCCGGTCGGGGACCGTCATGGCTGCCAGGCCGGGTCCATGGAACTCGACGAACTTGCCCACGACCCCCTTCTTCCGGAGCATCTGGGTGACGACCAGCACCAGGTCGGTGGCGGTGGCCCCCTCGGGCAGCTTGCCGGTGAGCTTGAAGCCGACCACCTTGGGGATGACCATGTAGTAGGGCTGCCCCAGCATGACGGCCTCGGCTTCGATGCCGCCGACGCCCCAACCGACCACTCCGAGCCCGTTGATCATGGTGGTGTGGCTGTCGGTGCCGACCAGCGAGTCCGGGTAGGCCACCGTCCTGCCGTCCACCTCACGATGCTGGACGCCCTTGGCGAGGTACTCCAGGTTCACCTGGTGAACGATCCCTGACGCGGGCGGCACCACGCTGAAGTCTCGGAACGCGGCCTGGCCCCAGCGGAGGAACTCGTAGCGCTCCCGGTTGCGCTGGAACTCGATCTCGGAGTTCCGGATCAGCGCGAGCGGGTTGTCGTACTCGTCCACCTGAACGCTGTGGTCGATGACGAGGTCCACCGGTACCTGGGGGTTGATCAGCTTGGGATCGCCACCCATGCGCTCCATGGCGCTGCGCAGCGCCGCCAGATCGACCACGGCGGGTACGCCGGTGAAGTCCTGCAGGACGACGCGGGCTGGCTTGAAGGGGATCTCGACGTCGGACGGGTTCCTGGGATCGTAGCCGGCCAGGTTGCGGATGTCGTCCGCGGTCACGGTGTAGCCGTCCTCGTTGCGCAGGAGCGATTCCAGCAGCACCCGGATGGAGAACGGCATGCGGTCGATCCGACCCAGGCCGTCCTCCTGGAGCTTGGCGAGTCGGTAGTAGGTCGCCTCGCCCGAGCCGGTGTCGAAGATGTCACGGGCGGAGAACGAGTTCTTGGAGCTGATGTCGGCCATGCTGACTCCTTCGCGTGGAAGAGGGCGTCGGATCCGCTGGGGTCCCGCCCCGGCATAGGGGCGCGTTCGAAGCTTCGTCGATCCGGTGGGCGGGGTCGCGCGCCGTCGGGCGCTTCCCCGGCTCCGCCGCCGCGGACTCCAGTCTAGCGGCTGCCGGCCGCCTCGCAGGTCGCTTTGCGGGCCCTGCGCCCGCCCCCGACGCTCCCTGGCGAGGATCGGTGGCCCCGCATGACGGGTACGGGACCCGACCTCTCCATCCGGTCCCAGTCTCGAACTACACTACATGACATGAAAGAGCACCTATCACGTAGAGTGGCGCCGGATCCCGCACCCGTAGCGCCCGACCTCAGCTACCACGTGGTACGGGACCCGACCGCCGCCGAGCTGCTCATGAACCCGACCACCCTGCGCCAGCTCGCCCCCTTCCTGGGACGGGAGCGCACGGTGGGGCAGGCCGCGACGGAGAGCGGCGAGCTGGCCAACACCGTGCTCAAGCGCGCGAAGCGCTTCCTCGCCGCGGGGCTGCTCGAGGTGTCCGGAACCCTCCCCCGCCGCGGCCGTCCCATGAAGCTGTACCGGACCATCGCCGACCTGTTCTTCGTGCCGTTCGAAGCAACCGCTGCCGAGTCGCTCGAGACTTCGCTGGCCGAGCGGGACGCCTACTGGGAGCGGTTGCTGCGGCGCAACGTCGTCCGTGCCCGCATGGAGGCTCTGGGCACCTGGGGCACCCGCGTGTACCGCGACGAGCGCGGTCGGTTGCAGGTGCAGACGGCGGTCACCCCGGAGGCCGATGCCACCACGCTCGATGCCGCCGCGCCGGCCGTGCTGTCCTCCTGGCGTGACAGCGTCACCCTCGACTTCGAGGACGCCAAGGCGCTGCAACGCGAGATGTACGAGCTGCTGCTGCGCTACGAGCAGAAGCAGGGAGCGCAGCGCTACATCGTACGGCTGGCCCTGGCTCCGGTCGGCCGGGGCTGAGCCCGCGGCAAGGTGCGGCCCGAGCCGGGACGGCTGCGGCATCCCGGCCTCCGGGCGGCCCGGTCTCGGGCCACCCGTCGGTCGGACCAGCCTGTACCATGGACCCGTGAACAAGACGCGTGCGCGTCCCACCTCCCGCGCCGGCCTGCCGGCCGCGGCCGCGGCGCTGCTGCTGCTGCTGGCGAGCTGCGCGCCCGCCACCCAGGCGCCCCTGCCCGCCGGCGCCGCCGCCAGACACCTCGACACCACCGCCAGCATCGTCTACCACCGCATGGCGATCGGTTTCCTGGAGACCGGCGCCTACACCACCAACGTGTTGGTCGACGTCCAGCTCCCGGCCGGCGCCCGCTGGACGCTGGAGGCCTACCCCAGGGACGGCTCCTCCTATCGCTTGAGGATCACTTCGACGCAGGTCCCCGGCATCGCCTGGGAGGTTTCGCCCGGCGGCGTCCGTCGGGTCGCCGACCCTCGCTGACCTCGAAGCTCGTCGAAAGGGTGACGCCCATGACCCATCCTCCGCGCCGACGCCGTGACCGACGCCGCGCCTCCCCCCGCAGGTTCCTTCGCGCCGTGGCGCTGGCAGGCTCGCTGGCGTCGGCGCTGGGGTCGGCGCTGGCGGCATCCGCCACAGCCGCTCCCCTCACCGCCCTGGCCCCTGCCTCGACGCTCCTGGCGGTCCACGTCGCGCCGCTGGGCGCCAGCTACCCCGCTCTGTCGGACACGCTGGCCGGCCTCGACGCCGCAGGCGCCGCCGCGACGCTCTCGGACGCCCTGCGCACCTTCCAGTCCGCGGTTTCGGCGCCCTCGGCCCATGACCCCGAGGCCGCCCGAGCGCTCGCCGCCGCCGCGCGAGCGCTGCAGGGCCGCAGCCTGGACGACGCCCTCGTATCGGCCTGCCCGGGCCTCGGCCGGGCGCCGCTCCCCGGCGTTCGGGAGGCCCTGTTCGTGGTGTCGGCGACGCCCTACGCGCCGGTCCCCGCGGCGCTCGTGCTGGCGCGCGTCGCGCCGGGCGCCGGACCGGCAACCGATGACGCCATCGCCGCTCTGGACCACTGCTACGCGTCGGGGGTCGCCCAGACGCAGGACGGCGTGTCGCTCCGGGAGCTGGCCCTGGGGGACGCCACCATCGCGGTGGCCAGGATCGGTGACGTCGTAGCGGCCGCAAGCACCATCGATCTGCTCCGCGCCGCGGTGCGCCTGGCCCACGGGAGCACCGAGCCCAGTCTGGCGAGCCGCGTTCCCGGTGCACTCGCAGCTCTGAACGGTGCCGGCATCACCGTGAGTCTCGACAACGCCGCCGTCGCCGGGGTCCTGGGCGCCCTCCCCGGCCTCCCGTCGGACCCGACCGCCCACGCCGCCCGGGTACATCTGCAGGACGCGCTCCGCACCGTCCCGCTGATCGCTCTTCAGCTCACAGCAGAGCCATCGGGGCTGGTGCTCCAGTCCTGGACCCGTGTCGATCCCAACGGCGGCGACGGCGCCCTGGCCACGCTGCTGCGGTGCGACGGTTGCCGCGCGCGCCCCAGCCTCCTGGTTCCCGCCGACGCCCTGGCCGTCGCTGCTTCGCCCTTGAGATTGCAGGCCTGGACGACCTATCTTGCCGGCCTGGCAGGCGACGTCGCAGCTGCGGGAGGCGGCCGGATCGATCCGCTGGCATTGCTGAAGCAGCAGACGGGCCTCGACCTCGCCAACGATCTCTTCCCGTGGCTCGGCACGGTCGCTACCACCGTGGAGCTGCCCGCCCCGGCAGGCACGCCCCAGGCGCTCCTCGGCGTACCGGCGCAACTGACCATCGTTCCCGTCGCCTCGCCGGAGCGGGCCGGAGCCGGCCTCGCGCGCCTCGGGCCAGCCCTGAAGCGCCTCCTGGCGCGGCTCTCCGGCACGGGCGGCGGCGCGATCGAGGCGGCCGGACTCGACCCGAGCGCCCTGGTCGCCGCCCGCTCCGAACGCTATCGCGATGTCGCGATCACGCGCATCCAGGTCGGTCCGAGCGCCGATCTGGGCGTGGCTCTGGTCGGCAGTCGCCTGGTGCTGGCGTCCCCTTCGGTGGCGTTGAGGAGCGTGATCGACACCTACCGCGGCGGGCCGACGTTGCACGCCTCTGCCCTGGCCGCCGCCCTGGCGACCGCCCCGGCCGGGTCGCAGGCGGTCTGGGCCAGCGACGGCGCGGCCATGCTGCACGGCGTCGCATCGATCCTGCGCGCACTGTCCCAGCCGACCGCCTTCGCCCTCCAGACGGGCCTGGTCGCCGCCCGACGGGCCGCTGCTCCGGGCAACGCCGGGCCGGGCGCGTCCCCGCCGTCGCCGCAACCCGATCTCGGACGGCTGCTCGACGCGACCGAGCTCCCGGCCGACACGCTCGACGCCGTCGCGGCACACCTCGGCGTGACCCGGGGATGGAGCGTGTGGCGCGACGGGATGCTGGTGCGGCGCTGGTCGCTGCCGATCCATTAGGCCAACGACGACGGGTCGGCCCCGGTTGGGGCCGACCCGTGCCTCGACCTTGCGCTCGCGTCGTTCTCAGTTCGTGCGAAGGTACGGCTGCAGCCGCGCCTGATAGGCGCTCTTGGGCTGGGCACCGATCATGGTCTCGACCGGCTGCCCGTCCTTGAACAGGATCACCGTCGGGATGCTCATCACCCTGAACTGCATGGCGACCTGCTGGTTGTCGTCGACGTTCACCTTGCCGACCTTGAGCTTGCCCTCGTAGTCCCCCGCCAGACCCTCGATGACGGGGCTCACCATGCGGCACGGGCCGCACCACGGCGCCCAGAAATCCACCAGCACCAGGCCGTCCTGGGTCTCGTTCTGGAAGTTGTCGTCGGTCAAGACGTGCGTATCTGCCATGAGTCCTCCCGGAGCGAAGCAGCGTCGGCCGCCGGCCGATGCGATTCGCTCCAATCTACGGTCGCAGCGTCGACCGCCGATGTCACGTGGTCGACACGGGCCACACGAACATGGACTCGGCCGGCGCGCCGCGCTGCACTTTCGGCGGCGTCAGTCCCAACGCGCGGTAGCCGCCCTTGACCGCGGCGCGCACCAGCGCCTGCGGGCTCGCCTTGGCACCGTGGACCTGCAGAGCGAAGTAGACCTCGTCGGTGACGGCCAGCGACGGGCTCGAGCCGCGCGAATCGGTCCCGAACGCCACGTCCACGCCGAATCGTGCGTAGAGCTCCCACGGGAAGCGCCCGCACCCCAGCGCCTCGTTCGAGCGCGGGCAGTGCACCACCGCACAGTCGGCGCGTTGCACGGTGCGCACGTCCTCCTCGTCCACGTGCACCATGTGGACCAGCGTGGGGCGCCCGTCGAGCACCCCCAGCGAGGCCAGGTAGCCCACCGGGCTCAGGCCGCTGGCGCGCCACGTCACCCCGAACGACGCCAGCAGCTCCGCCAGCGCTCCACTCCCGTCGCGGTGCAGGCGGACCTCCTCGGCGCTCTCGGCCACATGGATCTGCATCGGCAACCCCTCGGCACGGGCCAGCGCGGCCAGTCGCTGCAGCAGTGGCGCGCTGACGGTGTGCGGTGTGTGCGGGCTGAGGCCGACCCGCACGCCGCCGGGCCGTTCGAGCTCCCGGAACGCGGCGATGCGCGACCGCGTCCGCTCGACGATGCGCTCGGCGTCTGCGGGATCGGGCCCGATGACCTCCCAGTACGCGACCCCGGCGACGTCGGTCCGCTGCAGCAGGTGACGCATGACCGCCTCGTCGGTGACGATATCGCCGATGACGCGCACGCCTCCCCGCACCACCTCGTCCAAGCCCCTCTGCGCGGCCTCGACGCCTCCCGCCGCTTCCCGCCGGTGGCGGAGGACCGCCCGGATGAAGGCCTCGTAGCTGCCCGCGCTGTAGGGCATGGCGCTGAGATCGAGGTGGGTGTGGGCGTTGACGGGCGGGGGGGACACCGCGAAGCCGGCGTCCTCCAGGCGGGCGTCCGGGAACGCCTCCCGTGCCCGAACGGCGCTGTCCACCGCGATCACCTGGCGCCGGCTGCCGTCGTCCTGCACCACCACCGCGCCGTCGGCGCGAGGCGTGCCGAGCCCGTTGTAAACGACCTTCGCCTGCAGGATGGTGCGCTGCAGTAGGCGGCTCAAGGCACGGCGGCCGCGTCGGGCGCCGTGCCGGCCCGAACCGTTCCGCCGTCCGCGCCAACCGCCAGCATGGCGTCGACATCGGGATGCCGCACGATGCCGTAGAGGCTGTCACGCTGCGCCGGCCGGTAGCCGGCATCGACGATCTGGCGCACGATCTCGCGTTCCGGCGTGGAGCGGTGACGGGCCCCCGCCTGCGACACCACGTTCTCCTCCAGCATGGTGCTCCCGAAGTCGTTGCAGCCGAAGCTGAGCGCAGTCTGGGCGACCTTGTAGCCCATGGTGGGCCAGGACGCCTGGAAGTTCGGGATGGTATCGAGCAGCAACCGGCTCACGGCCACGTTCTGGAGGTACTCGTGGGCGCCGGCTCCCGGGACCCGTCCCTGGATCCGCACGCCCTGGGTCTGCAGCGTCCAGGAGATGAACGCCGAGAAGCCGTTGCCGTGCGTGGCGAGCGCGCGGTCCTGCTGGTCGCGGATGCGCATCATGCTCTGCACGCGCTGCTCGGGCGTCTCGCCGAAACCGATCACCATGGTGGCGGTGGTGTACAGGCCCAGTTCCTGGGCCTCGCCCATGATGGCGATCCACTCATCGGCAGCGATGCGGCCGGGAGCGACGTGCCCGGCGTGCCGGACCTCGTCGACCAGGATCTCGCCGCCGCCGCCGGGGAGGCCGTCGAGGCCGGCGGCCTGGAGCTCGACGAGCACCTCCCGGCTGCTCATGCCGGTGAGGCCGGCCAGACCCTTGATCTCCTCGGGACTGAAGGCCTCGATGCGCACCGACGGATGCCGCTCCTTGAGCAAACGCATGAGATCGACGTACCAGCTGAGCGGGAGGTAGCGATTGACGCCTCCCTGCATCAGGATGCGGGTGCCGCCGACCGCCTCGAGCTCGGTCACCTTGGCGGAGATGGCGTCGTAACTCAGGGTGTAGGCGTCGTCCTGGCGACGCGTCCGGTAGAAGCCGCAGAAGCTGCAGCCCACCGAACACACGTTGGAGTAGTTGATGTTGCGGTCGATCAGGTAGGTCACGACCTCCGGATCGGTACGCATGCCGCGCACGGCATCGGCGGCAGACGCCAGCGCGAACAACGGAGAGCGGTAGAGTCCGGCAGCCTCATCGGGCGTCAGACGCCGTCCTGTTGCCGCCTTCTGGAGCACGTCCATGACCACGAGCATAGCACCGCCTCGCGATCGGCTCCGGGTCCGCGCCTACCCCCCTGGCGCGCCAGGGGTCCGGCCGCGGCCAGCATCTGTGTACTTGTTTACCCGACCGCGATAACATGACACACGATGGTCTCCGATCCCCCCGACGAGCACGCCAGCCCGTGGCGCCCGATCTTCGAAGCCGTGCGCAGGACGGTAGGACACAAGCGCGACGCCAACGGCGTTCTCGGAAGCATCAACTGGCTCCGCAAGGAGATGGAACGCCGGGGCGCCAATCCCAACGTGGTGCGCAATATCATCTACCGGGACAAGGGCAAGCTCGCCGACAAGCGCGTGCTGTTCGAGATCCTTGGCGAGCTCTGGACCACCACCGGCCAGCCGCCGCTGCGCGCGCCGGAGCTCGAGGTGCTGCTCTCCCCCGGAAGCTCGGCCGAGCAGGAGGTCCTGCAGCTCCTCGGGCGCGAGAAGCGGCGCGCCTACCGTGGCTTCGTCGGCGGCGTGCGTAGCGGTGAGACCCCCCACCTGCTCATCACCGGCCGTCCCGGCTCCGGCAAGACGCTGCTGGCCGACTACATCCAGCAGGCGCTGGAGATCCAACCGCGCGCAGCCGACCACATCGTGCGCCTCGAGTTCTCCTCCAGCGACCTGGCCGGCGCCCTGGGCCGCCTGGCGCAGGCGCTGGGCGTGCCGCACGAGCTCATCGAGTCGAAGCTGTTGCGCATCGGCAGCTCCAGCGCCTTCGCGGTCCAGGCCGACGCCCAGGCCGAGGTGGCGCGCGTCATCATCGAGGCCGCTCGCCAGGCAGCGGGCCGGACGGTGTTCCTGCTGCACGTGTCGCAGTCGATGGCGGGCCAGGACAGCCTCGGTATGGTGCCCCTTCGACTCAACACCCCCGAGGTCCCGCGCGTGAGTGCGTCGGAGTGGTTGTGGCTGTCGCTGTTCGAGCCACTCGGCCGACTCCCGGACACCGCGGTGCTGGCGAGCATGGCCGACGTGCCGGCCCGAGCGATGCAGCGCCTGGGCGCGTTCGAGGGTCCGATCAAGCTCACGCCCCCCACCACCGCCGAAGCGCGTCGCTTCGTCAAGGCGCGGCTGCCGCACCTGTCGCCCTCCCAGCAGGAGGACATCGTGCAGCGGGCGGGCCGGTCCTTCGAGGAGCTGCGGACCCTCACGTTGCTGGCGGAGGTGCGCGAGCCCGTCGGCGAGACCGCCTTCGAGGGAAGCCAGCTCTCCATCGAGCAACTCAGCAAGCTGGTCGAAGTTTCGGGCGACGCGCACCTGCGCGACTTCCTATCGGCCCTGGCCGCGCTGTCCATCCCCGAGTTCCCCAACTTCCGGGTCGACATCCTACTGGGGCTGCGTCGGGACGCCGCCAAGGGTCTCAACGCCTTCGAGCTCGCCTTCCTGGATCAGGTGCCCGGCGACGCGTCCAGCTTCCGCTGCTTCTCACGGCAGCTCGCGCGCGCTCTGCGCCTGCGCCTCCAGGAGGCCGATCCCGACCGCTACCGGGCACTCAACCGGCAGGCCGCCGAGGCCTACCAGGAGGCTGCCTGGGCGGATCCGGCCAGCGAGAGCGCCTCGCGCTTCCTCCATCATGTGTTCGAGGCCCGCGACTGGGACACCATGGCCGCCTGGCTGCAGCGGCACAGCATCCAGCAGTCGCTGGTCCGCCGCATCTGGCACGCCGCCGCACAGGAGCTGAGCGGCAGCCCGGCCTTCCACGACATCGCTCGGCAGGTCGCCGCCCATTACGTGAAGCTGGGCAGCTACGATCACGCCGACGCCCTCAGCGCGTTCGACGAGCTCGCACGTTCCGACGACGCCGACGTCCGCGCTTGGACGACCCTCAAGCGCGCCGAAGGCGAGGTCCTCAAGGGGCGCTTCGAGCAGGCCGAGCGCCTGCTGGAGTGTTGCCCCGGCACGACCGTGCCCCTGTTGCGTGTCGAGGTGGCGCTGGTGCGCGCCAGCATCTCGCGCTGGCGCAGCGACCTCGACGAAGCCGCGCGCCTCGTCGACGACGATGCCCGCAGGGCGCTGGAGCGAGTGACCGACAACGATAGTGCCAGCACCCTGGCGCGCGCCAAGGTCTCGGTGTGGGCGGGCCTGATCGCCAAGGATCGTGGCGACCTGGAAGGCGCCCTGCGCGAGTTCGACCGCGTCGACTCCGATGAGGATCTCATCCGCGCCCGGCTCGCCTTCCAGAAGGGCGACGTGTGCCTGAAGCTCGGGCGTTTCGACCAGGCGCGGCGAGAACTCGATCTGGCCGTGGAGCTCGGCTACCGCTCCGAAGCACTGGTCCAGGAGCAGACGCGTTACCTGTCGCGCCGCGGCACGCTCCACCGGCGCATGGGCGATCTCTCGAGCGCGCGGAAGGACTTCGCAGCCGCTCGCGACATCCTGGAACTGGCCGACGCCGAGCCCATCGAGCGCAACTTCTGGATCGCCAAGGTCGACGACGAAGCGGCCCTGGCACTGCTGGCCGAGGGCGCCTTCGAGGAGGCGACCTTCACGCTGGCGCGCAACATCGAACGGTTCCGGCACTACGGCGACGCCCTGGAGGTGGACGCCGGGTACCGGGTGCTCCGCACCACGCTACGTATCGGCCTGGCGTACGCCTGCCGCGGTCTCGCCCTGCCGTTCCGATTGCCGCTGCCGGTGCTGCCGCTGCCGGAGACCGACCAACCCGACCTGCGGCACGCCCGCCAGAGCATCGGCGAGGTGCTCTCGACCCTCGACGACAAGCCTGATCGAGAGCTCCACGGCGTGCTCTTCCGCCAGGCTCACCTGCACGCGAGCCTGGTGGCCGCCCTGCCGGAGGACGCGCTGATGCACGCGGAGCGAGCGCTCGCGGTGTCGCGCTTCGACTACCAGCGCGCGGAGGCCCTCGCCGCTGCGGTGGCCGCACGCCTACGCATGGGCGACGCGACCGGCGCCGCCCGGTTCCTGAGCAGGGGCGAAGCCGCGCTGGCGGACGCGCTCCCCGACGGCGACGCCCGCGAGCGTGGCGACCTGGGTCTGCGCGCCCAGTACGCGGCCCTGGCGGGCGCCACGCAGCTACTGCGCGGCGCCTCCGCGGAGGCGGCGGAGCGGCTCGCCAGCGCGCTCGAGGATCCGGATCTCAGTGCCTACCACGAGGGTCTGCTGCGCGCCTTCGGCGAGGGAGCCGAGCGCGTGCCCGCCGGCGACGGCGACTGGCGCGCGCACGCTCGGCTCGGGGCCCTGCTGGGCCTCGAAGAGCGTCCGGACGTCGGCCCGGCCCGCCTGCCCGACGCCCTGGTCGCGCGCTGGCGCGACCGCCGGCACCTGCCGGTATCGCTCCCGTGACCGCGGGCCTCCCGTGACCGAGGCCGCCACCGGCCCGTCCGCCGGGACGGCCAGCATCGAGGTCTGCCTCGCGCCCGACGCCCTCGGGGGACTGCAGCCCCACCCGGCGATCGACATGTTCCGACCCGCCGCCAAGCAGCACCAGGCCCTTATCGGCATCGCGCGGGACGCCCAGTCGTGTGTGAGCGTCGCCGTGGATGAGGGTCGCATGGTGGCGTACGCAGCGTTCCACCCGCCGTCCGACGTGGAGTCGTGGGGTGAGGATCGCACCGGAAGGATCATCGAACTGGGCGCTGTCGAGGTCGCGCCGCCGTATCGGGGCCAGCGCCTGGCCGAACGCCTGCTGGCGGCGAGCTTCGAAGGCGGGCGCTTCGAAGACACCGTGGTGTTCGCGACCATGTACGTGTGGCACTACGACCTCAAGCGCACCGGGCTGAACGACTTCGCCTACAAGCGGCTGCTGGAGCGCCTGTACCGCAGTGCCGGCTTCGAGACCTTCAACACCGCCGACGCCGAGGTCCGCAGCAGCTCCGCCAACCAGCTCATGGCGCGCATCGGCTCCCACGCCGATCCGGCCGTGGTGGAGGAGTTCCACCGGCTCCGGACCCGCCCCCGCTTCTTCGGCTGAGTCCGGACACCGTCCCGTTTCGCGGTGAGGCGGTACCATCGGTAGGGCGGGCGCGCCGAGCGGGCTCGGGCTTCGGAGGGCACCATGCTGGTACAGGACATCATGACGCGGCAGGTGGTCGCCATCGGCCCCGACATGCCGATCCGCGACGTGAACGCGCTGATGGATCAGCGCAACATCCGACACTTCCCCATCCTCGAGAACGTCGGCAAGGGGCCGGCCCGTACCGGCCCGGAGGGGGAGGAGGACACCGTCGACCGGCTGGTCGGCATCGTGTCCGATCGCGATCTGCGCCTGGTCGGCGCCGACCACCCGATGGCACCGATCGACGTGGCTGCGGTGGATCCGGTACGTCGTGTGATGGTCGCACCCGTCCTCACGGCGCACCCCCTCGACCCCATCGAGGAAACCGCCAAGACGCTGCGCGAGAACAAGATCGGCGCCATGCCGGTGATGGACGGAGATCGACTGGTCGGTATCGTCACCGGCATCGACATGCTGGACGCCCTGGTGCGCATGTCCGGCGTGTACGAAGCGGCGACCCGGCTGGAGGTGGAGGTGCCCAACCGGCCCGGCGCGCTGGCCGCCCTGCTGGCCGCCATCGCCGAGCGCCGCCATAACGTCTCCAGCGTGATGACATCACGTGCCGACGCCGAGAGCGTCACCTTCGTGCTGCGGGTGAACACGGTCGACGGTCGTCGTCTGGCCGAGTACCTGCGGGGCGCGGGCTTCGTGATCCTGTGGCCGGTCGACAGGACCACCGAGCTGTGAGCGCGGACGCGGCGGGCGGGCGTCGGAACGGCGCGTCCGCGAGCCCGGCGCTCTTCGTCTACGACTCCTCGCTGGCCGATTACGAGTTCTCGCCCGAGCACCCGTTCCGGCCTGAGCGGCTCGAGCTCACCCGCACCCTGCTCGAGTCCGTCGGCGCGTTGAGCCCCGCGGACTTCGTCGGGGTGACCCCCATCACGGAGCGCGAGCTGGCCCGCGTCCACTCCACGCGCTATATCGATGCGGTACGGCACGCTTCGCGTGGGGAGGTCCACGAAGAGGCCTACAACTTCGGGCTCGGCACCGGCGACAACCCGATCTTCCCCGACATGCACGAAGCGGTGCTGAGGGTGTGCAGCAGCACCGTCACCGCCGTGGAGTTGGTGGCGAGCGGCGCGGCGCGGCGTGCGGTCAACCTGGCTGGCGGCCTGCACCACGCCATGCGCGCCAAGGCATCGGGATTCTGCGTGTACAACGACCTCGCCCTCGGTATCCGTCGCGCCGTCGACGAACACGGCCTGCGCGTGGCCTACGTCGACCTCGACGTGCACCACGGCGACGGCGTGCAGTGGCTGTTCTACGACTCGCCCGACGTCATGACCGTCAGCCTGCACGAGTCCGGCCGCTACCTGTTCCCGGGTACGGGGCACACCTACGAGACCGGCCGCGGGCCCGGACGCGGGACGTCGGTCAACATGCCGCTGGAACCCTTCACCGAGGACGCCTCCTTCCTCGAGGTCTTCGAGCAAGTGGTCCCTCGCGCGATCGAGGCCTTCCGGCCCGATCTGATCGTGCTCCAGGCCGGGGCCGACATGCACCGCAACGACCCGCTGGCCGACCTCAGTCTCAGCCTGGCGGCGATGGGCGCGAGCTACCGGCGGATGGCGGAGTTGAGCGAGCGCTTCACCGGCGGCCGCCTGGTGGCGACCGGCGGAGGCGGCTACGACCCCTACCGCACCGTGCCGCGGGCGTGGGCGCTGCTGTGGGCCGCGGTCACCGGTCGAGAGCTGCCCGAGTTCCTCCCCGCGACGTGGCGCGACCGCTGGGCGGCGCGGAGCCCGGTGGAGCTGCCCGAGCGGATGCTCGACGACCCCTCCGGCTGGGCGCCGGTCCCGCGGCGCGAAACGGTAAGCTCACACAACCGGGCCGTGGCGACGCGGCTCATGGAGGTACTCGAGACCATCTGGAGCGGCCACGGCGCGCATCCCACAGGCGCCGGCGAGGATCGGGAGGACTCCCCATGAGGATCGGATTCATCGGACTGGGCACCATGGGCGCACCCATGGCGCGGCGCCTGCTCGACGCGGGCCACGAGGTCACCGTGCACAACCGCACGCGTGGGCGCGAGGAGCCCCTCGAGCGACTCGGCGCCCGGCGCGCCACCACGCCACGCGAATGCGCCCGCGACCAGGAGCTGGTGTTCACCATGGTGAGCGACACGCCCGACGTCCAGGCCGTGGTGCTCGGCGAGGAGGGGGCGGTCGAGGGCATGGAGAAGGGCGCGGTGCTCGTCGACATGAGCACCATCAGCCCCGCCACCACCCGACTGATCGCCGCCGCGCTCGAGGACCGCGGGGTGGCGATGCTGGACGCACCGGTGTCGGGCGGCAGCGAGGGCGCCGAGCACGGCACGCTCTCGATCATGGTGGGCGGCGATGCCGCCGTTCTGGAGCGGTTGCGCGATGTGCTGGGGGTACTCGGGAAGACCGTGACCCACGTCGGCCCGATCGGCAGCGGCCAGGTGACCAAGGCCGTCAACCAGGTCATCATCGCCGGCACCTACGCGGCCATCGCCGAGGGCCTGGCGCTGGGCCTGGCGGCGGGCATCGACATCGAGGCGGCTCACGCCGCCGTGTCGGGCGGCGCCGCGGGCTCCTGGGGACTGACCCATCGCGGGCCGAACATGATCCACAACCACTACCCGCTGGGCTTCCGTACGCGCCTGCACCGCAAGGATCTAGGCATCGCGCTGGAGGCGGCACGCGAGTTGGGCGTGTCCATCCCCCTGGCTGCCTACGTCGAGCAGCTCGAGACCAGCCTGATCAAGCGGGGGTTCGGCGACGAGGACGTCTCCAACATCGCGCGCGTGGTACGCGAACAGGCGGGCCTGGTGGAGCAGGGCTGAAGGTCGGCCCGCTCACGCGCCACGCCGCGCCACCATCCACACGCGTGCCGCGTCAACCGAGGCGCTCCTGCCGCTGGGGTAGGTCAGGGCCTCCACCGAGGTGAAGCCGGCCGCCTCCAGCAACCGCGTCGCCTCCGGCGGATCGTAGGGGCGTTCGTAGTGCACCTCGGTGAAGGGGCCGCTCTCGGTCTCGCAGAAGGCCTCGACCCTGGCGAGCGAGGTTGCTTCGTCGAAAGAGTGGACCCAGCGGTAGTACACCTCGTCGGCCCAGCCCTCCACCCGGCCACCCTCCCACAGGTCGCGCAGGCCGACGGTGGTGTTCACGTCGAAGATGAACAGACCGCCCGGAAGCAGGTGGTCGAACACGTGGCGGGCGGTGGCCTCGAAGTCGGTGGGCTCGAGCAGGTTGTTCAGCGCATCGAACACCGAGTAGACCAGCGTGAAGCGCCGCGGCAGCGTCATCGTCCGGAAGTCGCTGCAGTAGAAGCTCACCGTCGGGAGCTTTCGCTGCGCCACGCGCAGCATCGCCTCGGAGGCGTCGAGGCCGGACACGTCCACGCCGAGCGCGCGCATCGGGAGGGTCGCGTTGCCGGTCCCGCAGCCCACGTCCAACGCCGCGCCCCCCCGCCAACCGCGCTCGCGCGCCAGCCGCAAGATGAACGCCGCCCAGTCGTCGTACTCGACGTCCGCCATGATGGCGTCGTAGACGTCCGCCAGAGCGGTGAAGGGAGCGCATGCCATGCGCGCTCAGTATACGCGGGGCCGGCCGAAGCGCTTCTCGTGCTCGCTGATATCGACCGTTGCCTGGAGCGGCCCGGCAGATGGTGGGCTGCACCGCTGTGGCCCGCGGCCACCCTGCTAGCCTCGAGTAGAACTTTGAGGGTCGCCTCGCATCCGCTGCCCCCCGGCGAGGCTGCTCTCAAGGTTCCTCTGTGAGGGCACAGCCACGCGCCGCCGATGCGCCGGACCCGGCCAGCATCAGCAGGGCGCCTCAGGCTGAGCGCTCCGCCCCTTCCCTGACCACCAGGACGATCTTGCCCACGTTGCGGTTGGCCCGCATGCGCTCGTGGGCCTCGTCCGCCTCGGCGATCGGCACGACGCTGTCGATGACGGGGTCGAGGCGTCCCTCGGCCAGCGCCTGTCCGAAGCGGTCCTCGAAGGCCTGCCGGATGCGCACCTTCTCGGCCAGCGGACGGGAGCGGAGCGTCGACCCCTTCAGCGTGGCCCGCGTCGCCATCAGACGACGGATGTCGAAACTCGCCCTACTGCCTCCGAGGGTGGCGATGAACACCATGCGTCCGCCCAAGCGCAGCAGCTCGAGGTTGCGTTCGAAGTAGGGCTCCCCCACCATGTCGAGGACGACATCGACGCAGCCAGCGCCGGCGGCCGTCCCGGTATGCTCCCGGATCGCCGCCGCGAAGTCCTGACGCGGGTAGTCGACCGCGAGCTCCGCACCCAGTCGGCGACAGGTGGCCACCTTCGCGTCACTGCCGGCGGTGGCGAACACCGAGGCACCGGCCAGCGTCGCCTGCTGGATGGCGGCCGTCCCGACACCGCTGGCGCCACCGTGGATCAGCACCCGCTCCCCCGACCGCAGTCCCGCCTCCAGGAAGAGGTTGAGGAAGGCCGTGAAGGCGGCCTCCGGCAGCGCCGCCGCTTGGGCGCAGCTCCACCCCTCGGGAACCGGCATGAGCATCGCAGCTGGGACCGCCACGCGCTCGGCGTAGCCGCCCCCCGGAAGCAGGGCGCACACGCGGTCACCGACGTGCACGCCGCGCACTCCGTCGGGCACCTCGCTGACGACGCCAGCCATCTCCAGCCCCAGGATGTCGCTCTCGCCGGCCGGCGGCGGGTAGTGTCCGGCGCGCTGCGACAGGTCGGCGCGGTTGAGCGCCGTGGCGTGGACGTCGACCATCACCTCGCCGGGCCGGAGCGCCGGGTCCGGCACCTCGCGGTACGCGAGTGCGCCTCCTTCGCCAACCACGATCGCCTTCATTCGGGCCTCCTCCCGTACCATGCTAACGCCCGTGCCCGTCGCGACGTCCGACCCTCCTCCGTACGGGCCTCACGCAGACCTGTTAGCGTAGCCCCATGATCGGTGTTGATCTCGGGACGACGAACGTCCGCATCCATGTGAAGGGCAAGGGCGTGATGCTCCGCGAGCCTGCCGTGATCGCGGTCGTCAAGGGCACCACCGACGTCAAGGCCGTCGGTCAGGATGCCTACCGCATGCTCGGCCGGACGCCGGGCAACATCACCGCGGTCCGGCCCATGGCCGACGGCGTGATCGCCGATTACACGCTCACCGAGAAGATGCTCAAGGCCTTCATCTCGAAGGTTCTGACCGGCGCCAACCGCCTGCTCCGCCCCAACATCATGGTCTGCATCCCCAGCGGCATCACCGAGGTCGAGAAGCGCGCCGTGTTGCAGGCGGTCAACGAGATCGGCGCGCGCAAGGCGTTCCTCATCGAGGAGCCGGTCGCCGGAGCCATCGGCGCCGGCGTCAACATCGCCGATCCGGTCGGCTCGATGGTCATCGACATCGGCGGCGGAACCACCGACATCGCCATCATCAGCATGGGCGGGATCGTCGTTTCCGAGAGCCTGCGCATCGCGGGCAACACCTTCGACCGCGACCTCATGGCCTTCATCAAGGCGCAACACAACCTGCTCATCGGCGACCGGACCGCCGAGGAGATCAAGCGCACGGTGGGCGCGGCGGTGCTCGCCTCGGACGAGGACGACCGCGGCATGGAGGTGCGCGGCCGCGATCTCATCGACGGCATGCCCAAGAGCGTCACCATCACCACCGAGGACGTGGTGCGCAGCCTCAACGGGTCGCTCGACAAGATCGCGGCGGGCGTGCGGAAGGTCCTCGAGCACGCGCCCCCCGAGCTCGTCTCGGACGTCATCGAGCGTGGCATCGTGATGACGGGGGGCGGCGCCAAGCTGCGCAACCTCGACGCCTTCCTGCGGCGCGTGACCAACATCCCGGTGGCGGTCGCCGAGTCGCCGGAGGACTGCGTGGTCCTCGGGACGGCCAAGGCGCTCGACATGTCGCACGTGCTGCAAGATGCCCGCAGCACGGTGCTGCGCTACTGACGCCACTGCACCTGGCTCAGGCCGGAGCTTCCCGGTATGTGTACTCGTGGTCGGTGGCATAGCCGACCGATCGGTAGACGGCCTGCGCCGCCTCCCTGGCCGGGTGGACCTGCAGGTAGGTTTCGCGTGCTCCGCGCGCCAACCCCCAGCCCGCGAGCGCGCGCAGCTCCAGGTAGAACGCTTCGGACCGGGCGATCTTGGCTGGGAGGGGTGCGCGACCCGGTCGCTCCGGGAAGACCGAGTTGCGGCGACGAGTGATGCCGTCGTTGAAGCGCAGCCGCCAGCCGTCGTCGTCGACGCACAGGCGGCAGGGCGGGGCGTCGGCCGAGGCCCGCTCGATGGCCGCGGCCCGGCCTCCCCGCTGGGTCACGCCCCGGTCGACCCGGCTTCGATCGCGACCAGCTCGAGGTCGAAGGTGAGCGGTTGTCCGGCGAGCGGATGGTTGGCGTCGAGCGTGACGCTCTGCTCACCGACCTCGGCCACGGTCACGTGCACGGCTTGTCCATCGGGCTGCCGCAGCTCGAGCTGCATGCCCGGAGCGATCTCCATGTCCGCGGGGATCTGCTCCTTGGGCAGGTCGAGCACGAGATCCTCGCGCCGCTCCCCGTAGGCGTCATCGGCTTCGATGCGCGTCTGGCACGCCTCGCCGACCTCCATCCCTTCGATCGCGCGTTCGAACCCGGCGATCACCTGCCCGGATCCCACCGTGAACTCGAGCGGTTCGCGTTCACGGGAGGAGTCGAAGACGGTGCCGTCGTCGAGGCGTCCGGTGTAGTGCACACGCACCGTATCGCCACTCCTGGCTGTGGCCATGGCGGCCTCCTTCCCTGCCGGTCGGCACGCCGGCACGACGCGAACGTCCCGACGACGCTCCCGCCGCAGTCCGCGCAGTCTACCCGCAGGCTCGGACGGGCCGTGGTGGGTGAATCACGAAGCCCGGTGTGGGAGGCCGCTCAATGGATCACGAAGATGCCCAGCAGGCCCCCAGCCACGATCAGGATCGCCGGATGCACGTTGAAGCGGATGGAAAGGAAGAACGCGGCCGCCGCCAGCAGCCACAACGCCCAGTTCTTCAACCATTGCGGCGGCAGGCCGAACGCGCGCGGCGCGAACTCCCACACCACCAATGCGAGCAGGGCGATGACCACCGGGCGAACACCGCGCAGGAAGTTCTCGAACACGGGGCTGTTGCGGTAGCGCAGGTAGAGGCTGCCCAGAGCGATCATGGCGATGATGGTGGGCACGGCTACGCCGATGAGGCCCATGGCCGCCCCCGGCCAGCCCGACACCTTGAAGCCCACGTAACCCGCCATCTTGGTGGCGATCGGGCCCGGCAGTGAGTTGCCGAAGGCGAAGGCGTCGAGGAACTCGTCCTTGGTGAGCCAGTGCTGGACCTCGACGACCTCCTCCTGGATGAGCGGGATCATCGAGGGCCCTCCGCCGAAGCCGAACAGCCCGACCTTGGCGAACGACCAGAACAGTTGGAGGAGCTGCATGATGCAGAGTCTACCGTTCCAGGCGCGAGCGGGCGCCGACCACGCGGCTCACCCCTCCACGCTCGTCTCGCGCACATCGAAGACGTCGCGCAGGTAGTCGCCGAAGAAGTTGATGCTCAACACCGTGATCATGATGGCCACACCCGGGAAGATGCCGAGCCACCAGGCGCGGCTGATGAAGCTGCGCGCGTCGCTGAGGATGAGGCCCCAGGTGGGCGTCGAGGCCTTCACTCCGAGCCCCAGGAAACTGAGCCCGGCCTCGGCCAGGATGGCGTAGGACACGCTGACCGTGGCCTGCACGATGAGCGGGGCCATCGAGTTCGGCAGGATATGCCGCAGCATCAGCCGGACGTCCGACGCGCCCAGCGCACGCGCGGCCTCGACGTAGTCGCGCTCGCGCACGGTCAGCACCATGCCGCGCGCGATCCGCGCGAAATCGTCCAGGAACGCCAGCGCCACGGCGATGATGACATTGGACAGCCCGGTCCCGAAGACGGCCACCAGGTACACCGCGATGATGAAATTGGGGAACGCCCACTGCAGGTCGATGTAACGCATGATGATGGTGTCCAGCCAGCCGCCGTAGTAACCGGCCAGCACGCCCATGATCACGCCCAGGACCATCGAGGACACGACCGTCACGATGCCCACGAACAGGGAGATGCGCGCGCCGAAGATGACACGGCTGAGCAGATCGCGACCCAGGTCGTCGGTGCCGAAGGGGTGGGCCCAGCTCGGCGGGGTCAACATGTCGAACGCCATGGCGGTCGGATCGGCGGGCGACACGTAGGGCGCCAGTGCGGCGGCGCCGACCAGCACCACCAGCACCACCAAGGAGATCGACGCACGCCGGTCGGCGAGCAGGAGTTTGAGCCAGCGCGGGCGCTTCTGCCGCGGGCGTACGGTCTGCGCGGCGCTCGATCGGAGGGGGACGGGATCGGCCATGCGCTTCACCTCAACCGGATACGGGGGTCGATCACCGTGTACAGCACGTCGACCACGAGATTCGTAGCAACGAAGATGGCGGACACGACCAGGATCGCTCCCTGGACGACCGGGTAGTCCCGATTGAGGATGCCCTGGATCAGGACCCTTCCCAGCCCCTTGATGGCGAAGACGTTCTCCACCACCACCGCCCCTGCCATGAGGAGCGCGAAGGCGATGCCGGTGACCGTGACCACGGGGATCAGGGCGTTGCGGAAGGCGTGCTTCAGCACCACCCGTTCCTCGACCAGCCCCTTGGAGCGCGCCACGGTGATGAAGTCCATCTTCATGACTTCCAGCATCGAGGAGCGGATCATCCGTGCCAGGATGGCCGAGAAGGCGGTGCCGATGGCGGTCGCCGGCAAGATCAGGTGCCGGATCCAGGGGATGAAGCCGTCGCTGAGAGGTGCGTAGCCGATGGCCGGCAACCACCGCAAGTGCACCGCGAACACGATGATGAGCACGATCCCGAGCCAGAAGTCCGGCATCGACAGGCCCAGGAACGCCAGGAAGGTGAAGCCGTGATCCAGCGCCGAGTTCTTGCGCACCGCCGAGATGATGCCGGCGGGAACGGCGATGGCCATGGCGATCACGAAGGCGAGCAGGGCCAGCGACATGGTGCGCGGCAGCGATTCCGAGATGATCTGCGTGACCGGCACCCGGCTGCCGTAGATCGAGGCACCGAGATCGCCGTGGGCGATGTTCCACATCCATAGGCCGTACTGCACGTACACGGGCTTGTCGAGTCCGTACTTGTGGCGCAACACGTCGGCGGCGTGCGGATCGCCGATGTCGAAGAGCATGGCCTGCAAAGGGTCGCCGGGGACTGCCCTCAGCATGAAGAACACCAACGTCGCCACCGCCCACATCACCAGGATGGCGGCCGCGATCCGCTTCAGAAGATAGGTCGTCACGGTTGTCCTACCTCGGGCCACCGAGCGGTAGCCGTTCGAAAGAGCGCGGCGCGGGGGGGTCGCCGGGCCCGTGCGGGCCCGGCGACCGGCGAGTGGTCCTGCCGCACCTATGCGAAGCTGACGCGGTCCAGGTCCACCAGACCGGGGATGCGACTCTCGGCCGGGTAGACGATGTCCTTGCGGTAGACCAGGATGTCGAGCGGGTGGTACAGGAAGATGGACGCCACCTTGTCGGAGGTGAGCTTGTTCGCCTGCTGCACCAGCGCCTTGCGCTTGGCGAGGTCGGGCTGCACGCGCTCCTGCTCGGTGAGGCTGTCGACCTCCTTGTCCGAGAAGTAGCCGAAGCTCTCGGTGGCCTTGTCGCGCTTGGGGCCGTTGAACTTCGAGGTCGTCTCCATCCAGTCGACCAACCCGTCATCGGGATCGTAGTCGCCGCCCGACCCGACGCGCAGAAGGTCGTAGTTGTTGGCGTCGAACTCGTCGATGAGCACCGGGAAGTCCTTGGTATCGAGCTCCACGGTGATGCCCAGGTTGCGCTTGAGGATATCGGCGATGATCTGCCCTTCACGCCGTCCGGCGGGCGTGATGGTCAGCTTGAAGGTCGGGAAGCCCTTTCCGTCCGGGAAGCCCGCGTCCGCCAGCAGCTTCTTGGCCTCCGTGAGATCGAAGCGCTGCTCGCTGGTGCCGTCGATGGCGTCGTCGTAGAAGTACCCCATGGCGGGGTTGATGGAGCCGAACGCCGGCACGCCCCGCCCGAACAGCGCGCGCTTGATCAGGTCGGCGCGGTCGAACGCCTTGGCGAGGGCGAGCCGCACCTTGAAGCCGTTCTCCTGCACCAGCTCCGAGAAGGGCTTGTTGAAGTCCGTCACCTTCATGGGCTCGCGCCAGGGGTTGACCCAGAGCGACTGGAAGCCGGGACCCGGGATCTGGCTGACCACCAGATCAGGGTTCGCCACGAAGCGATCGATCAGCTCGGCCGCCGGGGGGTTACCGCCGATGATCTGGATGTCGCCGGCCTCGATGGCGGCCGCCAGCGGCTCCGGCTCCACGATCGGGGTGATGGTCACGCGGTCCAGCTTCGGACGCGCCGGATCGTAGTAGTGCTCGAACTTCGCCAGCTCGACGCCCTGGCCGAGCTGATGCGCGGTCACCTTGAAGGGTCCGGTACCGACCGGCATGAGGCCGTAGTTGGACTCGCCCATCTCCTTGATGGCCCGCTGGTTGACGATCGCCATGGCGCGGCCGCTGGAGCGCTCCAGCACCTTGACCAGGAACGAGGCCTGGGGCGCCTTGAGGTTGAATCGCACGGTGTGATCGTCGATCTTGTCGACGCTGGCCACGCCCTCGAGCACATTCGCCTGGATCGACTGGTTGGGGTCCTTCGAGCGGTTGTAGGTGAACAGCACGTCGTCGGCGGTGAAGGGATCGCCGTTGTGGAAGGTGACGCCCTGGCGCAGCTTGAAGGTGTAGTGCAGACCGTCGGGCGTGACCGTCCAGGTCTCGGCGAGGTCGCCTTCGGCTACCAGCTTGGGGTTGATGTGCGTCAGCCCGCTGAGCACGTTCGATGCGATCTGGAACTCCAACACCTGGTTGATCTGGGCGGGATCGAGCGTGCGGATCTCACCCACGCCGGCCCAGCCGGCCTTCAGGTGACCGCCCGCGGTGCCCTGCGCGTAGGCGACGGACTCCAGCCCGGGCGCGAAGCGGAGGGCGGACAGGACGCCGGCCGCCGCCATCAGGCGAAGGACGGTCCGTCGGCTCAACCGCGGCCCGCTCAGATCCTCCACCGTCAACCCGAACAGCGGGTCCTCGGGGTCGTACTGCTTGGCTTCGTCGATCTCGCGCTCGAGCGCGTTGCGCTCGGCGGCGTCGGCGTCCTTCCGTTTGTGGCCCACGACTCGCTCCTTGTCCCGATCTCCTTGGGCCGCAGCGGGCGGCCCGTCGAACGTGTGTCCTCTCTTCCACTCCTCGGTGCCGCTCGGGGCGTACCAACCTCCCTCCCACAGGCTCCCCTGCCCAAGACTCCCTGCCACCATGCGGCGCGCCACCACGCGGCGCGCCACCACGCCCCCCGCGACCGCGCCGGGAGGATTTTGCGCATGGTGATACAAGTAAACGCAGTATTTTACGCATTGTCAACCTGAGCGGGTGTCGTTATGCTGGATGCGTCGACATGGGCGTGAAGTTCCGCGCAGGGAGGTCGCATGCATCTCGACGATCTCGACAAGGCGATCATCGTCGCGCTGGAGGATGATGGGCGCCGCCCCTTCCGGGACATCGCCCGGGACCTGGAGGTGGCCGAGAGCACCGTACGCTCGCGCGTCGCGCGCCTCCAGGAACGCCGGCTGATCCACATCACCGCGGTGGGGGACCCGCTGCAGCTCGGCGTAGAGGCGGCAGCGATCATCCTGGTCCGGGTCCGCCCGGGCACCGTCGCGCGCACCGCCGCCGACCTCGCCAAGCTCCCCTACGTGCGCTTCGTGGGCACGTCGTTCGGGCAGGCCGACATCATCCTCCAGACGCTGCACAGTAGCGTCAAGGCGCTTCACGCCTTCGTGTCCAACGAGCTCCCCTCACGCTGTCCCGACATCACCAGCACCGAGACGTTCCAGCTCGCCGAGGTCCTCAAGAGTTCATGGGACTGGCGCGAGTGGTTCGCCCAGAGTGAGAGCGAAGGGGCATCCGGAGGGCCATGAGCCGGAACACCGGCGAGCCGCGCCCTCAATCGTGCGAAGCCGGGGGCGCCTTGGCGGCCCGTGCCGCCAGCGGTCCCGCGCCGGCCACACCGAAGGCGTAGTACAGCGCCAGCAGGGCCCACAGCACCAGCACCGGCAGGCCGCGCTGGCCGGTGGCCAGCGCCAGCGCCGCGAACCACGCCGGCGTCGACAGGATCACGGCACCCAGCAGCACCGCCGAGAGAGCGCGGCGGCGGTCGTCGCCACGGCCGGCGATGCCGGCGAGCACAGCCCCCAGGGGCAGCTCGGCCACCGATAGCACCACCAGCACCCACCCCAGCAGGGCGCTCGGGCGAGTGTGCACCTCGGTGACCAGGCGTACGACCATGGCGAGCAGCATGGCCACCACCATCTGTCCCAGGAACATCGCGGCGAACACCGCGCGCAACGTCGCAGCCGCTTGGGAACGGCGAAGATCCGGATCCAGCAGGTAGCGTTCGATACCGGGTAGGCGCATCGTCAGGGTTCCGCTCCGGGTGGTGGGCCCCGTCGCCGCCGGGAACGGCTCGCGCCCCGCCGGCACGGCCACGCGTCCCGAACGGCTACTCTACCGCAGCCCTGCCCGGGACGCTCGCAGGGCGCCACCGTATCGGCGCCGCAGCAAGCGCACGAAGCGCGTTGCCAGCAGCACCGCAGCCGTCGCCAGCCCGGCGACGAGGCCATACCACAGTCCCGAGGAACCGACGCCGGCGCCGAAGGCGAGTCCGAGCCCGACCGGCACGCCCACGGCCCAGTACGCGACCGCCGTCAGCAGCATCGGTACCCGTGTGTCCTTGAGGCCCCGCAGGGCCCCCGACGCAGCCACCTGGGTGCCATCGAACACCTGGAAGATCGCCGCGATCGCCAGGAAGCGACGCGCGAACGCCACCACCTCGGCGTTGGCGGACGCGTGAACCGGTAGGTAGAGCCCGATGACCACGTCCGGCACACCCCAGAACAGCGCCGCCGAGCCCGCCATGAACAACGCGCTCAGCGCCATCCCTGCCACGCCGCCGCGAACGATGCCGTGCGCATCGTCCCTGCCCACCGCCTGACCGACCCGGATCCCGGCGGCGATGCTCACGCCGAGCGGCACCATGAAGGTCGTCGACGCGCTCTGCAGCGCAATCTGATGGCCGGCCAGCGCAGCCTCCCCGAAGCGGCCCATGAGCAGGGCGGTGAGCCAGAACAGGCCCACCTCGAAACCCAGCGTCAGGCTGATGGGCCAGCCAACGCGCACGAGCTCCTTGAGGGTGGTCGGATCGGGCTGCCGCATCCCTGCGAACACCCGATACGGGCGGTAGCGGGCCCGTACGTAGATGGCGATGATCGAGGTCATCACCGCGTACACCAGCGAAGTGGCGTAACCCGTGCCCACCAGCCCGAGCGCAGGGAGGCCGAGACGCCCGAACATGAGGACATCGTTGGCCACCACGTTGAGCCCCACCCCGATGGCGGCGACGACCAGGATCGGACGGGTGTCGCCGTGCCCCTCCAGCAGGCCCCGCAGAGCGGTGAACCCGAGCGCGAACGGGAACCCCCAGGCCATCGCCCGCAGGTAGCCTGCGGCGGCGGCAGCCGTGACCGCGTCCTGCCCCGCGAACCGCAGCAACGGGCCGGCTTGCACGAACACGATCACGCCGAGCAACGACAACGCCAGCGCCATCCACAGCCCCTGGCGGACGGCCCGCGCGGCCTCCTCCGGACGTTTCGCGCCGTGCGCCTGCGCTACCATCGGCCCGACCGCGAACAGGACCCCCATGGATACGATGAACACGAAGCTGAACGTGGCGCCGCCGAGCGCGATGCCGGCCAGCTCGCGCGGGCCCAGCCTTCCCACCATGAGCGTGTCCACCACGCTCATGCCGTTCTGCGCCAGTTGCGCCACGACCAGCGGCGCGGCCAGTCGGCTCAGCTCCCGGAACTCCCTCCGCCACAGCGCCATGGTTGCCCACCATACCGCCGGCGCCACGGGCCCTACGCGCCGGAGTCAGCCAAGCGAGGCGCCCCGGAGTTCCGGGGCGCCTCGCGAGTACGGCGGGTCGAGCGCGGCCGTTGGGCGGCGAGTACCTACTCGATGGCGATCTTGTGGACCTTGGCCTCCGCCAGCTTGGGCATGGTGAGCGTCAGCATGCCGTCGACCACGTGCGCTTCGATCCGATCGACCTCGACCGCCGCAGGCAGCTTCACCGTCCGGCTGACGTCGCCACGCGGGATGCTCTGCAGCCAGTAGCGGCGGGAATCCTCCTCGGGCTCGGGCAGACGCCCGCGCACGCTCACTTGCCGGCCCTCGATGCTGATGTCCAGGTCCTCGGTCTTGACGCCGGGCACCGCCATCTCCAGGACCAACTCAGCGTCGGTCTCGTAGAGGTCGATGGGGTAACCCAGCCACTCACCTCGGCCAGGGAACGGCGCCGCGAACTCGCCCAGCATCCGGTCGAACCCCTCGAAGGGATCGAGCGCGAAACGCCGTATGGGAAGGGTACGAGCATTGCGAACCAGTGCCATGGTGCTGCCTCCTCGCAGATCCGGTCTCGGACGGGGCGACACCGGCGACGTCCGGGATCACCCCCTTGATCCAGAGTATAGAAATCTGAGTGCCATCATGTCAAGTCTCTTGCTGGCTCAACCTATACGATTCCTGACGGCACCGCCACCGCAGGGGGGGCGGCTCACCAGGGCAGATTGAAGCCGCCGTGGTGCTCGCTTCGGTAGTAGTCGTCGATCTCGTCGGCGATGGTACTGATGTCGTCCACCACCTTGAACAGATGGAGGTCGCGCTCGCTGATCGTGCCCATGCGCAGCAGCGTCCCCTGCAACCACTGCAACAGCCCGCGCCAGTACTCCACGCCGATGAGGTAGACGGGGAACGGTTTGATCTTGCGGGTCTGGATGAGCGTGAGCGCCTCGAACAGCTCGTCGATGGTGCCGAATCCGCCCGGGAACACCACGAACGCGGTCGAGTACTTCACCAGCATGACCTTGCGCACGAAGAAGTACTTGAACTTGAGGCTCTGGGTCTGGAAGGCGTTGGGCCGCTGTTCGTGCGGCAGGTCGACGTTGAGTCCGATGCTGCGACCTTCGGCCTCGATGGCTCCCTGGTTACCGGCCTCCATGATGCCGGGCCCACCGCCTGTGAGGATGGCGTAGCCCGATCGGGCCAGGTTCGCCGCCAGCTCGCGCGCCTTGCCGTAGGTCTCGGTCTGCTCGTCCATGCGCGCCGAACCGAAGATCGTCACGGCCTTGCCGACGTCGGCCATCTCCTCGAATCCCTGCACGAACTCGCCCATGATCCGGAACATCCGCCACGAGTCCTCTGCCAGGGCATCGATGACGTATTGCTTCTCCAGATTGTCCATGGTCCATGCTACCGAGCCCCGTGGGGAGCCCGTGTGAAGCGGCCACGCGCCCCGCAGTCACACGCTAGGACAGCGACAGCAACGCCGTCAGGTCGGGCTCCAAACGGTCCGGCCGCGCCGCCGACAGCACGTCGGCGCCCTGCGTTCCCCAGGTGACGGCGTACGTCTTCAAGCCCGCCGCTTGCCCCGCACGGATGTCCCCGACCGTGTCACCGACCATCCAGGCGCCCCGGCCGCCCACCGCCGCGAGTGAACGCAGCACCACGTCGGGCGCCGGCTTGTAGGGAGCCGCGTCGGTCCCCTCCACGTGGTCGAGGAAGGGGCCTAGCCCGGTCGCCTCTACCAGCCGACGCGCCGTCTCGGTGCGCTTGGTACTCGCCACCGTGCGCAGGTAGCCGCGCGCGCCCAGCTCGGCGAGCAGCTCGGGCACGCCGGGGAACGGCCGGGTCCGATCGGCGAGGTGCTCGGCGTAGTGGGCGCGGTAGCGCCGGCACAGCGCGTCGACGCGCTCGGCCGGTGCGAAGGCACCGTACATCGCCTCGAGCGGCTGCCCGAGTGTCAACTGGGCCGCGCTCGCGTCGGGCGCCGGTAGGCCCTCGCGCTCGAACGCATGCAGGAAGCTTCGCAGGATGTCGGGCAGGGAATCGACGAGGGTCCCGTCCAGGTCGAAGACGATCACGGGGCGCATGGCCGACAGTATGCCACGTCCCGGCCGCCGCGCCGCTACGAGCGCAGGTAGGCCACGGTGACGCCATGCCCACCTTCGTACGGCACCGCGTCCTCGAAGCGTTCGACACGCTTGTCCCCCCTCAGGTAGGAGCGAACGGCATCCCTCAGGGCGCCCGTCCCCTTGCCGTGAAGGATCCTCACCGCCCCGATCTTCATGGCGTGCGCCTCGGTGACGAAGTCGCGCAGCTTCTCCAAACCCGCCTCCACGCGCTCGCCTCGGATGTTCAGCTCCGCGTCGAAGCGACCGAGCGCGGTGTCGGTGGCGACGTCCGGCACGCCGGCCGGCGGCGTCGGCCGGCGCGGCCCCGGCCCGCGCTCGCCCGTCCCCTCGCGCGGCGCCGCCGGCGTGACCTCGCGGCGGGACACCTCCACCTTGAGCAAGCCGAGCTGGACCAGCACCGTGTCTCCACGGTCCTCCAGGATCGGACCCTCGGCGTTGTAGGACGCCACGCGTACCTGGGCGCCCGGCCTCAACCCCGCCGACGCCGGCTTCGGAGCCCGGGCCTCCGCCCGGGTCCGCGTCTCGCGCCTCAGCTGCTGGATCTCCTCCAGCGCGCGCGAGCGTTGCTGGGGCTCGGTGGTGGCGGTGCGCTTGAGCCGTGCCGCCTGCTGAAGGGTGTCCTGCAGTAGGCTGTCGGCCCGCTCGGCGGCCTCGGCCAGCAGCGCTTCCTCGCGCTCCCGCAGTCGCTCGATCTCGCCGCGCAGCAGCTCGGCCTCACCCCGCGCGCGTTCGCCCGCCGCGCGGGCCTCTTCGAGCTCCTGCCGCAACTCGCCGCGTTGCGATTCCAGCGTCTCCAACAGGGCTTCTAGCCGCTCCCCGGACGGCCCCAGCAACGCCGAGGCACGCGCCAGGAGCGCCTCCCCCAGCCCCAGGCGACCGGCGATCGACAGCGCGTAGGAGCGTCCCGGCTGGCCGACGACCAGCTCGTAGGTTGGCATCAGCGCATCCACGTCGAAGCGCATCGCGGCGTTGCGTACGCCTGCGGTCTCCGACGCGAACACCTTGAGGGGAGCGAGGTGGGTCGTCACCAGGCCCAGCGCACCCCGCTCCAGCACTCCCTCCAAGATCGCCTGTGACAGGGCAGCGCCCTCGTCGGGATCGGTACCGGAGCCGAGTTCGTCGATCAGCACCAGGGTGCGCTCGTCGGCTCGCTCCACGACCGCCTTGAGGTTGTGGAGGTGGCCGGCATAGGTGCTCAGGCTGGCCTCGATGCTCTGCTCGTCCCCGATATCGCTCAGCAGGGCCTCGAGCCGCGGGAGCCGGGGCGCCCGTCTCGGCGCTTCGCTGCCGGCGCGCGCCGGCCCGCCGGCCGCCACGAAGAGCCCGCTCGCCGCCATCGCAGCGGCCAGCCCGAGGGTCTTGAGGAGCACCGTCTTGCCGCCGGCGTTCGGTCCGGTCACCACCAGCAGGCGGTGCTCCGCGGACAGCTCGAGGGTGTTGGGCACGCAACCCGCGATGAGCGGGTGGCGGGCTTCGGGGAGCACCACGCCTCCGGCCTCGTCGAGCTCGGGGCGGGCGAGGCGCCAGTCGCGGGCGAGGCGGGCGCTGGCGTTGGCCAGATCGAGCTCCGCCACGACCTCGAGGGACTCGTCGACCGCCGGCTCGGCCGCCAGCCGTTGCCCCAACGCCAGCAGGATGCGCCGGACCTCGTCCCGCTCCTCCATCTCCAACAACGCCAGCTCGTTGTTCATGGGCACCACCGAGGCCGGCTCGATGAAGACGGTGGCCCCCGAATCGCTGCGGTCCACCGCGATGCCGGGCACGCTCGATTGCGCGCTCGCCCGGATGGGGATGACATAGCGGTCGCGCCTCAAGGTGACGATGGGCTCCTGCACACTTCCGGCATGGGTCTCCAGGAGCCGCGTCAGGCGCTCGCGGATGCGCCCCCGCAACGGGTGCAGACGGCGCCGGACGTCGGCCAGTTTGGGGGTAGCGTCGTCCCGGACGTTGCCGTCGGGGTCGAGCTGCTCGCGGACCACACGCAGCACCCCATCGAAACTCCCGATGCGGGCGGCCAGCGCCGCCAGAGCGGGCCGCCCGCTACCCTGAACGGAGCGCCGCAGCGTGGACGCTGCGTCCAGCGTGTAGGCCACCGACAGGATCTCGCGCCCATCGAGCAGGTTGCCCGCCCGCACGCGCTCCAACAACGGCCGCACGTCCTCGATGCCGCCGAGCGACAGGTCGCCGCCCATCACCACCTCGTCCACGCGCGTCAGCGCCGCGTCGAGCGCATCCTGACCGAGCGTGGGCACCACGGCCAGAGCCCGTTCGGCGCCCAGGCGGGTGGCCGCTCGCTCCGCCAGGGCCGCCCTCACGCGCCCGAACGAGAGCTTCTCCAGGGTGGCGTCCGAGACCTTCACAGCGCGCACAGTATACGGCGGCCGATCTGCGGGAGCCGGCAACGGGACCCGGGGCGATCGACGAAGGAGACCACCGGGTGCATGCCGGGCACGTGCCAACGGCCCCCGGCGCACGGTAGGCTGGCGCCTGTCTGGACGGGCCGCAAGCACGAGGAGACGCCATGCGAGCAGCACAGTACGACACCTACCGGGGTCCTCTGCACATCGTGGACCATGCCGATCCCGAGCCCGGCCGCGACGGCGCGGTGGTGCGCGTCCGCGCCAGCGGAGTGTGCCGCAGCGACTGGCACGCCTGGATGGGGCACGACGCCTCGGTGACGCCGCCCCACGTGCCCGGTCACGAGTTCGCCGGCGAAGTGGTGGCCGTGGGTCCCGGGGTGCGGGACGTGCGCGTCGGCGAGCGGGTGACGGCACCCTTCTGCTGCGGCTGCGGCCACTGCGAGGAGTGTCGGACGGGCCACCAGAACCTCTGCCACCACGAGTACCAGCCGGGCTTCGATGGCCCCGGTTCGTTCGCCGAGTACGTGTTCGTCCCACACGCCGACGTCAACATCGTGCGACTCCCCGAGGGTCTCGGATTCGACGAAGCGGCCAGTCTGGGCTGCCGCTTCATGACGTCGTTCGCGGCGCTGATCGACAAGGCGCGCCTCGCCGCCGGAGAGTCGCTGGTGGTGGTCGGTTGCGGCGGGGTCGGTCTCTCCGCCGTGATGATCGGCGCGGCGCTCGGCGCCAAGGTGATCGCGGTCGACCTCGACGCAGGTCGTCTCGCCAGGGCGCGCGAGCTCGGGGCCCACGCCGTGGTATCGGCCCGCGACGGCGACCCGTCGGCCGCCGTACTGGAGCTGACGGTCGGGGGCGCCCACGTGTCGCTCGACGCCGTGGGCTCGCCCGCCACGGCCGCGCAGTCGGTGCGCAGCCTACGCCGCCGCGGCCGCCACGTTCAGGTGGGGTTGCTCCTGGCCGACGACGCCTTCCCGCCGATGCCGATGCTCGAGGTCATCAAGCGCGAGCTGGTGGTGACCGGCGTCCACGGCATGGCGGCCAGCCGCTACCGGGACCTGCTCGCCTTCGTGACCCACGCCGACCTCGACGTGGGACGGCTGATCGGGAAGCGCATCGCGCTCGCCGACGCCGGCACCGAGCTGGCCGCCATGGGCGACTTCGCACAGCAGGGTCTGAGCATCATCGATCGCTTCTGAGAGGGCGCGTGCGTGGCCCGCGGCGTGGGCCAGGCGTGGCCTCACTCCGCTGCGGCGGCGGCCGTCTCACGCTCCAGCCGCTCGGCCTGCTCGGCCTGGATGGCCGTCAGCGCAACCGTGTAGATGATGTCGTCCACCAAGGCTCCCCGCGACAGGTCGTTCACCGGGCGTCGCAGGCCCTGCAGCATGGGGCCGATCGACACAACGTTGGCGCTGCGCTGAACCGCCTTGTAGGTCGCGTTGCCGGTGTTGAGGTCCGGGAAGATCAGCACGGTCGCGCGGCCCGCCACCGGGCTGTCCGGCGCCTTGCTCCGACCCACGCTCTCCACCGTGGCCGCGTCGTACTGCAAGGGGCCGTCGAGCACCAGCTCCGGACGGCGTTCCCGCGCGATGCGGGTCGCCTCGCGCACCTTCTCCACTTCGCTACCGCCCCCGGAGGTACCGGTGGAGTAGCTGATCATCGCCACCCGCGGCGTGATGCCGAACGCCAGCGCCGACTCCGCCGACTGCACCGCGATATCGGCCAGCTCCTCGGCCGTGGGATCGGGGTTGACGGCGCAATCGCCGTAGATCAGCACCTGCTCCGGAAGGCACATGAAGAAGATCGACGACACCAGCTGTGCGTCCTCGCGCGTCTTGATGAGCTGCAACGCCGGCCGCACGGTATTGGCGGTGGTGTGCAGGGCGCCGGACACCAGGCCGTCGACGTCGCCGCGAGCGAGCATCATGGTGCCGAGCACCACGTTGTCGCGCAACTGCTCGCGCGCCCCATCGGCGGTCAGCCCCTTGTGTCGACGCAGCTCGACCATGCCCTCCACGTAGCGCTCACGAACGTCGTCGGTGGGCTTGAGGACCTCGATGCCCTCGCCCAGCTTGACCCCCTGCGCCTCGGCCACCCGTCGCACCTCGGCCGGATCCCCGATGAGCACGCAGTGCGCGATGCGGCGCTCGACGCAGGCGGCGGCCGCCTTCACCGTACGCGGCTCCTCCCCTTCGGGCAGCACGATGCGTTTCGACGCCCGCCGAGCGCCCTCCACCAGGCGGTACATGAAGGCCGGCGGCGACAACCGCGGCTCCCGGTCGGTGGCGATGCGCGCACGCAGGCGATCCGTGTCGAGGTAGCTGGCCACGGTGTCCATCACACGCTCGATGCGCTCGACGTCGTCGATCGGCACCTCGAGATTCATGGCCGCAGCGCGCGCGGCCGTGACGTAGGAGTCGCTATCGGCCAGCAACAGCGGCAGGCCGGTGGCCACCGCTTTCTCGCACAGTTTCATGATGTGCGCGTTGGGCCGGATCCCGCCGGTGAGCACCAGGCCTGCCAGGGGCACGCCGTTGAGTGCGGCCATGCACGCCGCGAGGATGATGTCGTCGCGATCGCCCGGCGTCACCAGCAGCGCATCGGGCCGCAACCGGTGGGTCATGTTGGCCACCGTCCGCGCCACCATCGACACGTCCACGACGCGGCGACGCGCGATGTCCCCGGCGACGAGCGGCTTGGCGTCGAGATAGGCGGCGACGTCCATGGTGCGCGGCGAGACCATCGACTGGTGCCAGGGAACGGCGCCGTAGAGGTGGAACGACGCGTTGTGGAACACCGGGCAGGCCTCGACGATGCGCTCGGCCGTCAGTAGCTGGGCCGGCGGGCGAAGCTCGCTACGGGTGCTGGCCACGACCTCCTGCTGCGGAGCGTTGACCTTGTTGACGATGGCTCCCAGCACCTTGGGGCTTCGCACGCCGCCGTACTGCCCGGCCACCAGGTCGAGACGATCGTTGAACTCCTCGAGGTTGCTGCGCCCCGGCGCGCCCACCAGCAGCACCTCGGCGTCGAGCGCCTGCGTGATGTCGGCGTTGAGGGTGTCGAGGCCGGGTTGGTCGGCCGTGGCCACCAGGCCCTCGATGATCACCACGTCGGCGTCACTGGCGCACCCCTGGTAGCGACCCACCACATCCTGGAGCAGTTCCGCCCGCTTGCCCGCGGTCAACAACGCCTCCGCCTCGCGGAACGGCATGGGTTCGGGCGGCTCCAGGGTCGTCGTGCGCCGCACGAAGTGGGTGGAGCGCTCCGGCCCCTCGTCGGAGCCGGGCTGCCGGATCGGTTTGAAGAAGCCCACCCTGAGGCCCTCGCGATCGAGGGCGCGGACCAACCCCAGGCAGACCGAGGTCAGCCCCACACCTGGGCCGGTGGGTACCACGAAGAAGGCGTGCGTTTGCGCCATGCGTCCTCGCTCGCGACGCCCAACGTGTGGAGCGACCGCGAGCGCCTCCACGACCACCTTACCCCGCGTGCGCCGGCCCGCCGGAGGGACGCCCGCCCCTCCTCGGCGTGCGCCGGCGCAGTGGGCGTATCGCACGCCCTCGGCGCCCTCGCCACCCCTACACTGGGGGCGTCGCGCCGCGTCGGGTCGCCCCAGTGCGGTCCTGCACGGCGGCCGGCATCTTGGGAGAGAAGGGAGTTCGTCATGACCGATCCGAGCCATCACCAGGATCCTTCCCCGGGGGCGTCGTCGGACGCCGCTCCGCTCACGCCACAGGCCGAACCGGTGGAGGGTACGGTCGGCGATCCGGTCGCGCCCGAAGCGCACAAGGCCGACCTGGTCAAGCGCTTCCTGGCCTTCCTGATCGACGGTGTGATCGCGGCCATCGTGAGCCGGATCCCCTGGATCGGCGGTATCCTCGCCGCCCTCTACATCCTGCTGCGCGACGGCTTCGACTTCGAGTTCATGGACCATCGCTCGCTCGGCAAGCGCATCATGCGCCTCCGACCACTGTGCGACGACGGTTCGCCCGTCACGTTCGGCGTCTCGGCCGCGCGCAACTGGCCGCTGGTGGTCACCTCGCTGGCCGTCGTGCTGGTGCTCATCCCCATCCTGGGTTGGCTGCTGATCCCGCTGGCCTGGGTAGGTGGGCTCATCCTGCTGCTGGTGGAGGGCTTCCTGACGATCACCGACGAGCAGGGGCGCCGCTGGGGCGACAGGCTCGCCGGAACGCGGGTCGTAGAGACCGAGAACTGACCAGGAGCGTACCGGCCGAGCCACGGGCCGGGCGGATCAGGTCGAGCTGCGTCGGCCGCGGCTGCGGGCGCGTACCTCGTCCTTCGTCACGATGCGCCGACGCATCGCCCAGGCGAAGGCGATCACCGCCGCGAACGTGAGCATGCCGGAGACCATGAAGAGGTCGTGCGGCAGCGCGGCCAGGCTCGCCCGCCACCAGGGCTCAGCCACCGTGCGCAGCACCAGCCCGGTGTTGAGCAAGTAGAAGCATGCCGCCTCCCAGCCCTCCTGGCGGATCCCACCGGGCCGGGGCATCATCCAGAACGCCACCCCCATGACCGTCGACAGGAAGAAGCCGACGAGGCCCAGGTGGGCGTGGGTCGGCCCGAACAGGCCCACCAGGCCGGGACGCACCGTGAACAGCACGCCGAAGGCCGCCGTGGCGAGCAGGTAGACCACGGCGCCGCGCAGCAAGGCGACCTCGTAACGGCTCACAGGCCCGCCCAAACCCCGAGCAGGACCGCGGCCACCGTCGACAGCCCGAACGCCATCTCCAGCATGCCGACGGACTTCGCGGCCAGCACAGGAGTCGACGGCCGCGTGCCGGCGACCGCCCGTGCCGACAACACCGCGAAGGCCCCCAGGGCGAGCCACGGCAGGGCGCCCGCCACGCACGCCCCCGCCACCGCGACCGAGGCCGCGGCGTGGGCTGCGAGCACCGGCCCGCGTCGCGCGGCCCCGCCGCGTTGCAGCCGCAGCCGGGCCCTCACGTACAGTACCGACGGAACGTTGCGACCCGCGGCCACGAGCCACAAAGCGAGGGCGACGCTCCAAGGCCCCCCGGCCGCCAACACGATGACGGCGGCCAGCGCTCCCAGGGAGAGCGCACCGGCGCGCGCGGCCAGATCGCCGAGCGCGCCGCGGTCCAGGGACAGCACCGTCCGCCCTCGGAGCTCGAGCATCCCGCTCTGGTGCAGCCGCGACAGGTTGCGACTGACGAGCTCCGGCACCGTGCCGAGGCGCGCAGCGATGGCCGCGTTGGTGTCGAGGGCGAAGGGGACGCCGTGCTCCGCGGCCTCCAGAAGGTCCGCGGCCAGACGCTGGATGACCTCCTGGAAGGAGATCCTCTCGATGAGCCCCACGAGCCGGCGGAGACGACGCCCGAGCGTACGCACCAGGTGCACGGCCAGTGCGGGACGGGAGCGCACCAGGGACTGGAGCCCCTCCTGGTCGAGCCACAGCAGCTCGCCGTCCTCCATCGCCTCGGCGCTGGCCGGGTAGGGGCCGCCATCGAAGGCGACAAGCTCGGCCACCGCGCCGAAGGGCCGCTCGATCGTCAGCACGACCTCCCGTCCGCTGGTCGGGGAGAGCACGTAGATCTTGACGCGACCGCGTACCACCAGAGGGAGCCCCCGCGCCCGCTCGCCCGCCAGGAAGAGGGTCTCGCCGGCGGCAACGGGGCGCCGGACGCCGACCCCGGCGAGAGCGACCACGTCCTCGTCCGGGAGCTGCGCGAAGAGCGGACACCGAGCCACCATCTCGGCGTCGCTCAGCGGCACCTGGCCCGCCTCACCGGCCGCTCGCTCCAGCTCACCAACGCTCGTGCACCTGCGTTCGGATGCGGGCGTCGTAGACCTCCCGTACCCGCTGCATCGTCCGCGGCGCGAGGGCAGGGAGGTCGGAGGCGGCGGCGTTGTCACGCGCCTGCCGGGGCCGGCGGGCACCCGGGATCACTACCGAGACGGCGGGGTGCATGAGGATCCAGCGAAGCGCGAGCTGCGCCAGTGTCGACCCCTCGGGGACCAGCGCCTGCAACTCCGCCGCCGCCAGAAGACCGGCCTCGAAGTCGACGCCCGAGAAGGTCTCGCCCACGTCGAACGCCTCACCGTGACGGTTGAAGGCGCGGTGATCATCGGCCTCGAACGCGCGGTCGCGGGTCATCGCGCCCGACAGCAGGCCGCTCGCCAGCGGCACCCTCACGATGATCCCGACATCGCGCGCCCGGGCGTGGGCGAAGAAGGCATCCGCCGGCTTGAAGCGGAACATGTTGAAGATGATCTGGATCGTCTCCACGCCAGCATGTTCGAGCGCCAGCTCGGCTTCCTCGACCGTCTCGACGCTCACCCCGTAGTGCCGGAGCAGGCCCTCGGACTTCATGCGCTCGAGCGCGTCGAACGCGGTGTCGGTGCGATATACGTCGGTGGGCGGGCAGTGGAGCTGCAGCAGGTCGAGGCTCTCGACCCCGAGGTTGTCCAGGCTGCGCGCCACGAAGCGCGCCAGGTGCTCGTAGTCGTACCCTGACGACACGTGCGGGTCGAGCCGTCGTCCGGCCTTGGTCGCCACCACCACGTCTCCCCGTTGGCGCTCGGCGAACAGCGATCGGATGAGGCGCTCACTGCGCCCGTCGCCGTACACGTCGGCGGTGTCCAGGAAGGTCACGCCGGCGTCGAGCGCCGTCCGCAGCGTGGCCAGGGCGTCCGCCTCGGGGACGTCGCCCCAGCTCCCGCCGAGGGCCCAGGTACCCAGCCCGACCTCGCCGACCTCGAGCCCCGTCTTCCCCAGCCGTCTGGTATGCATGCCGCTCACCCCTGTCTCCCGCCGGCGCGCCCTCCGCGGGCGCTTCAACCGTCAGTCTAGGACACCGGCACATTGACATCCGCGGCCCGGAGCGCTACCTTCGGGAGGTCACCAGGGGTGCCCCACGGGGCTGAGAGAGACCCTTGAACCTGATCCCGATCATGCGGGCGGAGGAAGCGTGACAGCGTTGAACTCCCGACAACCCTGCTGCACGACCCACCTGCTGGTGACCGAAGGGACCGCATCATGAGAGCCATGTTCCGTGTCTCGCTGCTGGCGGCGCTGACGGCCCTGCTGGCCCTTCCCGGCGCCGCCCTGGCCGAGACGCTCACCGTCCTGACGCACAGCTCCTTCGCCGTCTCGAAGGACGTGATCCAGGCCTTCACCGAGCGTACGGGCATCCACGTCACCTTCGTGCAGGCGGGCGACGCGGGCGAGGTGGTCAATCGCGCCATCCTCACCAAGGACCATCCCATCGCCGACGTGCTCTACGGCGTCGACAACAGCTTGCTGGTACGGGCCAGGACCGCCGGCATCTTCGAGCCCTACGTCAGCCCCGCCTTCGAAACCGTGGAGCCGGCCTACCGTTTCGATCCCGACCATCTCGTCACCCCGATCGACGCCGCCTACGTCGACCTGAACGTCGCCAAGGCGGCCCTGAAGAAGGCGGGCGCGCCGGTCCCGGCATCGCTCGCAGACCTCACCGGGCCTGCCTATCGGAACCTGCTGGCGGTGGAGAACCCCGCGACTTCGAGCCCGGGGCTCGCGTTCATGCTCACGACCATCGCGCGCTTCGGCGAGGGACACGCCGGCGACTGGCTGGACTACTGGGCCAAGCTGCGCGACAACGGCGTGTTGGTCACCAACGGCTGGGAGGAGGCCTACAACAGCGCTTTCAGCCCCTATGGCGGCGATCGCCCCATCGTGGTGAGCTACACCACCAGCCCGCCTGCCGAGGTGCTCTTCGCCAAGTCGAAGCCCACCACCAGCCCCACCGCCAACGTGACCTGCGACGGCTGCGCTTGGTTGCAGATCGAGGCGGCCGGCATCCTCAAGGGCACGAAGCATCTTCAGGCCGCGCGGGCGTTCATCGACTTCATGCTCTCCCGGCGCTTCCAGGAGGACATGCCGCTCAACATGTTCGTCTACCCGGTGATCCGCGGCGCATCGGTGCCGCCGGAGTTCCAGACCTACGGACCGGTGCCGAGCGCCCGGCAGACGGCCAGCCTCAGCCCCGACGCCATCGCTGCGGGCGAGAAGCGTTGGATCCAGCAGTGGACCGAGGTGGTCCAGCAGGGACGCGCGCCATCGGCGGTGCGCTGACGGTGGGCGACGCGTCCGGCCGGCTTCGGCGGGTGCCGCCGACGCCGTACCGAAACGGTTCGGGGGCGTCCGTGCGGACGCCCCCGAACTCCCGTGTCAGACGGAACTCTGGCGACGGGTCAAGGAAGCTTGTAGGGATCGTTCGTTGTGCGCCTGGCCCAGCGCTCGAGCACCGCGCGTTCGTGTCGGATCGACCGAGCGACCGCGCGCGTAGGACGAGCCTTCGGGCGCAGGCGTATCCTTCTCAGCCAGCGGAGCATGGCCTGCCTCCTCGCATGCCTAACGCCCGATTCCCCGAGCGTCGGCTCCACGTGAGAGTTGTACCCGACCGGGGGCAGGCTTGTCTAGGGGCGCTGAACCATTGTGGTGCGGCACCCGTCCTGCACGCGTTGCGATGCCGGTCAGCGGGCGCGTTCCCGCGCCTCCGCGCCGGTCCGGATGCCCGCCGCGGACCGCCCGCCCACCGCGGCGCGGGGCGCTAGAGGGCCCGCCATGCGACCGAGCTGGATCAGCACCGCCTTCGGCGTCACCGCCTCGGCCTTCCTGGCGCTCTTCTTCCTGCTGCCGCTGATCGCCATCCTCGCCCGAAGCGCGGGCGACGGGAGCGCGCTGGCCAGCGTGGCATCGAATCCCTACTACTGGCAGCGCCTGGGCTTCACCACCGGCCAGGCGCTGCTGTCCACGGCGTTGACGGTGGCTCTCGGGCTCCCGGGCGCGCTGCTGTTCGCGCGCTTCGACTTCACCGGCAAGCGCCTGTTGACGGCGGCCTTCACCATCCCCTTCGTCATGCCGACGGTGGTCGCCGGCATCGGCTTCCTCGCCCTGTTCGGACCGCGCGGCCTCACCGGCATCGATCTGCGCGGGACGCTGCTGCTGGTGCTGCTCGCTCACGTGTTCTACAACTACGCCATCGTGGTCCGGGTCGTCGGCGGCTTCCTCGAGGGCGCGGCCCCGCGCCTGCTGGAAGCGGCGAGCACCCTGGGGGCCGGGGCGTGGCGTGGGACGCTGCGCGTCAGCCTGCCGCTCGCCCGGCCGGCGCTGCTGGCGGCGGCCACGCTGGTGTTCCTGTTCTGCTTCACCAGCTTCGGCGTCATCCTCATCCTGGCGCCGTCGCCCCGGCTCGCCACCCTCGAGGTGGAGATCTACCAGCTCACCGCACACCTGCTCGAGTTGGGACCGGCGGCCGTGCTGGTCGTTGCGCAGCTCGTGGTGGTCGGCGCCATCACGCTGCTCTACACGCGCATGCAGGCGCGCGTGGCGGTGGCGTTGCCGGCACGCGCCCAGACGTTGCCCCGGCCGCGAGGCGCCGGCCGTTGGCTGCTCATCGTGAACCTGGTGGCGGCCGGCGTCCTGATCCTCGCCCCCCTGGTCGCCCTGGCGGTGCAGGCGCTGCAGGGCGCGAACGGGACCTTCCCATCGCTCGACAACCTGTTGGGCGCGGCGCGCGCCAGCGGGGTGCTGGGCTTCGCCACGCTCGGCACCGCGCTGCGCAACTCGCTGGCGTTCGCCACCGCCAGCACGGTCCTGGCCCTCGGCATCGGGTTCGCCTTCGCCTACGCCGTCGCACGCGGGCGCTGGCACGCGCTCGACCAGCTCAGCCTGCTGCCGCTGGCCACCAGCCCGGTGACGCTGGGCTTCGGCTATCTGCTGGCGTTCCCGCTCCTGGTCACCCACCCCTGGGGCATCCCCATCGCGCACGCTCTGATCGCGTTCCCGTTCGTGGCGCGCTCGCTGCTCCCGGCATTGCGCGGCCTCGATCCCGCGCTTGCCGCCGCCGCCGCCACGCTGGGTGCGGGGCCGGGCCGCATCCTGCGCCGCGTCGAGCTGCCGCAACTCGGCCCCGCCCTGCTCACCGCCGCAAGCTTCGCCTTCGCCGTGTCGATGGGCGAGTTCGGCGCCACCCTGCTGCTGGTGCGCCCGGAGTACGCCACGCTTCCGGTCGCCATCTACAACCGGCTGGGACGGCCGGGCCCACAGCACTACGGCGCCGCCCTGGCCCTGGCCCTGGTGCTGATGCTGGTCACCGGCGCGGTCATGATGCTCCTTCAGCGACGCGGACGGAGCGAGTTCTGACGTGGCCGGGGCGGGCCGCCGCGGCCACGACGGTATGATGCGTCGCGTCCCATGAGCCTCCACCTGAGCGAGCTCCGCAAGCACTACGGCGCCACCCGTGCCGTGGACGGCGTCAGCCTGGAACTCGGCGAGCGGGAGACCCTGGCGTTGCTGGGACCGAGCGGGTGCGGCAAGAGCACGCTGCTGAGGCTGGCGGCGGGGCTCGAGCCGCCCGACGCCGGACGCATCGTTCTGGACGGTGAGGACATCACGTCCCTCCCACCGCAGCGTCGCCGGTTCGGCATGGTGTTCCAGGACTACGCCCTGTTCCCCCACCTGAACGTGGAGCGCAACGTGGCGTTCGGTCTGGTGGAGCTACGTTGGAGCCGGGCCGACCAGCGCGCGCGGGTCGCGGAGCTACTCGACCTGGTCGGTCTGTCCGGCCTGCAGGACCGCCGGGTGCACCAGCTCTCGGGCGGCCAGCAGCAGCGGGTGGCGCTGGCGCGTGCGCTGGCGCCGCGACCCGAGGTGTTGCTGCTCGACGAGCCGCTGTCCAACCTCGACCAGAGCCTGCGCGAGGCCCTCAAGGAGGAGCTCCGGAACCTGCTGGCACGCCTTCCCGTTCGCGCCATCTACGTCACCCACGATCAATCTGAGGCCTTCGCGATCGCCGGTCGGGTGGCCATCATGCGGGACGGCCGCATCACCCAGGTGGGCACCCGTGAAGAGGTCCTGGAACGGCCCCGCAGCGCCTGGTCGGCGCGCTTCCTGGGACACCGCAACCTCTACGATGGGCCCGCTCTGGCCGCAGTTCCCGGCGCCCCGGCCGCCGCCGAGCCCGTGCTGCTGCGCGCGGATATGGTGACGCTGCTGGCGCCCGCAGCGCCGGACACCGCGATCGACGCCGGCGCTGGCGCGGCCGAGGCTGGCGCGACGATCCGCCGAGCCCGCCGCGACGGGCTGCGCTGGCAGCTCGAGCTCGACGTGCCCGCCTGGTCGCTCGAGCTCGCCTGGGAGGGGTTCGCGCGGGAGCTGCGCGAGGCCCCCCGCGAAGGTGCCGCCTTGCGGGTGCGGGTTCCGACGGCGGCGTGGGTGAGGCTGGCGGAGCGATGAGCGGCGACCCGGGAACGGCGGATCCGGTGGCGGCGCGACGGGTGGCGGCGGTCCTTGCGGGCGGGCCGGCGCAGGCCGACGCGCGCCTGCGCAGAGCGTTGCAAGGCGCCGACCTGATCGTGGCCGCCGACGGCGGCATGGCCCTGGCCGAGGTGCTGGGCGTCCCCGTCGACCTATGGGTAGGCGATTTCGACAGCGCCACGCCCGAGCAACGGCGCCGCCACGTCGACGTGCCCAGGCTCGAGTACCCCAGGGACAAGGACGAGCTCGACCTGGAGCTGGCCATCGCTGCGGCCCGCGAACGCGGCGCCGCCTCGCTCATCCTCGGGGGTGTGTTCGACGGCCGCCTCGACCAGACGCTGGCTGCCCTGCTCATCGCCGCCCGCCAGCGCCAGGACGGACTGGCGGTGCGCCTGTACGGCGGCTCGCACGAGGCCCGGATGTTGACCGCCGGGGACGAGGCTGCGCTGGCGATGCCGCCCGGCACCCTGTTCAGCCTGCTCAGCCTGAGCGGCGAAGCGCGCGTGGATCTGCGCGGCGCCCGCTTCCCGCTCGAGGACGCCGCGCTCATGTTCGGAGTGGGCCTGGGGTTGTCGAATCGCGCCACCGACGGTCCTACCGTGACGGTGCACGCGGGCACCGTAGCCGTCCTCGTAGAGTGGGCCGTGGAGGCCGCGCCATGAGCGACCCCGACCGGAACGCCGCGAGCGCCAGCCACCGCCTGTCGGCGCGCGAGCGCATCTGGGGCGAGGACGCAGCCGCCATCGAGGCCAAGCTGATCGAGGCCGACCCGGACCTGGCGGGGCTCATCCTGCGCGTGGCCTACGGTGAGGTCTTCGAACGCCCGCAGCTCGACCTGCGTACCCGCGAGCTCCTGGCGGTGGCGCTCCTGACCGCCCTGGGAGCCGAACGGGAGCTGCCCACCCACCTCCGCGGCGCGCTCCGCTGTGGAGCCAGCGTGGCGGAGGTTCGCGAGACGATCGTGCAGGTCGCCATGTTCGCCGGCTTCCCCCGCGCGCTGGCCGCCATGCGGGTCCTGGCGCGGCAGCTGGGGGACGCCGAGGACGCGACCGGCTAGGGTGCGGCCTCGACGCCGATGAGGAGAGAGCGATGACCGATCACAACCTGGAGCTGGCGCGCCGCCACTACGGGCTGGACACCCTGCGGCGGGTCACCGCCGAAGCCCTGTCACGGTTGGGGGTCTCGCCGTGACCCCCGTGTCGCTGGCCGCGGCCGCCCAGCGCCACCTCCGAACGCTCTACGGCGAGGAGCGCGGCGCCGCCCTGGCCGGCCTCCTCGAAGAGGAGGCCGCCACCTTCCGCGCCGCCCACCCTCGTCCCGGCACGCCGCCCGAGGCGCGGCTGAGCCAGGACGACGTGCTCCTGATCGCCTACCCCGATCAGGTACGAGCCGCCGGGGAGCCACCGCTGCGCAGCCTCGGCCGGCTGCTGCGCGGCCCCCTGGCAGGCACCGTGTCGGGGGTCCACCTGCTGCCGTTCTGCCCGTCGTCGTCCGACGACGGCTTCAGCGTGATCGACTACCGCGCCGTCGACCGGGATCACGGCGACTGGGACGACATCGTTGCTCTGGCACACGACCACCGGCTGA
>CAZTTB010000001.1:0-137786 GCA_964616005.1 uncultured bacterium | reverse complement strand
AGAACGCCAGCACCGAACCTTCGCTCAGGACCTCTCGCAGGAACGCGGGCACGGGGGGCAACTCCAGGGACTGTTCCGTGGCGTCGTCCCCGAGCAGAACGATGCACCCGCGTGTCATCTCCAACCGCACCCGGTCGCCGTCGTTCAACGCGTCCACGAGGTCGGGGGCGGCGAAGGCAGGGATGCCGAGATTCAGGAGGTTGCGGTAGTGGATCCGCGCGAACGAGCGCGCCACGATGGCGCCCACACCCAGGCGCTTGAGGGCCTGCGGAGCGTACTCGCGGCTCGAGCCCAGGCCCCAGTTGCGGCCGCCGACCAGCACGTCACCCGGCTCCACGCCGGCGGCGAACTCCGGGCGCAGGTGCGCGAAGGCGTAGCGGTGGAAGACCTCCTCCCCGACCATGAGGGGAGCGTACTTGCCCGGGAGGATGTCGTCGGTATTCACGGCGTCGCCGAAGCGCCAGACCCGGTTGCCCTCGCTCATGCCGGCGTCCCTTCGACCGATCGCGGCTCGGGGAGCGCGATCCTCCCCGCCAGCGCCGACGCCGCGGCGACGGCGGGGCTGGCCAGGTAGATCTCGGCCTCGGGGCTGCCCATCCTGCCGATGAAGTTGCGGTTGCTGGTGCTGACGCACACCTCGCCGGGAGCGAGCACACCCATGTGCCGACCCATGCAAGGCCCGCACCCCGGAACGCCTATGCTGGCGCCCGCCGCCACCAGGGTGGCGACCGTGCCGTCGGCCAGCGCGTCCTGCAGCACCCGGCTGCTGGCCGGGATGACCAGCAGGCGGGTGCCTTCGGCCACCGTACGGCCGCGAACGACGTTGGCGACCTCGTGCAGGTCCTCGAGCCGACCGTTGGTGCAGGTGCCGACGAAGACCTGATCGACGTGCACGCCCAGGTGCTCGCGGACGGGGTGCACGTTGTCGACCTGGAAGGGGACGCTGAGCACGGGTCCGAGCGCGGCCAGATCGATGTCGAGGCTGCTCGCCACGGTCGCCGTGCCGTCCACCTGCAGCCACGCCGGCACGTCATAGCGCCGCCGCAGTGCTTCGTCGGGGGCGACCAGCCCGACCTTGGCTCCGGCCTCGACCGCCAGATTGGCCAGCGTCATGCGCTCGCCGGGGGTGAAGGCTTCGGCGCCCAGGATCTCGATGCTGGCGTAGGTGGCGCCATCGGCGGTGAGCCGCCGGACGATCTCCAGCGCCACGTCCTTGGCGGCCACTCCCGGCGGGCGCTCGCCCGTCAGTTGCACGCGCACCGTCTCGGGCACGCGCAGCCAGGTACGGCCGGTGGCCATCGCCAGCGCGATGTCGGTGGCCCCCATGCCGGTGCCGAAGGCGCACACCGCGCCGTAGGTGGTCGAGTGCGAGTCCGAGCCGACCACCACCCAGCCGGGCCGGGCCAGTCCCTCCTCCATCAACACCTGGTGACAGATGCCGCGGCCCACGTCGAACAGGCGCAGGCCCTGATCCCGGGCGACCTCGCGCACGCGCTTCTGGGTGGTCGCGACCTCCACGTTGGAGGCCGGCGCGACGTGGTCGATCACGACCGACACCCGCTCGGGGTGCTGGATCCGGCCACCCAGCTCACGCTCGACGATGCGCAGGGCACTCGGCGCGATGGAGTCGACCATCATCACCTGATCGACGGGGACCACCACGACCTCGCCCGCGCGCACCCTCCGGCCGGCCTTGACCGACAGGATGCGCTCGGCGAGCGTCAGGCCGCGAACGTCGCAACCGGGCTCGGCGGGGAGCGTCGACGGCCAGCGCGCCGCCGCGCCGTCGGCCGGAACCGGGCTCACGCCGACCTCCGCCGGTGCTCGGCCGTCTCCCGCGAGAAGGCCTCGAGCAGCATGCGGTCGATCTCGTCGAGCGGCACATCGCCGTCATCGGCGCGTGTCTTGACCTCGCGCGTCACGTCGCGCACGGCTTCGTCGGACAGCTCGAGCGCCAGGTTGCGGGCCCGCTCGGCGATGGCGTGTCGGCCGGTCAACCGGCTGCCGAGCTGCATGCGCCGGTCGACCCCGAACGCCTCCGGCGGGATCGCCTCGTAGCTGCCGGGGTTCACGTAGATGGCCTTGAGGTGCATGCCGGCCTTGTGGTTGTACGCGAACGCACCGGTCAGGTAGTTGTTGAAGGGGATCTCGATGCCGGTCATGCGCGCGATCATACGATCGAGCTCGGGGAGCAGCCCGAGATCGTACTTCTTGGCCAGCCGCTCCGGGTTGAGGGTGAACATGCGGGCCAGGAAACCCCCCAGCGGCGTGATGCCGTTGCGCTCGCCGATCCCGAGGACGCTGGTGTCGACATGGGTGGCGCCGCTGCGGACCGCCTCGAAAGCGTTGGCGATGGCGCAGCCGGTGTCGTTGTGACCGTGGAACTCGATGTCGCAGTGCACCGCGTGACGGACGTCGGCGACCAGCTCCCTGACCTGGGCCGGGGTGGCGATCCCAACGGTGTCGGCGAGCCCCACCCGGTCAACGCCGGCCCTGTCGGCCGCCTGATAGACCCTGAGCAGATCGCGCTTGTCGGAGCGGAAGGTGTCCTCGGACGAGAAGCGTACGTTACGCCCCTGTCCCTTGACGTAGTCGATGACCTCGAGACTCTGGTCGATGATCTGCTCGACGTCGCGCCCGTGGCTGGTGGCCGCCAGCTCGCGGCTGGTGGCGAAGAGGATGTCGACGCCGTACACGCCGCACTCCACCGCCACCCGCGCATCGTGGAGATTGGCGCGGGTATGGGTGAGGACGCGGGCGTTGAGTCCGAGTCCCGCGATCGTCTCGCAGGCCTTGCGCGAGGCCGGCGAGGCCACCGGCGTGGTCAGCTCGATGAAGTCGACTCCGAAAGCGTCCAGGAGCTTCACGACCTCGATCTTGTCCTCGAGCGTGAAGTTGCCGAGCGCGAACTGCTCGCCCTCGCGCAGGGTGGAGTCGATGATGTGCCAGTCAAGAATCGCCATGCTCACCTCGTGGCCCTGCCGGCGCGGCGCGAGGCTCCCGCCTGCCGCGGTCGTGCCTTCGTTCCGAAAGTTCAACGGATCCTTCGGGCGCAGCCAGGACACCGGAACAAGGTCGCCCGAAAGGCATCCTACGTAGGCTCCGGGCGGACTGTCAAGTCCACATAATACGATGAGAAAGGGCGTTTCTGTTGATTCCGAGGGGTCCGGCGCCCATCGCCGAGGATCCCCAGACGACGGCCGGCGGCGGCTTGGGATTGACCGGCCCCGATCAGGTTCCGCTTTCGATTCGAAAAGTCCCGTTCACGCGCCGACGAGCACCATGCCCAGCGGCACCTCACCGCGACCGTCCACCTGCAGTAGCTCCGACAGCTCGTCGTCGTAGAAGTCGGCCAGGAACTCCGCCGCCAGCCCCATGCCGGAGCACCCCAACACCACCGCCTGGGCCGCCGCGCCCACGTCGAGGCAGAGGTAGCGGAAGGCGCGCCCGTTGCTCCCCGCCCGGTGTCGCGCGAAGATCCCGGTGAAGCACAGCGCCACCGCCTGGGCGCCCACGTCCACCTCCCCCACCAGGCTGGCACTGAAGCCGTCGGTGGGGTCCCCTGTCGACAGGTGCTCCAGGGTGTGGTCGCGTGGATTGTAGTGGTAGACGCCGGCGAAGAGGTCTTCGACCTGGCGCGCCACCACGTAGGTCTCGAGGCTGGAGATCCCTACCGCGGAGAGGTGGGTGCGCTCGAAGCCGAAGGTGAAGCCGGCGGCCCCCCACAGGAGCTGTGACAGCTGTGCCTGCTTGAGGCGGCCGCCCTCCGCGACGCCGTCGCGCGCGCTCGACAGCACCGTCCACAGCCCCGAGCCACCCCGGAGCTGCGGCACCGGCAGCGCCGCGACCTCGCGCGGGTTGGCGTACACCTTGTACGGCGGCGCCACACGCGTCCGCGCGCGCGGCACGTTGCCGCGGCGGTACTTCGTTTGGGCATGGAACTCCGCCCCGATCGACTTGTCACGGCTGTGAGCCACAGGTGCTCCCAGGCGAGTCTAGCACCCGGCGCAGCGCCCCCCGGGCGACCTCGGCCGGCACGCGGTACAGCGCGCGCAGGGCGCGCCCGCCCGGCGAACAGGCGGTACCCTGACCGGGTGAGAGACGCGCTCGCGAGCTGGTTCACCGAGCACCGCCGGGCGCTCCCGTGGCGTCCTGTCGGCGTTGGGAGCGGCGGCGGCCGTGACACAGGCGCGTTGCGCGACCCGTACGCCGTGCTGGTGTCCGAGGTGATGTTGCAGCAGACGCGGGTCGATACGGTCGTGCCGTACTTCGAGCGCTGGATGCGCCGCTTCCCCGACCTCCACAGCCTGGCCGGAGCCGACGAGGACGATGTCCTCAAGCTGTGGCAGGGGCTCGGCTACTACCGCCGTGCGCTGCGCCTGCTCGAGGCCGCCCGCGAGGTAGCTCAGCGCCACGGAGGCGCCTTCCCCGACACGCGTGCCGGCCTCGAGACGCTGCCCGGGGTGGGCGCCTACACTGGCGCCGCGATCGCGTCGCTGGCATTCGGCCACGACGAGATCGCCGTCGACGGCAACGTGCGCCGCGTGGCGGCGCGCTTGATGGCGTGGGACGTCCTGCCGTCGGACCGCGACGTCGAGCGGGCGCTCGCCGAGCGGTTGGCGGACGCAGCGGCGACGGACGCGGCAGCGGCAGACGCACTCCCGTCCCCGTGTGGTGGGCACCCACGAGGCGTAGGGCACGGACCCGGCGGCCGTTCCTGCGACGCCCGCCGCGCCGCAGGGCGAGCGCCGCAGCCGCCGCTCGCCGAGGCCCTGATCGAGCTCGGCGCGCTGGTGTGCACGCCGCGTGCGCCGAGCTGCGGAGCGTGCCCGCTACGAGCGGGCTGTGGCGCCGCGGCGCGGGGCACCCCCGAGGCCTTCCCCGCCCCGCGCCCGCGCATGGCGCCGCCCCGGATCCGGCGCTATGCCCTGGTGGCACTCGAAGCCGACCGCCTGTGGCTGCGACGACGCACTCGCACGGAGATGCTGGGCGGCCTGTGGGGCTTCCCGCAGTCTGCGAACGCCCCCGCAGGCGGGCGGGCGCTCCGTCCCGTGCTCCACGCCTACAGCCACTTCCGCCTCGAGCTGGTACCGGTGCTCGTCGATCCGGGCCATCCCGAGCTGGACCGTGAACGGGATGCGGCCCTCCAGCGCATCGCCGATCTCGGCGCGCTCGCCCTGTCGGGGGTGGACCTGCGGGTGCTCGAGCGCCTGCGGGAGGCGGCGCTGCTGCCGGGGGCGGCGTTAAGCTGAGCCATGACCGCGAGCGCCCGCCCGCCCGAGGAGAGTCCCATCCTGCACCTGCGCGTGCGTTTCGCCGAGACCGATCAGATGGGGATCGCCCACCACGCCAACTACCCGGTGTGGATGGAGGCGGGCCGCGTGCAGTGGCTCCGGGCCCACGGCCTGTCGTACCGCAGCATCGAGGAGAGCGGCGTGTCGCTGGCGGTGTCCGGCATCGAGCTACGCTACCGGCAGGCCGCGCGCTTCGACGACCTCATCGCCGTGCACACCCACCTGCGGCTGGCCCGCAGCCGGTCGATGCGATTCGAGTATCGGCTCGAGCGCGCCGACGACGCCGCGCTGCTGGCGACCGGCGCCTCGGTCCACGTCCCCACCGACCGGCGCGGACGTGCGGTACGGCTCCCCGAGGCGTGGCTCACGCCGATCGCGGCCCTGGTCGAGCCACCGTCCTGAGCGCCGTTCCGACCCTACCGGCGCGGGCCTGAGGCGCCCGTATACTGTCGCAATGCCGCGCTCGCCAAGCGCGCGACCGCGAGGTGACCCATGACCGAGACACCGCCGACCGTAACGAGCCGCGAGCGCACCCGCTCCGCCAAGATCATCGGTGAAGCCCTCACCTTCGACGACGTACTGCTGGTGCCCGCGCACTCGGCGGTCCTGCCCCGCGACGTTTCGGTCGCCTCCCGTTTCTCCCGCACCATCGAGCTCCAGATCCCGGTCGTCTCCGCCGCCATGGACACCGTCACCGAGACCAAGATGGCCATCGCCATGGCGCGACAGGGCGGCATCGGCGTGATCCACAAGAAGATGCCGGTGGACGCTCAGGCGGAGATGGTGCGCAAGGTCAAGCGCTCCGAATCGGGCATGATCGTCGACCCCATCACCCTGGGTCCGCGCGCCACCCTGGAACAGGCCGAGCACCTGATGAGCGAGTACCGCATCAGCGGCGTCCCCATCGTGGATCCGGCGGGTCACCTGCTCGGCATCCTGACCAACCGCGACCTGCGCTTCGAGACCGACTTCGGACGCCGCGTCGAGGAGCTGATGACCTCGCGGAACCTGGTGACCGTGCCGGTGGGCACCACCCTCGAGAACGCGCGCGAGATGCTGCGCGAGAACAAGGTGGAGAAGCTCCTGGTGGTCGACGACGCCAACGTCCTGCGCGGCCTCATCACCATCAAGGACATCCAGAAGAAACTCGACTACCCCTACGCCACCAAGGACGACCTGGGGCGTCTGCGGGTCGCCGCGGCGGTGGGGGTTTCCCAGGACCTGGAAGCGCGCAGCGCCGCCCTGGTCGAGGCAGGCGTCGACGCGCTGGTGCTCGACAGTGCGCACGGCCACTCCCAGGGCATCCTCGACGCGCTGGTCTACCTCAAGGAGTCCTTCGACGTGGACGTGGTGGCCGGCAACATCGCCACCGCCGAAGCCGCTTCGGACCTGATCGAGCGGGGCGCCGACGCGGTCAAGGTCGGTGTCGGGCCCGGTAGCATCTGCACCACGCGGGTGGTCACGGGCGTGGGGATGCCCCAGCTCAGCGCCATCCTCGCCATCGCAGAGGTGACGGCCGCCGCCGACGTGCCGCTCATCGCCGACGGCGGCATCAAGTTGACCGGCGACGTCCCGAAGGCGTTGGCGGCGGGCGCCGACAGCGTGATGGTGGGCTCGCTGCTGGCCGGCACCAGCGAAGCACCCGGCGAGGACATCCTGCGCGACGGGCGCCGTTACAAGGCCTACCGGGGCATGGGCAGCCTCGGCGCCATGGCGGGCGGCAGCGCCGACCGATACTTCCAGGAGGACGCCAAGAAGCACGTCCCAGAAGGCATCGAGGGCATGGTCTCCTACAAGGGTCCGGCCGAGGACGTGCTGTACCAGATGATCGGCGGGCTGCGCTCGGCGATGGGCTACTGCGGCACTCCCGACGTCCCCGCCCTGCAGAGCTCCGGGCGGTTCGTGCAGATCACCCAGGCGAGCCTGGTGGAGTCCCACCCGCACGACGTGACCATCACCAAGGACGCGCCCAACTACTCGCTCAAGGGCGGACGCTGAGCTCCCCGGGCGACGGGGGCGGCCGGGACCTCAGATGCGCAGCGAGAACGCGCCCTCGGCCTCGATCGAGTTGTAGGCGGCCATGGTGGGGGCGATGCCGAACTTCAGGAACGGGCTGAAGGGGCTGAGCACGCGTTCGGCGGGCTGCCCGAGCGGCAGCAGGTGGGCACGCAGGCGTTCGAACTGTGCGCCCGTGATGGCGTCCTCGCGCGCCAGGGCGGCCGCCGACTTGCTCCTCAGGCGCTCCAGCGTCGTCAGCAGGTAGCCACGCCCCCGGTCGACCGTCCCCTGCAGGGTCGGGTCGATCCCCTCCACGGCCTCCAGCAACCGATCCATCGACCGCTCGACCTCAGCGGCAGTCGCGCGGAAGCGCTCGCCGTAACCGCTGCGCTCGAGCAGCACGTGCTCCAGGCATCCGTCCGGATCGTTCTGGAAGGCGCCCACCTCGAGCCCGTACTTGTCCAGGATGCGCGCTACCGGCGGCTCGACCACCGTGGCCGTGGCGCGGGGCCACACCAACGGCATGGGCACGCCGTGGCGCGCATACACCCCGCGGAGTTGTGCGAAGTAGCGCAACTCCCCCGGACCCAGCACGACCACCGCGGTGGGCAGCACGGAGTCCTGAACGATCGGACGCAACCCGGCAGCGGGCGTGAGCGAGGCGGGATCCAGGTCGAGGTGATCGCGCACGTCCTCGGTCGAGAGCACACGCCCCTCGAGCCTGAAGTTGCGACCTTCATGCCGCAACAGCACGCGGCGGGGAGCCTCGCGACCGCCCACCTCCAGGAACAGGTTGGTGGCGTCGGCACCCCGTCCGAGCTGGGGGTCGAAGCCCAGATGCCGTAGGCGACGCGCGGCCCGGTTGACCTCGGCCACACTCTCCTCCGGGCGTTCCAGCTCGCGCTCCAGCACCGGCCGCAACAGGACCGCGGCCGCCGGGTGCATGGGATCGAAGAGCGTCAGTCCCTGCTCGCCGAGCAGGCGGTAGAGCAACCCCGCGAACCAGTCGGCGTACGTCACCCCGCCCTCGGCCGCTTCCCGAAGCAGCGCCACCACCTCGTCGCGGAACGGGGATGTCGGGCGCAGCTCGTCGATCGCCCGCACCACGCCGTCCACCATCGCTCCGCTCAGACGTGCCCGTCCTGCAGGCACGTCGGCCAGGAGGTCGACACCCACGTGATGCAGGCGCTCCTCGCCGTCCAGCAGGTGCGCGTGGTCGATCTCGGCGGTGTCGTGGTCCTGGCTCGCGAGCCAGAACACGGGCACCACCGGGCGCTCGTCACGATCGAGGCGGCGGGCGAGCTTCACGGCGGTGATCGCCTTGGAGAGCGTGTAGGCGGGACCAAGCAGCAGACCCGTCTGCTGACCTGTCACGACGGCACGGGAGGCAGGGTGCTCGAGCCGCTCGAGGCTGTCGAACACGGCCTGCGGCGCCCCCAGCGCGCGGGCGTGATCACGCATGGCCGCGGCCAGCGACGTGCGCTCGGCGGGGCGCGGCACCCGCAGGGCGCCATCGACGTCGCCGGCGGCAAGGTCGAAGAATTCGCTCAGGTCGCCGGACCGGTAGTGGTCCAGGAAGCTCGTACGGGACGGCGGCGCATCGTCGCGGGGCACGGGCCAGCTTAACCTCCGTCCGGCGCGGGAGGGAGTCGCCTGCTACGCACGCCGAGCATGCGGAAGTGCACGCCCCGCGTGGTAGACTTCGCATCGTGCGTCAGCGTGGTCGCCCGGGCCCGGGGCGCCCGGCACAAGTCCCCCAACATGCGCATCCACACCGATCTCACCCCTACCGGAAGCTACCAGGACGTCGTCGTCCTGATCGACGTCCTGCGCACCTGTACGGTGGTGCCGTTGCTGTTCGAGCGCGGACTCACGGAGCTGGCCTTGACGCCCAGCCTGCGCAGCGCGCGGGCGGCCGCCGAAGCCGGCTGGCTGCTGCTCGGCGAGCGCCAGGGCGTTCCGGCCGAGGGCTTCAACTTCGGCAACTCGCCGGCCGAGCTCGCCACCGTCGACCTGACGGGACGACGCGCCGTGCTGGTGTCGGAGAACGCTCCTCGCTGGCTGCCCCAGCTGGCCGATGCCCGCCGCGTGCTGCTCGGTTCGCTCTACAACGCCGCCGCGGTGGCCGAGCTGGCCTCACGGCAGGCGCTGGAGAGTGTCGATCTGGTCGGCGCCGGGTTCGAGGGGGAGCCCGACCTCGACGACACCCTGGGCGCGGGCCTGCTGGCGGCGATGGTGGCCGAGCGGCTCCCGACCGCCGCGCGCAGCGGCGCCACGCGTTTCGCACTCAGCCTGTTGCGGGCCTTCCCCGACCCGATGGAAGCGCTGTGGCAGTCGGTCGCCGGACACTACCTGCGGCGCCTCGGGATGGAACGCGATCTGGCGTTCTCCGCCCAGATCTCCGGCAGCAACATGGTGCCCCAGCTGGTAGGGCGCCAGCCCGGGGCCGGCAGCGCACCGCTGTACCTGTTCACGCCCGCACCCCGCGCGGACTGATGCTGCCCGACGCGGGCCGGCGCATCTGGTTGCTCGGCCTACCGGTGGACGCGCTCACGCTGCCACAGGCCGCTGCCTGGGTACTGCAGGCCACGCGTAGCCGTCAGAGCAAGCTGGTCGTGACACTCAACCCCGAGATCGCGGTCGGCGCGCACGACGATCCACGACTGCGGCGCGCACTGTGCGCCGCGGACCTCAGCGTGGCCGACGGCGTCGGCGTCGCCTGGGCCGCACGGCGCCGAGGCGAGCGGCTGCCCGGGCGCGTGCCCGGTGTCGACCTCGTCACCGAGGTGCTGCGCTCGGGCGGCCCCGAGTTGAGCGTGTTCCTGCTGGGGGGCCGCCCCGGGGTAGCCGAACGCGCCGCATCGGAGATCACACGCCGCTACGGCTGCCAGGTCGGTGGCGTGCATCACGGCTACTTCCGGCGGCCCGACGAGGTCCCGGAGGTGTGCCGACAGGTCGCTGCGAGCGGCTGTCAGCTCCTGCTGGCCGGGCTCGGCGCGGGCCAGGAGCGCTTCCTGTGGGAGAACCGGGCCGAGCTCGGCACGGCCGTGGCGATCGGAGTGGGCGGCACGCTCGACGTGCTCGCAGGCGAGGTGCGGCGCATGCCGACGTGGAGCAGCAGGCTCGGCGTGGAGTGGGCGCTCAGGGTTGCGCTCGACCCCAGGCGCTGGCGCCGGCTCCCCCGGCTGGTGCGCTTCGCCTGGATGGTGGTCCGCGGGGCCTGACGCGCCCGCCAGGAGCAACTGCTCAGACCGGCGCGATCTCGACCGGCCGCTCGTTCTCCGCGTCCAGACCGTCCTTCTCCGCTTCTTCGCCGGGATGCCCGGCCGGGTAGCGGCCGTCGAAGCAGGCCAGACAGGTGCGGCCGAGCCCGATGGCCCGTGCCAGGCCCGGCTCGGACAGGAAGTGCAGGGTATCGGCACCGATGCGCTGGCGGATCTCGTCGATGGTCATGGTGGCGGCGGCCAGCTCCTTGCGGGCTGCCGTGTCGATGCCGTAGTAGCACGGGAAGCGGATCGGCGGACTCGACACCCGGAAGTGGACCTCCGTCGCTCCCGCCTCGCGCAACAGCTGCACGATGCGGCCCGAGGTCGTGCCACGCACGATCGAGTCGTCGACGAGGACCACCCGCTTGCCGCGGACGGCGGGCGTGGGCGCCAGCTTCAGTTTCACCTTCTGATCCCGCAGACGCTGGGTGGGATGGATGAAGGTGCGACCTGCGTAGGGCGACTTGTACAGCCCCATGTCGAACGGGATGCCGGAGGCGCGCGCGTAGCCGATGGCGGCGGCGACGCCGGAGTCCGGCACGCCCACCACTACATCGGCCGAGACCGGTTCCTCCGCGGCCAGCACCTCGCCCATGCGGATCCGCGCGGCGTGAACCTCGACGCCGTCGAGCACGGAGTCCCCGCGTGCGAAGTAGATCCACTCGAAGGCGCAGGGGGTGGGCTGCGGCACGAGCACCTGGAAGCTGTGCAGCCCTTCGTCGTCCGCCATCACCAGCTCACCCGGCCGGACGTCGCGCAGGAACGTGGCCCCCATCACGTGGAGCGCCGACGGTTCGGAAGCGAAGACGTAGCCCCCCTCGATCTCGCCGATCACCAGGGGCCGCACGCCGTTGGCGTCGCGAAGGCCCAGGATGCGGTGGCGGTCCATGAGCACTACCGCGAAGCCGCCCTCGAGCTCCCCCATCACCTGCGCGGTGGCGTCGCGCAGGCTGAGGTGGCTGTAGCGGGCGATGAGGTTGATCATCACCTCGCTGTCGTTGGTGGTCTGGAACACCGCGCCCTCGTCGAGCATGTGCTCTCGCATCGACTTGGCGTTGGTGAAGTTGCCGTTGTGGGCCAGCGCCAGCAGGCCCTTGTTGGAGCGCACCGTGATGGGTTGGGCGTTGAAGCGCAGACTCGAGCCGGTGGTCGAGTAGCGGGTGTGGGCGATACCGGTGCGCGCGCCAACGAAGCGCAGCTTGTCGAGCCGGTCCTCGGTGAACACGGCGCTGACCAGGCCCATGTCCTTCTCGATGCGGATCTCGTCGTCCGAAGCCACACAGATGCCGCAGGACTCCTGCCCGCGGTGTTGCAGCGCGAACAGCCCGATGTGCAGCAGCGACGCCATGTCCGCCGCGTGCGGCAGGTGCGCCGCCACCACCCCGCACTCTTCGTGCAGCTTGTCCTCGCCGAGGATGTCCCAGGGGGCTCCGTCCATCGCCATCAGCGTAGCGCTTCCGCCAGCGGCCGATGGTAAGCGGTCCGGAGGTTCGACAGGGGCACGGCGAAGGCGCCGCGGACGGTCCGCATGCGGACCTCATCACCGCCGCTCGACCCCAGTCGGAGGCACGGAACGCCCGCCGCCGAGCAGCGCTGAAGCGCCGTGGCGGCGCGCTCCTCCCCGCTCAGCGCGAGCACGATGCGCGCCGCGCCCTCTCCGAAGAGCACCGCATCGTCGCGTGTGCCGGGGACGCTCGGAACGGTCGCATCGAGCCCGATGCCGCCGGCGATCGCCATCTCGGCGAGCGCCACCGCCAGGCCCCCTTCCGACACGTCGTGGGCGGTGTCGCACAGCCCCTCCTGGATCAGCGACCGCACCACGCCCTGCACGGCCACCTCGCGCTCCAGGTCGAGCGGCGGCGGCGCACCGGCGACGGTGGCGTGCAGGGTCGCCAGCATCTCGCTCGCTCCCAACGTTCCGGCCACCTCGCCGACGAGCAGCAGCGCGTCCCCCTGGCGCTTGAGGGCCATGTCCGCGCGGCGCTCGACGTCCGGGAGCACCCCCACCATGCCCACGGTGGGCGTCGGGTCGATGGCGTGGTAGCCGTCGTCCGACCGGTACTGGTTGTAGAGGCTGACGTTGCCGCCGGTCACCGGCGTTCCCAGGGCGAGGCACGCCTCCTTGAGTCCCTCGATCGCCTGCTCGAGCTGGTAGTAGACCTCGGGGAGGTAGGGGTTGCCGAAGTTGAGGTTGTCGGTCACACCGAGTGGGGTCGCGCCCACACAGGTGAGGTTGCGGGCGGCCTCGGCGACGGCGTGGGCGGCGCCGAGCCGTGGGTCGAGCCGCACGTAGCGCGCGTTGCAGTCCACCGTCGCCGCCACACCCAGCGGGCTCCCCTTCACGCGCAGCACCGCGGCGTCGCCGCGACCGGGCAGCACCACCGTGTTGGTCATCACCTGGTGGTCGTACTGCCGGAAGACGGCCTCCTTGCTGGCGATGGTCGGGCTCGCCAACAGCGTCAGCAGCGCGCCCGCAGGATCGGAGGTCTCGGGCACATCGATGGTGCGGCGGCGCAGCGCCACCGTCTCGGGGGCCTCGACCCCCTCGCGAGTGTAGGTGGGGGGCTCGTTCAGGGCGGTCACCGGCAGGTCGCCGATGAGCCGGCGGCCCTCGAACAGCCGCAGCCTCCCGTGGTCGCGCACCACGCCGATGGCGTGGGCGTCGAGCTCCCAACGCTCCAGCAGCTCCAGCAGCTCCTTCTCGCGGCCCGGCGTGGCGGTCAGCAGCATGCGCTCCTGCGACTCCGACAGCATCACCTCGAGCGCGCTCATCCCCTGCTCTCGTCTGGGCACCCGTTCCAGGTCCAGATCCACGCCGAGGCCCGCACGATGCGCCATCTCGGCCACGCTGCTGCTGAGTCCCGCCGCACCCATGTCCTGCACGCCGGCGACGAGCCCGCGCCCGTACGCCTCCAGACAGGCCTCGAGCAGCAGCTTCTCCATGAACGGGTCGCCGACCTGCACGGCCGGCCGATCGGCGTCGGAGGCCTGGCTCAGGTCGGCCGACGCGAACACCGCGCCGCCGAGCCCGTCGCGACCGGTCTTCGAGCCCACGTAGATGATGCTGTTGCCGACCGAGCCCACGGTGCCTCGCTTGAGCTCATCGTGACGCAGGTAACCCAGCGCCATCACGTTCACCAGCGGGTTCTCCTGGTAGCACGGATCGAACGCGATCTCGCCGCCGACGGTGGGAACGCCGATGGCGTTGCCGTACAGCGAGATGCCGTGAACGACCCCGGCCAGCAGGTAGCGGCTGCGCGCCTCGCCGAGGTCGCCGAAACGGAGCGAGTCCAACACCGCCACCGGACGCGCGCCCATCGCGAAGATGTCGCGCAGGATGCCGCCCACGCCGGTGGCCGCGCCCTGGACGGGCTCCACGGCGCTGGGATGGTTGTGGCTCTCCATCTTGAACGCCACCGCCCAGCCGTCGCCGATGTCGACGACGCCGGCGTTCTCCCCGGGTCCCTGCAGCACCTGCGGACCGGTCGTCGGCAGCCGCCTCAGCAGCGGACGCGAGTTCTTGTAGCCGCAGTGTTCGCTCCACAGGGCCCCGAACACGCCGGCCTCGAGCGCGTTGGGCTCGCGTCCGAGCTGTCGAACGACCGCGTCGAACTCGGCCTCGCTCAGGCCGAAGGTGCCGGCCGAGGCGCGCAGGCTTTCGGTCATGGAGCGCTCCGGGGGCCGGCGCGGCCCCGACGGCGTCGGGAGCTCACGCCCTCGCCGCCCCGTCGTGCAGGTGCTCCAGCATGCCGCCGAGCAGCTCCGCGCCGTCGCTCGATCCCAGCAGGGGCTCGACCGCGCGCTCGGGGTGAGGCATCATGCCGAGCACGTTGCCGCGGACGTTGACGACGCCGGCGATGGCGTTCACGCTGCCGTTGACATTGGACTCGGGCGTCTGCCGCCCCTGCTCATCGACGTAGCGGAACACCACCCGGCCCTCTCCTTCGAGTTCTTCGAGGGTAGCGTCGTCGACATAGAACCTGCCCTCGTTGTGAGCGATGGGGATGCGCAGAACCTGGCCACGCTCGAAACGGCGCGTGAACGCCAGGTCGTCGCGCTCCACGCGAAGGTGGACGTCCTGACACAGGAAGTGGAGCGAAGGGTTGCGCGCGAGCTGGCCCGGTAGCAACCCGGCCTCCGTGAGGATCTGCCAGCCGTTGCAGATCCCTAGAACGGGCCCGCCGCGCCCGGCGAAGTCGCGCACCGCCGCCATCACGGGGCTGAGCGCCGCCAGGGCACCGCCGCGGAGGTAGTCGCCGAAGCTGAAGCCGCCCGGCAGCACCACGGCGTCCGCGCGACCGAGGGAGGTGTCGCGGTGCCAGACGAAGCGCACCGGGGCGCCGAGAACGAACTCGAACGCGTGTCGGGCGTCGTCGTCACAATTGCTGCCTGGGAAACGGACAACTGCGATCGTCATGGTAGTCCTGGGGGCGCACGGTGCCCGCCGGCTGCGGCCGGCGGCCCTGCGACGCGCGTACTGTACCACCGGCCGCCGGAGGGAGGTGGGCGCGGCGCCGGAGCCCGCAAGGGGCGCCCGGAAGGAGGCAACATGACGCTGCTTCGCAGGGTCGCCAACCTGCCGCACCTGGTGCCGCTCAAACGCATCGCCCGGGACTACCCCTGGATCCACACCGGCCTTGGTCTGGTCGGGAACGCCACCTTCTTCGTGGGCAGCATCTTCTTCCTGTTCACCGACCTCAGGATGGCCGGCACCTGGCTGTTCATCTCCGGCAGCCTGGGCATGTTGATCGATTCCGTGGGCGAGGCGCTGCTGCGTGTCGAGGGCTTCGCCGACCAGGCGGAGCCCTGAGCGCAACGCCCCGAGGCCCCGGTCCGACCGCAGGCCCTTGCCGGACACACGCCCCTACCGTTACGCTTGGCTAGTGGTGGCCTGTGCCGCCCACCCGGGCCGAGATGGCGGAATCGGTAGACGCAGTAGACTCAAAATCTACCGGGGCAACCCGTGCGGGTTCGAGTCCCGCTCTCGGCACCACTCTGGCCGTTGGATCGGCGCGAGACGTGGGCGGACCCTCGGGTCCGCTCCCGTTCGCCGCGGAGGAAGCATGTTCTGGATTGTGTTCATACTGTTCGTCATCGATTCGGTCCTGGTGACCGTCGTCATCCTCATGCAGGAGCCCAAGCAGTCGGGCCTCGGCGACGCCCTCGGCGGCGGCGGGGGCGGTGGCGGCGACTTCGGGACGATGGGCGGCACCGCCGGTGGCCTGCACCGGCTCACCATCTGGATGGGCACCATCTGGGGGGTGCTGGCTCTGGCGCTGCAGGTGATCCCCCGGGCCTGAGGTCGGCCGCAGGCGAACGCCGACCCGAACCCGCGATCGCGCATCGCCACGCCGCGAAGGCTCGCGGCGTGCGACCGGCTGACCCCGGCACGGGCGTTCGGGCCCCACCCCGTCGGAGCGGCGCGATACCGCGCTGCATGAGACATCCTCTTGATGCATGGCACAACGAGCGGGTAGTCTTGCTGGCGAAGCCCCAACGGATGAGCCGGCTCCCCGCGTGTGGTCTCGCTGGTACCGCCATTCGCAACGACTCGGAGGAGGTACGTCAGTGAAGCGAACCCTGTTGTTCGTCATCGTGGCAGCGCTCCTGGCCGCGGCATCCGCGCAGGTGGAGACGTTCACCTGGCCGAAGGATTACGCGCCGACCATCAAGAGCGGCGGTACGGTCAACGAAACGCTGTTCGGCGATATCACCACGCTCAACCCCGTGCTCACGTCCAGCGCCAACGAACAGGCGATCATCGGGATGTACGCCGGTCCGGCAGCGATCTACCGCGACTGGGTCGGGAACCGCTCCTTCCAGAAGCCCGACGGCAGCTACAACATGCAGTGGGCCAAGGACATCCAGGTCCTCAAGAAGGACCAGCAGTTCATCATCACGGTGCGCAAGGGCTGGAAGTGGTCCGACGGCGTCGAGATGACGACGGCCGACGTGAAGGCCACCTGGGACATCGTCGGCGACCCCAAGGTGGAATCGAACAACTACTCCTGCTCGGTCGTGGGTGACAAGAAGGTCCAGCTCAAGATCCTCGGCACGTACCAGTACGAGATCACCCTGCCCGAGCCGCAGGTCAACGCGCTGGCCAACAATGACTGCGTGACGGTCAACGGCCTGATCCCGGCCCATGTCTTCATGCCCGTCTACCAGGCCAAGGGCGCCGCCGGCGTCAAGGCCCTGTGGGGCGTCGACGCCGACGTCAGCAAGATCGTCTCGGGCGGCCCCTACAAGCTGCAGGAGTTCCGAGCCGGCGAGCGCCTGGTGCTGGTGCGCAACCCGCAGTACGCCGAGCAGGTCAAGGCCGCGGACGGCAGCGGCGTTCCCGGCCCCGATCGCTGGGTCGTGACGCTGGTGAAGGACGCCAACCAGGTGTTGAGCCGCGCCGTGACGGGGCAGTCGGACTTCTACTGGCCGGTCAACCTCGATCAGGTCAAGGCCGTCAAGGACGCCATCGACAAGGGCACCATCAAGGGCGACCTCTACGCCAACATCGGCCCCAGCAGCGCCGTCGATTTCATCACCTACAACTTCAACAACACCGACAAGTGCAAGGCCGACATGTTCAGCAACGTCTACTTCCGGCGCGCCATCAGCGACATGATCGACCGGAACGCGCTGGTGAACGCCGCCCTGGGCGGCCTCGGCTTCCCGGCCAAGGACTGGAACAGCGAGGCGGCCAAGCCGTTCAACGCGCCCAACCTCAAGCCGTTCGCCTTCGACCCCGAGCAGGGCGTTCAGCTGCTGCACAACATCGGCTTCACGCAGAAGGACAAGGACGGGGTGCTGATGAACCCCACCACCGGCTGCAAGGTGGCGTTCGACCTGCAGTACAACAGCGGCAACACGCGTCGCGGCCAGGAAGCGCAGGTCATCGCGCAGACCGTCGCGCCCTACGGCGTCAAGATCAACCCGCGTGAGGTCTCCACCGAGATCTGGGCCAACTCGATCGTCGGCACCAGCGCCGACTACGATCCGGCCAAGGGCCGCAAGGTCAACTACGACGCCCAGATCTGGGGCCTCGCCGGCGGCGACGTCGACAACCCCAGCTTCGACAACGGCCTGCGTCCGGGCACCAACCTCAACGCCTGGAACAAGAGCAAGACCGATCTGAAGCCCTGGGAAACCCTGATGGGCCAGTACACGGTCGAGATGAACTCGGCGCTCGACCTGCAGAAGCGTGTGCAGCTCTACGACGAGCGCGCCGCCCTGATGCGCGAGTGGCTGCCGATCACGCCGCTCATCAGCCAGGCCTTCAGCTTCTACACCGACCTGGGCAACACCTGGCCCAAGTCCGCGCTCGACGCCAACAGCATCCAGTCGCCCTACAACCCGGGCAGCTACCGGGAGCTGTTGACCGTCCGCTGAGCCGTTCGGGAGGCAATTCCTGACGAGGGACGGGGGCTCCGACCGCGAGGCCGGGGCCCCCGGACCGTGGAGCCCTACGCACCCCGGGTCGCCGGTCGGTGTGGAATAGAATGCTCCATCGCAGCCCCGGGCAGCTGCCCCCGTCGTCGGGGCACGCCCGAGAACCGACCCTGGAGGCCCCTGTTCCCGATGCTGCCGTTCATCGTTCGCCGGCTGTTCAACCTCGTCCCCACCTTCGTCATCGCGACATTCCTCGCGTGGGGCATCATCCAGGCGGCACCCGGGGATTTCGCCACCCAGTTCGCCTTCGACCAGGTCGACCCCAACAAGGCCGAGCGCATCCGCCAGCTGCTGGGGCTCGACCAGGCGTGGTACATCCGCTACCTGTACTGGCTTCGCAACGTCGTGCTGCACTTCAACTTCGGTACCAGCATGACGAGCAAGGCCAGCGTGACCGCGCTGATCCTGCCGTTGATGCGCAACAGCATGGTGCTGTTGATCCCGGCCACCGTGCTGGCCTTCGCCATCGCCATCCCCATCGGGGTGTACTCGGCGCTGCACAAGTACTCCCTGGCCGACCGCATCCTCACCGTGTTCAGCCTGCTCGGTCTGGCCGTCCCCAACTTCTTCCTCGCCCTGATCATCCTGGCCCTCAGCGTGCAGTGGTTCCACGTCCATCACTGGTTCCTGATCCCGACCGGCGGTATGACGAGCACGGATTTCAGCAGCTTCGGTCCGCTCCGGAAGGTCCTGGACGTCGGCTGGCACCTGATCGGACCGGTGACCGTGGTGACGCTGTCGTCGCTGGCGTTCGTCAGCCGCGTCATGCGCGGCGAGATGCTCGAGGTGCTGAGCCAGGACTACATCCGGACCGCCCGCTCCAAGGGTTTGTCGGAGCGCACCGTGAACGTCAAGCACGCACTGCGCAACGCCATCCTGGTGATCGTCGCGATCATCGGCTCGACCCTGCCCGGCCTGGTATCGGGCGCGGGGTCGGTGGAGTACGTGACCGGTTGGCCCGGCATCACGCCTCTGTTCATCAGCTCCATCTTCGCGCAGGACGTCTACGTGGTGATGGCGCTGCTCACCATCCTGACGCTGCTGCTGATGGTGGGGAACTTGCTGTCCGACCTGGCGCTGGCCATGATCGACCCCAGGATCCGGTACTGACATGGAGCCCGTGAACCCGGACGCCGGAGGCGCCGTCGACACCGCCGACCGGCAGGTCGTGAAGGGCGCCAGCCTCACCACCATCGCCTGGCAGCAGTTCAAGAAGCACCCGCTGGCACGCACGGCACTCGTCATCCTGGGCATCATGTACCTGCTGGCCGCCTTCGCGGACTTCTTCGCCCCTTACCCCGAGCACGACATCAACCCCAACGCCACCTTCGAGCCGCCGACGGTCGTCCACTTCCTCGACGCGCGCGGCCGCCTCACCTGGCCTTACGTCTACGGCCTGAAGAAGTCGATCAACATGACGACCTTCACGTCGGTGTGGACGACGGACACCACGCACGCCTACCGCATCCGCTTCTTCGTGCGGCGCACCGGTCTGCGCGACCGTTACGTCCCCTTCCCGGTGAATCTCATCCCGGTGCAGCTCCGCCAGGTGCTGGGTATCCGGCCCTGGGCGACGCTGCACCTGTTCGGGGTGGCGGACTCCGGCGACCAGGCCAAGATCCACCTGCTGGGCACCGACGACCTGGGCGCCGACGTCTTCGGCAAGCTCATGTTCGGTGCGCGCATCAGCCTCACCATCGGCATCCTGGCGAGCCTGGTGGCCATCGTCATCGGCATGATCATGGGGGGGCTGGCCGGCTACTACGGAGGCTGGCTCGACGAGGTCATCCTCCGTTTCGTGGAGGCCCTCTCGGCCATCCCCTTCCTGTTCCTGCTGCTCACCCTCTCGGCGGTCTTCTATCCACTCCATCTCCCCTCCACCACCCAGTTCATGGTGATCATCGTGGCGCTCTCGGTCATCGGCTGGGGACAGATCGCGCGCGCGGTCCGGGGCCAGGTCCTGAGCCTGCGCGAGCGCGATTTCACCGTGGCCGCCCAGGCGCTGGGGGCGAGCAACATGCGTGTGATCATCCGTCACCTGCTTCCGCAGACGCTCAGCTTCATCATCATCTCGCTGTCGATCCAGATCCCCGAGTACACCCTGGCCGAATCGGTCCTCAGCTTCTTCGGGCTGGGGATCCAGCCTCCCTCGACGAGTTGGGGGCTGATGCTGTCAACGGCCCAGTCGTTCGCCGGCGTCACGGGCCTCGGCGACCGCTGGTGGATCTTCACCCCGGGCGTCGCCATCTTCATCGCCGTGCTCACCTGGAACCTGCTGGGCGACGGGCTGCGCGATGCCTTCGACCCGAAGAGCCGACGTTGACGCGCTTCGCGCTGCCGCCCCAGCGCGCCGTGGTCGGGTTGGGCGCGGCATTTGACCTACGCGCGCGCGCGCTATATTCTCGCTGGGACCGGCAGGCCGACCACGAGCGGGCCGCTCCTCGGCGGAGCGCACCCCGAACTCGATCCACACGTCGGCCAGTCCGGCACTCCCGATCGCAGGCGCGCGTCGCCCGGTCGGGGTTCGGGGCCGCCGTAGACACGGCGCTTCCGCATCCGGGAGCGGCCGCTGGCGGGAACCGGTATTTCCTTGCAATGGGGGTATCTCACTGGACGCAGCGGCGTCTCACCATCTCGTGTGGGATCCACCGCGTCCCGGACAGGGGTTTGGCTCCCGTCCGAGCCCGACGTATTCGGGTAGAATCGAACCTTGTGAGGAGTGTAAGCGCTGATGCCTAGTACCGACCGGCTACTCGAGGTCACGGACCTCAAGACCTACTTCGACACCGACGAAGGCGTCGTGAAGGCCGTCGACGGAGTGAGCTTCCACCTCGATCGCGGCGAGACGCTGGCCGTGGTGGGCGAGTCCGGCTCAGGCAAGTCCGTGACCAGCCTCTCGGTCATGCGCCTCATCCCCACCCCCCCGGGACGGATCGCTTCGGGCCAGATGCTGTTCGAGGGTGAGGACCTGGTCCGCAAGAGTGAGCGCGACATGCGCCGCATCCGGGGCAACGAGATCTCCATGATCTTCCAGGAGCCCATGACCAGCCTCAATCCCGTGTACACGGTGGGCGATCAGATCGCCGAAGCGATCGTGCTGCACCAGGGCAAGAGCTATCGGGACGCCATGAAGCTGTCGGTCGAGATGCTGGACCTGGTCGGCATCCCCGAGCCCGCCAAGCGCGTGAAGAACTACCCCCACCAGATGTCGGGCGGCATGCGACAGCGCGTGATGATCGCCATGGCGCTGTCCTGCGGGCCCAAGCTCCTCATCGCCGACGAGCCCACCACGGCCCTCGACGTCACCATCCAGGCGCAGATCCTCGACCTGATGCGCAAGCTCCAGCGCGAGATCGGCATGTCCATCCTGTTCATCACCCACGACCTGGGGGTGGTCGCCGAGGTGGCCGATCGCGTGGTGGTGATGTACGCCGGGCGGGCCGTCGAGGAAGGCGACGTCAACGACATCTTCGCCCGTCCGCAGATGCCCTACACGCTGGGCCTGATGAACTCCATCCCGCGCGTCGACCGCGCCGCCGAGCACCAGGACCGCCTCGAAGCCATCCCCGGGAACGTCCCCAACCCGCTCTACCTGCCGGAGGGTTGCGCCTTCCACCCCCGTTGCCGTTTCGCCACCGACGAGTGCAAGCAGACCATCCCGGCACTCGAGGACACCGGCAACGGCCACATGGTGCGCTGCATCCGCTGGAAGGACCTCGATCTCAAGCAGGAGATGGTGGCATGACGTCGTCAACGACCCGTGTGCAATCCGAAGCGATCCGGGACGCCAAGGAGAACCTTCTCGAGGTCCGCAACCTGCGGAAGTACTTCCCCATCCGCGGCGGCATCTTCTCCCGTGTGGTGGCGAACGTGAAGGCCGTGGAGGACGTGTCCTTCGAGATCAAGAAGGGCGAGGTCGTGGGGCTCGTGGGCGAGTCCGGGTCGGGCAAGACCACCGCCGGCCGTAGCATCCTCCGGCTCATCGAGCCCACCGCAGGCGAGATCCTGTTCAACGGCGTCGACATCGCCAAGCTGCCCAAGGGGAAGATGCGGGAGTACCGCAAGGAGATGCAGATCATCTTCCAGGACCCCTTCGCCAGCCTCAACCCGCGCATGTCGGTGGGCGACATCATCGGTGAGGCCATGACCATCCACAACCTCGCCCGCGGCAAGACCAAGGAACAGCGCGTCGCGGACCTGCTGGATCGGGTCGGCATGTCCCCGAACCACATGCGCCGTTATCCCCACGAGTTCTCGGGCGGGCAGCGGCAGCGTATCGGCATCGCCCGCGCGCTCGCCGTCGACCCACAGTTCATCGTGGCCGACGAGCCGGTGTCGGCCCTCGACGTGTCCATCCAGGCGCAGGTCGTCAACCTCCTCCAGGATCTCAAGGAGGAGCTGGGCCTGACGCTGCTGTTCATCGCCCACGACCTGGGCGTGGTCGAGTACATCAGCGACCGCGTGGTGGTGATGTATCTGGGTCGCGTCATGGAGGTCGCGCCCTCCAAGGACCTCTACGCGAACCCGGTGCACCCGTACACCGAGGCCTTGCTATCGGCCGTGCCCATCCCGGACCCCACCATCAAGCGCGAGCGCGTCATCCTCCAGGGCGATATCCCCAGCCCCATCAACCCGCCTTCGGGTTGCGTGTTCCGCACGCGTTGCCCGATCGCGGTGGACGACTGCGCTCACGTGGTGCCGCCGCTCGAAGAGGTGAGCCCCGGGCACTTCAAGGCCTGCATCCGCCGGCCCTGAGGGTGCGGCCTGTCATGGTCCGGTCGGCGTCGAGCGTCGAGGCCGCGGCGTGAGCCAGGCCGTCGACGACCTCTCCACCCGCATCCGGCAGACCGTGCTGTCGGCGTTGCCCGAAGGCAACGGCCATCCCGAGCTCCGACGCTTCGTCGCACTCCTGCGCGACTACCCGGGCCGGGCCGGCAAGACGCTGCGCGGCCAGATCGTGATGTTCTCGGCACAGGCCCACGGCGGCGACGAGCGTGCGGCACTGACCGCCGCCGCGGGCGTGGAACTCTTCCAGAACTGGGTGCTGATCCACGACGATATCGAAGACGACTCGGAGGAGCGCCGGGGCCGTCCGGCGTTGCACCGCCTCGTCGGGTCGCCGATCGCCATCAACGTCGGCGACGCCCTTCACGTGGCGATGTGGCGTCTGTTGATGACGCTGCCCGCGACCTCGCCCGAGGGCCTCGACCGCGAGGCTGTCCTGCACGAGTTCCTGTGGATGATCGAACGGACCGCCGAGGGACAACACCTCGACCTGAGCTGGGTCGCCGCCGGCCGGTTCGACGTCACCGAGGAGGACTACCTCACCATGGTGACGCTCAAGACGGCCTACTACACGGTCGTCTGTCCGCTGCGGCTGGGCGCCGCCTGCGCCGGCGTCGACCCCTCTCCCGATTTCGAGACGGCCGGCATCGACCTGGGGATCGCGTTCCAGATCCGCGACGATGTCCTCAACCTCACGCCGGGGGTCGCCTACGGCAAGGAGTTCGCCGGCGACCTGTACGAAGGCAAGCGCACGCTGATCCTCGCGCACCTGCTGGCGCACGCCTCGCACGACGAGGGTGAGGCGATCCGCGAAGCGCTGAACCGGCCGCGCGACGCCAGGCGACCGGAGGGGGTGCGCGACGTGCTCGCCGCGATCGAGCGGCACGGTTCGCTCGCCTACGCCCAAGCGGTCGCGGAGCGGCGCGCACGCCGCGGCCTCGAGCGACTCGCCGAAGCCTTGAGGGCTCTCCCCGGACGTGCGGCCACACGTGAGCTGGAGGGCCTCCTTCGCTCCCTCGCGCTCCGCTCCACCTGAAGCGACCGGCGCCCGCCGAGACCCTCCCGGCGCCTGCCCGGTCGCCGTTCCCCACCGCCCCGCGCGCGGGCTAGCGTCGGGCCATGGCCGTCCTCCTGCGGGCCTTCCGGGCCGCACGCGACACGCTGCTGGGGGCGCTCCTGCCCTGCCCCGCCTGCGGCGTGCGGCCGGCCGGCGCCCGGGGTTGCTGCGCTCCGTGCCGGCGCCTCGCCGTCCGCCCGGGCCGCCTCGGCCCCACACTGTGGCTGGGGCCGTACGCCGGGCCGCTGGGCAGGGCGGTGCGCGCCCTCAAGTACCGCGGCGCCACCCGCCTGGCAGGCTGGCTGGCCACGGCGCTCGCCCGCGAGGTCGCCGCGGCCTCCTGGCATCCCACCGTCGTGTGCGCGGTCCCCCTGCACCCGGCCCGTCACCGGGAGCGCGGCTACGACCAGGCGCTGCTGCTCGCTCGCGGAGCGGCCGCCGCGCTCGGCGTCCCATGCCGCTCCCTGCTGGCGCGCGTCCGGCCCACGCGGCCTCAGGCCCGGCTGAGCCGGGCCGCTCGCATGAGCAACGTAACCGGCGCTTTCGTCGCCGCACCGGTACCCGGCGCCGTCGTCCTGCTGGTGGACGACGTGCTCACCACCGGCGCCACCACCGCCGCCTGCCGCGACGCGCTGCTTGCCGCCGGCGCCCTCGAGGTCCGCGTGGCCGTCATCGCGCGCTCCGAACGCTCGTCCGTGCCCGTACCTCCGGCGCGGCACGGCCCGCCCCCGTCCGGGGCGCACGCACCCAAGCTCAGAGGGCGACGAGCAGGGCGGTAGTGATGCCCACCGCCGCCCCCACGATCACCTGCGGGTAGGTGTGCCCGAGCAGCGTCTTGAGCGCCTGGGGTTGGAATCCCTCGTCGAACAGGTGGGCGAGCTCCTGCACGAGGTCGTTGATCAACTCCGCCTGCACGCCGGCCGCCCTGCGGATTCCGGTGGCGTCGTACATCACGATCGAGCCGAAGACCGCCGCGATGGCGAACTGCGCGCTCGCCCAACCGAAGTGGAGGCCGAGCGAGGTTGCCAGCGCGGTCACGGCCGCCGTGTGCGACGAGGGCATGCCGCCCGTCTCCAACAATCGGCCGAGCGCCAGGCGCCGTTCCGTCACCATGACGAGCAGCACCTTCAGGACCTGCGCGGACACCGTCGCGATCAGTGCGGTCAACAGCCCGCTGTTCGCAAGGACCGAGTTCATCCGCCCGAACGCCTGCGCCGGGCTGCCTCCACGGTGGTATCGATGACCATCGCCACCGTCATCAGGCCCGTGCCCCCCGGCATCGGGGTCAGGTGGCCGGCGACCCCGGCGACATCCGACGCGACGTCCCCCACGATGCCCTCGTCCTCCCGCGTCATGCCCACGTCCAGCACCGCCGCACCCGGCTTCACCATGGCCGCGGTGATCATGCGGGCACGGCCCGCAGCCGCCACCACGATGTCGCCCTGACGGACCACCCCGGCGAGGTCGCGCGTGCGCGAGTGCGCCATGGTGACGGTGGCGTTACGGTGCTGGAAGAGCGCCGCTGCCGGCCGGCCGACCAGGTTCGAACGGCCCACGATGACTACGTGACGCCCCTCGATCGCGACCTCGTAGTGGTCGAGCAACGCGAGCAGACCACGCGGTGTGGCCGGTGCCAGCGCCGGGCGGCCCGTCCACAGCCGTCCCACGTTCACCGGGTGGAGCCCGTCGACATCCTTGTCGGGATCGATGAGGTCGAGGACCGGCTGTGCCGCCAGACCGTCCGGCAGGGGCAACTGCAACAGGATGCCGTCGACCCCGGCGTCCTGGTTCAGGCTGCGGATCAGGGCCTCGAGTTCGGCCTGACCGGCGTCCGCAGCCAGCACGTGAGTCTCGGACTCGACCCCGACACGCTTCGCCATGCGGGTCTTGGAGCGCACGTAGTAGGCGCTGGCGGGATCCTCGCCTACCCGCACGAACACCAGCTTGGGCGTGAAGGAGAGCGCCGCCACCGTTTCCTGGAGGCGCTCGACCACCTTCGCCGAGACCACCTTGCCGTCGAGTCTGATCGCCGCCACCTGGCTACCTCATCTCATGCTCGTTCGCCGGCCAAGCGCCGGAACACCTTGGCCAGCACACCGTTGACGAACCGGCCGGACTCCTCACCGCCGAACTTCTTGGCCAGCCGGACCGCCATCTCGATCGCAACCTCAGGGGCCCCGGGGGGCCCGTACCTCATCTCGGTGACGGCCAGGCGTAGAACGTTGAGGTCGGTCTGCGCCATCTGGCCGAAGCTCCAACCGCTGATCAGCTCGGCGAGCTCGCCGTCGATCGCGTCCCGATGCTCGGCGTAGGCCGTCACCAGGGTCTGCGCGAAGTCGAGGGACGGCGTGTCGAGGCCCTCTCCGTAGGCCGCATCGGCCTCCGGCTCGGGATCCTCGAGCGCCTCCTCACGGACCTGGTGCCAGACCTCCAGGACCGGAGAACCTCCGCGCTCGGACTGGAACAAAGTACGGAATGCCAGCTCGCGCGCCTTCCGCCTAGCCACCGAGTAGTTCCTCCGGCGGATCGACGATCTCGACGTTGACGTTGACGCTGCGGACCTGGAGGCCGGTCATCGAAGCGACCGCCTCCCGCACCGCCGTCTGCGCCCGCGCCGCCACACTGGGGATCTCCACTCCGTAGCCCACCGCCACACGAAGGTCGACGTAGACGTCCGGGCCTTCACGCTCGATCTGGATCCCCTTGGCCCGCCGACCGCTCAGGAATTCGCCGACGCGGGCGGGCGGAACGATGGGACGCAGTCCCTCGATCTCGTCGAGTGCCAGTTGGGCGATGCCGTAGAGCACGTCGGCAGCGATCTCGAGGTCGGGACCTTCGGGGCCTTCGGTCACGTGGACATCCTCCGAGCGATGAAGTTCGTGTAGACCGCGCCGCGCCGGAAGAAGGCGTTGTCGAGCACCTTGAGGTGGAACGGCACGGTGGTCTTGACCCCCTCGATGACGGTCTCGCGCAGAGCGCGCTCCATGCGGGCGATCGCCTCCTGCCGCGTGGGCGCCCAGGCGATGATCTTGGCGATCAGGCTGTCGTAGTTCGGCGGGATCCGGTAGCCCGCGTAGACGTGCGAGTCCACGCGGATACCGGGGCCGCCGGGCCAGTGGACGTCGCTTATGATGCCCGCCGAAGGACGGAAGTCGTGGTCGGGGTCCTCGGCGGTGACGCGCACCTCGATGGCGTGTCCCTCCAGGCGCACGTCCTCCTGGGCCAGCGAGAGCCCCATGCCGGCCGCTACCCGGAACTGCTCCTGGACCAGGTCGAAGCGGGTGACCATCTCGGTCGCCGGGTGCTCCACCTGGATGCGGGTGTTCATCTCGCTGAAGTAGAAGTTGCCGTCGCGATCGACGAGGAACTCGCAGGTGCCGGCACCCCGGTACTCGATATGCCGTGCCAGCGCCACCGCAGACTCGATGATGCGCGCTCGCAGATCGTCATCGACGATGCTCGGCGCCTCCTCGAGCATCTTCTGGTAACGCCGCTGGATCGAGCAGTCGCGCTCGAAGAAGTGGATGACGTTGCCCTGGCCGTCCCCGAACACCTGAACCTCGATGTGCTTGGGCTCCTCCAGGTACTTCTCCACGTAGAGCTCGGGGTTGCCGAACGCGGCGCGCGCCTCCTCCTGAGCGTTGACGAACTGGCGCTCCAAGTCGTTGAAGCTGTGGACGACGCGCATGCCGCGCCCGCCACCGCCCGCCGAGGCCTTCAGGATGAGCGGGAAGCCGATGGTCCGGGCGAACGCGCGCGCCGCCTCGAGGTCCTTGAGCGGCTCCGAGCCGGGAGTGATCGGGACCCCGGCCTCCTCGGCCAGCCGCCGGGCCGCGGCCTTGTCGCCGATGCGCTGGATGGTCTCGGCGCGGGGGCCGATGAAGACGAGGTTGTGCTCCTCGCACTTCTCGGCGAACTCGGCGTTCTCGGCCAGGAAACCGTATCCGGGATGGATGGCTTCCGCACCCGTCACCAGCGCCGCTGAGAGAAGGTTGCGAACGTTGAGGTAGCTCACGGCAGCCGGCGCGGGCCCGATGCAGATCGCCTCGTCGGCGAGCAACACGGGCAGCGAGTTCTCGTCGGCCTGCGAGTACACCACGACCGTCTGGATGCCGAGCTCGCGCGCGGCGCGAAGCACGCGCAGGGCGATCTCGCCTCGGTTGGCGATCAGGATCTTCCGGAACACGGCGCCTGTCCCCGAACCTCAGGCCGGCTCGATGCGGAAGAGCACCTGGCCGTACTCCACGGGCTCTTCGTTGCGCACCAGCACTTCGCGGACCACGCCGGAGGTCTCGGCCTCGATCTCGTTCATGAGCTTCATGGCCTCGATGATGCACAGCACCGTACCGGACTCGACCCGGTCGCCCACCTTGGCGAAGGAGGGCGCGTCGGGCGCGGGCGAGGCGTAGAAGGTCCCCACGATCGGCGCGATGACCTCCACCCAGTGCGACGGGACCTCGTCGGCAGGCGTTTCCGCAGCGGCGGACGCCGCCGCGTTCCCGGCGGTCGCCGGCGACCCTGCGGCAGCCTGGGGTGCGCCCTGGACGACCGTCTGGGGTGCCGCGGCGACGGTCTGCACCTCCACCGCCTCGGCCCCGCGCTTGACGTTGAGCTTGTACTCCTCGGTCTCGTAGCTGAACTCGCGCACGTCGGACGCGGCCAAGGCGTCGAGCAGGCGTTTGATGTCCTTGACGTCCATCAGGCCCGTCCCAGGTACTCGCCGCTGCGCGTGTCGACGCGGATCACCTCGCCCTGCTCGATGAACAGGGGTACGTTCACGCTCGCCCCCGACTCGAGCAGCGCAGGCTTGCTGCCGCCGGACACGGTGTCGCCGCGCACGCCGGGATCGGTCTGCGTGATCTCGAGCTCGACCACGTTGGGCAACGTGACCTTGAGGGGCCTACCCTGGTAGTAGTCCACCGTCACCTCCAGGTTGGGCTTGAGGAAGCGGGCCGTGTCGCCGATCTGGTCCCGGCTCAACACGGGCTGCTCGAACGTCTCCATGTCCATGAAGGTATACAGGTCGCCGTCGGCGAACAGGTACTGCATCTGGCGATAGTCGATGAAGATGTCCTGCAGCTTCTCCGTGGCGTTGAACGTTCGCTCGACGATCGAACCGCTCTCCAGGCTGCGGAACTTGCCGACCACCTTGGCGCCGCCCCTGCCGATCTTCTGGTGCTGGTAGTCCAAGCACTCCCACAGGCCGCCGTCCATCTCGACCTTCGTCCCGTTGCGCAGGTCCGTCACACTGATCATCCACTAGCCTCCGACGCATCACGGCACGGAACCGACCGCAATGGGGCGGCACGCGCTCGCGGAAGTTCAAGACGCAGCACAGTGTAGCACCCGGGCACGCAACGCCACCGCCGTGCCGCGCCGCCCACACCATGCGCTGGGCGCCTTCAGGACGCGAGCTCGAGCACGGACGGCTCGAGCTCAGCGTCCTCGATCATCGCACGGTAGCGTTCGGCGGAGAGCTCGCCCGTGCCCCCGTCGATGGCGACGAACGCGGCCTCGAGAAGGTTCGTCCCTACGCTGCGGCCGTCGAAGCGCGGCGTGGTGGTGATCAACGTGCGCACGCCGCGCGCCTTCAAGAAGGCCACGTCGGCCTCGGTCGTGGTGTTGGTGAGCACCGTCTTGCCATGAAGGTCGGCGGGGGCGTAGCGCCGGATGTAGTGCCAATCGCCCGCCACCACGTCGGCCCAGCGGTAGTAGCGTTCGAAACGCTCGGTGGTCGCCTCGGTCTCCTGGCTCGCGCCCACCGGGTAGAGCCACTTGAACGGCAACCGGACGAACACCGGCAACAGCACCGTGGCCAGGGCGTGCAGCGTGCCCAGGCGGTAGAGCGGGATGGGCAACCCCAGCGAGAAGATGAAGTCGCCGAACAGCACGTGGGCACCGTGCGCTACCAGCTCCTCGGCCATGCCGAAGCGGTCGAGCGCCGAGACCATCAACACCTTCCGGCCCTGCCACGACAACCGGCCGGCGAGCGCCCGCACCATCGCCCGCTCCAGGCTGTTCTTCAGCCCGGCGCCGCACACCACGGGCGTCCGCTTGGCGGCTGCCGCCAGGCTGCGGGCGTCGCGGAAGTAGTACCGCCTGGCGCCCACCGGCAGGAACAGGTCGATGCCGCCGAGCCCGATGGCATCGACCCGGCCGTCGAGCTCAGCGATGAGAGCGCGGGCGGCGTCGAAATCCCCCTGCGTCCCCCGCCGCTCCAGGTGGACCTGCTCCCCGAGGATGGTCACGGTCTGGTCGGTGTCACGCTTGGCGGAACCGAGCGAGACGCTCACGACATGCTTCATGACGGAAAGGATACACCGGTCCCCGCGCCCGGCATACCCGGCCGGTCTCGAGAGCGATCCGGCGTGACCGGGCCGGGGTCAGACGAGCTGCTTGGCGTACCAGTCGAGCACGGGCTTCGCATCGATCGCGAAGGCGTACCCCAGCCGCTCCCAGAAGCGGCGGGCACGTGGGTTCTGCGCGTAGATGCTGGCGAGCACGCGGCGCACGCGACCGCGAAGGCGCCCCTCGAGATCGCGCACGCAGTGGCCGCCGAGGCCGCGCCCCTGCATATCGCCCTCGATCAGCAGCAGGTTGACCGTAGCGTCCCCGGTGTCCGGGTAGTCGAGCTTGTAGTCGAGGTAGCCGACGACCTGACGACCGCTCACCGGGTCCCTCAGCTCCGCATCGTGCGGCGCCCGCCCGTCGGGCGGCAGGAGCACCAGCTCGGTGTGCCTGCGGGCGTCCCGGACCGCGGTCTCGAGGTCGGTCTTGACCTCGGCCAGGGTCGGGACGGGGATCGAGATGACGTCGAAATAGCCGGGGGTCTTCTCGTAGAGACGGTGGACCAGGGTGGCGTCCGAGGCATCAGCGGGACGCGTCAGGGCACCGGGCGACGTCAGATTCAATGCGCTCATCCTTCCGGCACTCCAAGCATGCACGGCACGTAGGTTGTGACGGCCACGGCGCAAGTATAACGCGCCCGTCGCGACGCCCGCCGACGACTGGGTCACAAGCCCACACAGCCGGGGCGCGGACCCGGGCGCCCTCCGGAGGTCCCCCGCCCGGGACCCGAGCCGGGGCCACGCCGCGGGTCCCGCTTGCGCATCCGATCCCTTTTGCGTAGGGTGTGACGACCCGCCGCGCCCGTGCTGGACTCCGACGGGTGCGTGCTATAGTGCCCTAATTGGCTTGTAGCCGCGTTGGAGGAAGTCTTGTCTGAGGTCGTTGACACCCGCCAGAACCCGGTCATCGAGGAGGACGCCGAGCAGCGCTCGGCGCGTGCTCGAGACGCCTTCACCAAGGCCTTCGCGTTCAATCGAGCCGAACAGGCCGAATCGGCGGGCCTGCACCCCTACTTCAAGCCCATCGCCGCCCAGCATGGCGGCACCGTCCGCGCCAACGGCCGGGAGATGGTGATCACCGGTTCCAACGACTACCTGGGCCTCACCCAGGACGAACGGCTCAAGAGCGCCGCCCGCGACGCCCTCGACGATTTCGGCACGAGCTGCACCGGCTCGCGTTTCCTGACCGGCACCCTGACGCTCCATGAGACGCTCGAGCAGCGCCTCGCGACCTTCCTGAACAAGGAGTCGGCCCTCACCTTCAGCGCCGGCTACCTGGGCTGCCTGTCGGTGGTGAGCGCCCTCGCGGGGCGGCACGACATCCTGTACTACGACCGCGAGAACCACGCGTCGCTGTACGACGCCGCGCGGCTCTCGTACGCGACGTTGCGGAAGTACGACCACAACGACCTCGAGCACCTCGAGCGCCTGCTCGCGGCGGACGCGGACAAGCCGGGCGGACGCATCATCGTGTCCGACGGCGTGTTCTCGATGAGCGGCCACATCGTGGATCTGCCGGGCCTGGTCGACGTGAAACGCCGCTACGGCGCGCGTCTCATGATCGACGACGCCCACGCCAGCGGTGTTCTGGGCGACGGCGGGCGCGGCACCGGCGAGCATTTCGGCCTCGAGGACGACGTCGACGTCATCATCGGAACCTTCTCGAAGTCGTTCGCCAGCGTGGGTGGCTTCATGGCCGGCGACCGCAAGGTGGTGCAGTTCGTCAAGCACCACGCGCGCCCGTTCATCTTCACCGCCGCCCTGCCCGCCATGCAGATGGCCGCCGCTCTGGCCGCGCTCGACATCATGGAGACCGAGCCCGAGCACCGCGTGCGACTGTGGAAGAACGTAAAGCGTTTCCGCACCGGCATGCAGCGCCTGGGTTTCGACACGCTCGGCTCCGAGACGCCGATCGTGCCGGTGCTGGTGGGTGAGGACGATCGTGCTCTGGCCTTCTGGAAGGGGCTGTGGGACGCGGGCGTGTTCACGACGCCTGCGCTTCCGCCGGGCGTCGCTCCGGGGCACTCGATCATCCGCACGAGCGTCAATGCGAACCACAGCGACGAGGAGCTCGACCTCCTGCTCACCGCATTCGAGACGGTGGGCAAGGGGCTTGGTGTAATCTGACAGCCGAACAAGGGGTGATCAGCCATGGTCGAGATCAAGAAGGTCGCGACGAAACGCGACCTGGGTCGCTTCATTGATTACGTCTACGACAAGTACCGGGGTGATCCTACCTTCGTTCCCCCGCTCCGCATGGGGGAGTTCGACAAGCTGAATCCGAAGAAGAACCCCTTCTTCCAGCACGGTCGGATCACCCCCTACCTAGCCGAACGCGACGGACGCATCGTCGGCCGTATCGCCTGCATCGACAACGACGCCCACAACGAACAGTTCGGCGACAACCTGGTGTTCTTCGGCTTCTTCGAGGCCGAGGACGCCGAGGTCGCCTCGGCACTCTACGGAGCCGTCGAGGCCGAGGCGCGGGCCCTTGGCAGGGCCATCGTTCGCGGGCCCGCGAACCCCACCATGGACGACGGCGCCGGATTCCAGATCGACGCGTTCGACACCAAGCCGTTCATCATGATGCTGCAGAATCCGGCGGACTACCTGGGTTACGCGGAAGCCGCCGGTTACCACAAGGTCAAGGACCTCTACGCCTGGAAGATCGACATCCGCCACGGCGCCACCGAGCGCCTGGAGCGGATGGCGGACCGCGTCCGCAAACGCTACGACGTCACCGTGCGACCCGCCGACATGAAGCAGTTCAAGCGCGAGGTCGGCCTGCTCAAGCACCTCTACACCGTGGCGTGGGAGGAGAACTGGGGGCAGGTGCGCGGCACCGACGCCGAGTTCGACTATCTGGCCAACGACCTCAAGATGATCATGGAGCCCGAGCTGGCGCTGTTCCTGGAGTACAAGGGCGAGACCGTCGGGCTGTCGATCACCATCCCCGACCTCAACCAGGTCCTCGCCAAGTTCAATGGCCGGCTCATCCCCTTCGGGATCTTCCACCTCCTCAACCGCAAGAAGATCATCACTCAGGGACGCTTGGCCATCCTGGGGGTGCTGCCCGAATACCGCCACAAGGGCTTCGAGCTGCTGATGATCGCCGAGACGGCCAGGCGCGGTCGCGCCATCGGCTACACCGGCGGCGAGTGCAGCTGGGTGCTGGAAGACAACGACGCCATGAACCGCGGGATCGAGGCAGCGGGCGCCGAGCTCTACAAGACCTACCGCATGTACCAGAAGGCGCTGTGAACCCGCTGCGTTCGGTCGGTGTGGTGTTCGCCGACCTGGCGCAGCTCTTCGACCGGAAGCATGCGCGGCTGTGGTTCCTGTTGACGGCCGCCGTGCTCCTGCAGGCGGGCTTCTGGTACGTCGCCAGTCCCGGGCCCGCGCTGATGCAGTTCCAGCCGCGCAACCTGCTGACGGGCGTGACCACGGTGGCGTGGTCGCTGGTGTTGCTGATGGCGCTGCCAGCGTTGCTGCTGGCCGTGGTGGGGATCGACCTGAAGCACGTGGGGCTCCGCCTGGGCGACGTGCGCTTCGGTCTCTCGGCGGCGCTCGGCGGCTCCGTCATCGTCATCCCGCTGATGTACCTAGGCAGCTTCGACAAGGGTCTCGAAGCGACCTACCCGTGGGCGGGCGCGTGGGTCGGCCGCAGCCTCGCCACCATCGGGCTGTGGGCCGTGATCTACGGCCTGTACTACGTGGCCTTCGAGTTCTTCTACCGCGGCTTCCTGCAAAGCATCGTCGCCGACGCCTGGGGCGCACCGCAAGCCATCTGGGTGCAGTCGCTGGCGGCCACCCTCATCCATCTCGGCAAGCCCATGACCGAGCTGCTGGCCGCCCTGCCCGCCAGTCTGCTGTTCGGTGCGCTCGCGTTGCGGAGCCGGTCGGTCCTGTACTCCACGATCATCCACCTGGTCATCGGCCTGTCCACCGATGTGTTCGTTCTCTACCACCAGGGCCTGCTGTTCCACGGTTGACGTCGTGGCCGGCAGGCGCGTCCGGAAGGACCGTCCGGACCCCCTTCCTGGTAGGCTTGGGCTGCGGCGGCTGACATGAACGTTCTGGTTACCGGTGCCCATGGCTTCCTGGGGAGCCACATCAGCGAACACCTGCTGGCCGCCGGCCATCAGGTGCGGGCCCTGGTGTCCCCCTGGGGGACGATCGCCAACCTTGGCGCCGTGCTCGACGAGCCGGGCCTGCAGATCGAACGCGCCGACCTCAGTCGAGAGGGCGCCCTCGTCGGTACCTGCGATGGCATCGATGCCGTGGTGCACGCGGCTGCGCGCGTCGCCGACTGGGGACCGTGGGACGCCTTCTACCGGACCAACGTGGTGGGCACGGAGCAGCTTCTGAAGGAAGCCGTACACGTCGGCGTGGGCCGGTTCGTGCTCATCTCGAGCGTCGCCGTCCATCGCTACAGCGGCTTCCGCGATGCCGACCCGCGCGAGGTCCCTCGCGACAACGTCCGCGAGCCGTACGCGCACTCCAAGATCATGGCCGAGGACCTGGTCCGGCAGGTCGGTGGGATCGAGGGCGTGATCGTGCGTCCCGGGCTGTGGCCGTTCGGCTCCCGCGACCCGAACCTCCGCCGTGTCGTGCGCGCCCTCGAGCAGGGACTGCTGCCGATGGTGGGGAGCGGCGACAGTGTCATCAACACCGCCTATGCCGAGAACTTCGCTCTCGGGGTACGGCTGGCGTTGGAACGGCCCGAGGCCGCCCACCGGACCTACGTCATCGCAGACGACGGCATGCCGAGCTGGCGCGAGTTGCTCTCCGAGCTGGCGCGGCTGTTGGGCGAGCGACCGCCGCGCCTGCGCCTCCCGGGCACCCCCACCAAGGCTCTGGCGCGCGGTGTCGAGGCGACCTGGGGCGCCCTCTTCCCACGCAACGAGCCTCCCATGACCCGCTACCGCGCCGGCCTGATGACGCGGGACGTGCACTTCAGCATCCGGCATGCGGCGGAGGAGCTCGGCTACCGCCCGATGGTGTCCTGGCGCGAGGGGTTGCGACGCTCGGTGGGCGCGCTGACCCCCACCTAGCCGCCGCCGCCACACGCCGCGGACGCGTCGGCAGCGGTGGTATGGTGGCGCGACATGAGCGAGGGATTCGACTTCCTCATCGTGGGCGCTGGCTTCTCGGGAGCCGTCCTCGCCGAACGGATCGCCACCCAGCGTGGCGGCCGCGTGCTGGTGGTGGACCGCCGAGATCACATCGCGGGCAACGCCTACGACGAGTACGACGAAGATGGCGTGCTGGTCCACCGCTACGGGCCGCACATCTTCCATACCAACGCCAAGTACGTCTTCGATTACCTGTCCGCCTTCACCGCCTGGCGCCCCTATCAGCACCGCGTACGAGCCCTGGTCGACGGCCGGTTGGTGCCCATCCCCATCAACCTCGACACCATCAATACGCTGTACAACCTCGACCTGTCGGCCTCCGAGGTGGAGGCGTTCTTCGCGGCCCGCGCGATCAAGCGCGAGCGCATCGAGACGTCCGAGGACGTGGTGGTGGCCCGGGTCGGCCAGGAGCTGTTCGAGAAGTTCTTCCGTGGCTACACCAAGAAGCAGTGGGGGCTCGAGCCCAGGGAGCTCGACGCCTCCGTGACCGCCCGGGTGCCGGTACGTGCCAACCGCGACGATCGCTACTTCACGGACACCTACCAGGCGATGCCGCTGCACGGCTACACCGCGATGTTCCGCCGCATGCTGCGGCATCCCAACATCAAGGTCATGCTCAATACCGACTACCGCGAGGTGGCCGACCTCGTCCCTCACAAGCACCTGATCTACACCGGCCCCATCGACGGCTACTTCCAGCACGAGCTCGGTGCCCTGCCCTACCGCTCGCTCGAGTTCGAGTTCGTCACCCATGACCAGGAGCAGGTGCAGGAGACCGGCACCACCAACTACCCGAACGACTACGCCTACACGCGGCGCACCGAGATGAAGCACCTGACCGGCCAGCGCCACACCAAGTCGGTGCTCGTGTACGAGCATCCGCGGGCCGAAGGCGACCCCTACTATCCCGTCCCCAGACCCGAGAACCGGGCGCTCTACGAGGCGTACCGCGCCATGGCCGCCGAGCTCGAGCACGTCACCTTCGCCGGCCGCCTCGGCACGTACCGCTACTACAACATGGACCAGGTGGTCGCTCAGGCGCTCAAGACCTTCGAGACGCTGCCGGACGTGTGACGGGCAAGAGACCGGAGACGACGCCATGACCCCCGGCGGCGGGCGCCCGCACATCCTCATCGCCATGATCGAAGCCGGCGGCGGACACCGCGCCCCGGCCATGGCCCTGCAGGCGGCCCTCCAACGGAGCTGGCCGGACCGCTTCGACATCGACGTGCTCGACATCATGCACCACCTCGGCGAGGATGCGTTGGATCGTCGCCACAAGCGGAGCTGGAAGTGGATGCTCGCCCATCCGCGTGTCACCTTCGTGCTCCAGAACTTGATCGACCGCGTGATCCCGGTGTCCTGGACGCAGGCGGTCCAGGCATGGATGCTGCAGGGCTTCAGCCGGCGGCTGGCCGCCTTCGTGCGCGCTCAGGGCTACGATCTGGTGGTGGGCGTGCACTTCATGCCGCTCCTCGCGGCCGCCATGGCGCGGCGTCGGGGTGAGCTCGATGCCACGCTGGTGGGCATCGACACCGATCCGTTCGACGGCCACGCCCTGTGGGCGGTCAGGGGCGTCGACGAGATCGTGGTGGCCAGCGATGAGGCGCGCGCGCTGCTGAGCGCCAAGGGCGTGCCCGCGGAGCGCCTGCGGATCTTCGGCTACCCGCTCAGCCTCGCGTTCGTGGACGAGGTCCCCACCCTCGCGGCCGCGCGCCGTGGCCTCGGCCTCGACGCCGACCGTCTCACCGTGCTCCACACGCCGGGCGGCGAGGGCATCGGAGGCAACGTCGAAGGCATCGCCGGTGCCGTGTTGGAGGCCGACCTCGACCTGCAGTACGTGGTCGTGACGGGCCGCAACGAGCAGCTCCGAGCACGCCTGCAGCACCTGGCCGACGCCCACGCCGCGGCCGGCGGCCGGACCCGGCTGCAGGTCGTGGGCTTCGCCACCAACATGCCCGAGTGGATCGCGGCCAGTGATCTGGTGATCGGCAAAGCGGGCGCAGCCTCCACCTTCGAGGCGTTGGCCCTGGGTCGGCCCATCTTCCACACCAGCTACGTGGCTCCGAACGAGAAGCGAAACCTCGACTACTGCATGCAGCACGGCATCGGCGGCTACGTGCCCCGGCCGCGCGACGTCGTGGCGCTGCTGGCACCCCTGTGCGAGGACCGCGCGCCGCTTCGCGCCTGGCAGGAGCGCGTCGCAGCCCTGGGGTTCCGACCCGGGACGCTCGCCATCGCCGCGCACCTGGCGGACTTGACGGAGGCTCCTTGAACAGGACCGTCCTGCGTTCGCTCATCGTGTCGATGGTGCTCAGCGCGTTGGGGCTCGCCTGGGTCGTCTTCCGCGTCGGCAAGGTCCAGGACCTGACCATCATCCGGCAGCTCCCGTGGACGTACGCGCTGGCGGCGCTCGGCGGTCTGCTGGGCGCGTTCACCCTGGCCGCCTTGCGCCTCATCTACATGTGTCGGCGGCTCGGCTACCGGTTGCCGCTGTTCCACGCCCTGCGCGCCCACATCCTCGGCATGTTCAGCGCCACCGTGACGCCCGGCGGCAGCGGCTCGACGCCCGCCCTGGCTCTCGCCCTGCAGGGCCAGAAGCTGCCCCCGGGGGTGGCGTGGGCGGTGGGCGTGGCCGTGTTCGGCGCCGACGCGCTGTTCCACACCTGGGGCCTGCCCATCGCGCTGGGGATGCTCTACGCGCTCGGACTGTACCCGCAGGGAGCCGCCTGGCTGGCGTTGGGAGCGCTCACCGTGGTTCTGTCGGCGGCGGTCGCCTACCTGGTGCAGTTCCGCCTGGCCTGGCTGGAACCGATCGCACGCTGGATCTTGCGCGGCCCTCTGATCCGGTGGCGGAGGCAGGGGCTGCGGTTCGTCGAGACGATGTTGGAGTCGAACCGGCTGTTCAAGAACGCGCCACTCGGCTTCTACCTCACACTGCAGGCCGTCACGGCCGCCTCCTGGATCAGCTTCTTCTCGATCCTGTTCTTCCTCGCACGAGGGCTCGGGGTGATGGTGTCGCTCCCCGTCATCGAAGCGGCCCAGATGGTGGTCGTGGTGATGTCGACCTTCGTCCCCACGCCGGGAGGCAGCGGCTTCTTCGAACTGGGCATCTCCTACGTGCTGATCGCCCGGGGAGGCGGCACGTCGGTCCCCGGTGTGGTGCTGCTGTGGCGGTTGGTGACCTTCTACTCGATCTTCCTGCTCGGCCCGCTGCTCGGCGGCTACCTGGTGACGCGACGCGCACAGGAAGCCGGATGAAGGCCCGACGCCCCCGGGCCGCGCTCAGGAGCGTCCCGGCAACGGCGCCTCGTCGCGAGTGAACCGTCGATCCCGCGGGCGACGTGCCGCGCCCGGCGTACCGCGCCCGGCGATGAGCTCCTCGTAGATCGCCGCGAGACGACGCCCGATGGCCGGCAGTTCGAACGAGCCGGCCGACACACGGGCCGCGCGCCGGTAACGCGTCATCCCCCCCTCGTCGGCCAGCATCTCCATCAGGATCTGCGCTCCTCGATCGGGTCGTCCCGCCGGGTAGGCGACGCCGGCTCCGCACTCCTTCACCAGCTCCGGTACGGCGCTCGTCGGGTAGTCGGCGGTGAGGATGGGGCATCCGGCGCTCATGGCCTCCATGGTCGCGATGCTCTGCAGCTCCACCTCGGAGGGCATCAGGAACACGTCCGTGGCGCGCAACAACGCACGCTTGCGACGTTCCTGGACGAAGCCCAGGAGTCGCACGTGGTCGGCGACCCCGGCGCGGCGCGCCAGCTCGAGCATGCGCTCGCTCAGCGGGCCGCGTCCCGCCACCGCCAGCACCGACTTCGAGCCGCGCTCACGGGCAGCGGCCAGCAACGCGACGAGCTCCTCGGGATGCTTCTCGGGGTAGAGCCGGCCCACGTACGTCAGCACCACGTCGTCGCCGCCTGCGAGCAACTCGCGTCGCAGGGTATCGACCTCTTCGTCGAAGCCGGGATCCTCGGTGAACGGATCGAGGCCGTTGGACACCACTTCGATGCGGGGCGGCGCGTAGCTCCCCGCGAGCCGCCCGGCGAACGCCGTTGGAGCCGTGACACAGTCGGCCTCGCCGAAGAGCCTCCGGTAGAAGCGGTGAAGGATGCCCTCCAAGATGGGGCGCAGCGGCCCGAGAAGGTGCATCGACGTGTTCTGCTCCTGGATGTGCAGCCCCATCACCACCGGGAGACCGCGCCTGCGAGCCAGACGCATGGTGGTCGCAGCCAACGGACCGGGAAGATTGATGTGCACGATGTCGGCCCAGTCCAGCACCGGGACCAGCACGCTCTTCCGGGGCAGCGCGATGTGCGACAGCGATCCCAACGGGAACACCGGCAACGTCGACAGCCTCACGCCCGCGGGGGGCTCGGACTGAGCGCGCTGGCGTCCGACCACCACGTGGAGCTCGTGGCCGAGGTCCGCCAGGGCCCGGACGTGCGCCTCCGTGGCGGTGGCCTGCCCGCCGAATCCGGGATACGCCTCATCGGTGACGTACGCGATACGCATTTCGGCCGATTCTACCGCCGGCGCCGTGAGAAGCGCTTCGGCTGGGTGACGGTTCCCGGGGCCTGCGGAAACGGCGCGGCGACGGTACACTGGGGGACGTGACCGCGCTGCGTCGATTGGCCCTCCTGAACCTGCTCCGGCACCCCTGGCGCAGCCTAGCCACGGTCCTCGGCGTGGGTATCGGTATCGCGGCCGTGCTGACCACGCTCTCGGTCGGCGCCAACGTCGAGGCCAACGTGCGCGGCGCGCTGCAGGCGGCTGCGGGGAAGGCCGACCTGCTGGTGACGCCCGGCGCGGGAGGGCGGGCCGTGTTCGAGGACGGTCCCGCGCTCGACCTGGTCCGCAAGATGTCCGGAGTGAAGGCCGCGTACCCCGTCCTGAACACCCGCGCCGAACCCGTTCGCGCCATCCAGGACTTCCAGAAGTCGATCATCCCGGGCGTCGACACCGGCTTCCAGCTCAGTGGCCGCGTCACCACCGTCCCGAGCGACCTGCCGGCGAAGCTGGCCCAGGGCGCGCTGCCCCAACCCGGCTCGGACGGCGTCGCTATCGCCCAGGGGTTCGCCCAGGAGCGCGGCATCGCGGTGGGTGACACCGTCCGCTTCGCGACCAGCTTCGGGGACGTTCCGCTCACCGTGACCGGTCTCCTCGACGATCGCTACGGCCTCGCCAGTACCAACGGCGGACGCGTGGGCATCATCGCCATCCAGGACCTTCGGGCCATCCTGCACATGCAGGGGCGGGCGTCGCACATCGAGGTCCTGGTCGATCCGTCGGTTCCCGTGGAGGACGTGCGGGCCCGGATCGAGGCGCGCCTGCCCTCGCTGTCGCAGGACCTGACCGTGACCTACCCCGCCGTGTCCGGCAACGTGGCATCGGGCATCGTCGATACCTTGCAGTCCGGACTGTCCGTGTTGGCCGTGACGCTGCTCGCGTTGGGCGGCTTCATGGCCTACAACACGTTCATGGCCTCGGTCGTGGAACGGACTCGTGAGTACGCCCTGCTGCGCACCATCTGCATGACGCGTGGCGACGTTCAGCGACTGGCGCTGTACGAAGCGGCGGCGCTGAGCCTCGTGGGCGTGCTGATGGGCCTGCTGCTCGGGGTGGGCCTGGCCTACGTCATCACCCGCATGAACGCCGTCAGTCTGGGGTTCGAGTTCCGCACCCTGGTGATCCCGGTCCGGAGCGTGGCCCTGGCCTCCGGCGTCGGCGTCCTGGTCTCGCTCGCCGCGGGCGTCCTTCCGGCCCGGAGCGCCTCGCGCACGCCGCCCATCGCAGCCGGTCGGAATGCGGAGGAAGCGCCCCCGCTGCGCCAGGCGGTGCTCGGTTGGAGCCTTCTGGCGCTGGGCGTGGCCCTGAGCGTGCTGCCATGGTCGGGGTACCTGGCCCTCGCCGCCAGCGGCACCGCCATGGCCGTGTTCTTCGTCGGGGTCGCGATGGCCACGCCCAGCCTGTTGCGCCCTGCTCTGGCGCTGTTCACGCCCCTGCTGGTGCGCCTGTTCGGCACATCGGGCCGTCTGGGAAGCAACTTCGCCCTGCGCAACGCCGCCCGCAACGGGGTGGCCATCGGAACCGTGGCCGTGGGCACCGGCCTGATCATCGGCGTCGGCTCGATGGTCGCCGGCATCAACCGAGCCATCGCCTCCTGGGTCGACACCACCATCGTGGGCGATGTCTTCGTGACCTCGCCGGTGAGCTTCCCCGACGACTTCGAGCAGCGGGCCCAACAGCTTCCGGGTGTGAAAGTGGCCAGCGGTGTGGGGATCCGGGTGGTCCGCTTCGAGCCGCAGGGAGGTGGGCGCGGGCGCTCCATCGCCATGATCCTGGTCGACCCGCAGCGCTTCGATCCCAACGGCGGCTTCGGCCGCTTCCAGTACATCCAGGGCCAGGGGAACAACCTCGAGGGCTTCCGCGCCCTGTCCAAGGGCGGCCAGGTCCTGGTGGCCAACACCATGCGCGACAGGTACGGCATCAAGAAGGGCGACACCATCCGCCTGCGGACGGTCGACGGCTTCAAGGAGTTCCCGGTCGCCGGCGTGGTGGTCGACTTCACCGGAGGCGGCGAGACGGTGGTGGGCAGCATCCACGACCTGCCCGAGTTCGGGGGCGGGGCGCCCGATCTCTTCGTCATCGCCGACAAGCCGGGCGCCGATCCACATCAGGTGCGCCGGGAACTGTTGTCCGCCTTCCCCGGGCTCCATCTGGACGCCACCCTCAACGCCGACTACCGGAGCGCCATCCTGCGGCTGACGCAACGATCCTTCCAGACCACCAACACGCTACTGTTGATCGCGGTGCTGGTCGCCGCCCTGGGCGTGGCCAACACGCTTGGCATGAACCTCGTGAGCCGCAGCCATGAGATCGCCGTGCTGCGCACCGTCGGGATGACCCGCGGCGGCGTGAGGCGTCTCATCGCCTCTGAGGGTATGGTGGTCACTTCCGTGGGCGCCGTGCTCGGCGTGGCCTTCGGGTTGCTCCTCTCCCGGGTCATCAGCGCTGGCGCGAGCGCCCTGACCGGCTTCCTGCTGACGCCGGCGATCGACTGGACCCTGGTGGGTCTGGCGCTGGTGGCATCCCCCCTGGTGGGCCTGCTCGCCTCGCTCCTGCCGGCGCGACGTGCGGCTCAACTCTCCCCCACCCGAGCGTTGGGATTCGTGGAGTGACGATGGCAACGAACGACGTTCCAGTCCTACGCGCCAGCGAGCTGAGCAAGAGCTACCGCCTCGGCGACCTCACCATCGACGCTCTGAAGGGCATCGACCTGGCCGTCAGGGCGGGTGAGTTCCTGGCGGTGATGGGACCCAGCGGAAGCGGCAAGAGCACCCTGCTGCACCTGTTGGGGCTGCTCGACGTGCCGGACCGCGGCAGCGTGGAGGTCGTCGGTCAGGCGACCGGGGATCTGGACGACGACGCACTGACGGCACTGCGACGCACCAAGCTGGGCTTCCTGTTCCAGAGCTTCGAACTGATCCCCAACCTGACGGCGCGCGAGAACATCCTGCTGCCGGCCGAGATCGCAGGGCGCGGAGCCCAGGCGGCCCAACGGCTCCTCGACCTGGCGGACCAGCTGGCCATCGCCGACCGGCTCAACCACCGTCCCCGCCAGCTCTCGGGGGGGCAACGTCAGCGTGTGGCGCTCGCGCGCGCCCTCATCAACGACCCCGCGGTCGTGCTGGCCGACGAGCCCACCGGCAATCTCGACACGCACACCGGCTCCGAGGTCCTGGAACTCCTAAGGCACGGCGTCGACACTTCCGGCTGGACCGTGGTGATGGTCACCCACGATCCCAACGCCGCCATGCACGCCGACCGCATCGTGTTCCTCCGTGACGGCCAGGTGTCCGGCGAGACCGCCACGCGCGAGAGCGACGCCCGCGACATCATCGAACACTTCGTGGGGGTATGAGCGGGTCCGCGCGGCCCCGGCAGGCAGCATGCTGACACGCATGGCACGGATCACGGCCCGTTATCCGAGATGGGTCCTGGCGGCGTGGCTGCTGCTGGCGGGGATCTCGCTCCCGTTCGCGGCCAGGGTCGGCACCGTCCTGACGGCGCAGCCCGGCATGGCACCCCACAGCGTCGCGCGCCAGGTGCGCGCCGTGTTGCGCCAGCAGTTCGCCCTCCCCGACGACTACAACGTGGTGCTGGTGGCGCACGGCGTCGGCGATCGCGTGGGCCAGCCCGCCTTCGATGAGGCCTTCGCCCGGGTGGTGGACCGCATCAAGGCGGTGCCGGGCGTGACCGCGGTACGCGACCACCGGAGCGTCACCGGCCTGAACCTGGTGGCCGCGGACAACCGCTTCACGGTGGCGCTGGTCAGCATGGCGGCGCCCGACCTGGGCAGGGCCAAGGTCATCACCAACCACATCCGTCAGGCGCTCACCGGGGAGGCGGGCCTGAGCTTCACCATGGCCGGCGGGCCGGCCACGGTGCAGGAGCTGGAGCACGTGAGCGAGCGCGACGCCCGACGTGCCGAGGTGTTCGGCCTGCCGATCTCGCTGCTGATCCTGGTGATCGCCTTCGGAGCCGTCATCGCTTCGGCCTTGCCGCTGCTGGTGGCGCTGGCCTCCATCACCGTGTCCCTCGCTGCCCTGTACGCCATGGGGCAGGTGGTCGAGTTCGCCGTGTTCACGCAGACCATCGTGACCATGCTCGGGCTGGCGACCGGCATCGACTACGCGTTGCTGATGGTGAACCGCTTCCGTGAGGAGCTGCGCCACACCTTCGACCCGCGGCTGGCGGCCGAGCGCACCGCGCAGACGGCGGGCAAGGCCGTCGCCTTCAGCGGGCTCACCGTGGTGATGGCGCTGAGCGGGCTGCTGGTGCCGCCGCTGGCGTTCATCCGGTCCATCGGCGTGGGCACCATCATCGTGTTGCTGATCAGCGTCTCGGTATCGGTCACGGCCCTCCCGGCCGCGCTGGCGCTGCTGGGCCATCGTGTGAACTGGCTGAAGGTCACGCGCCGCGAGCCGGGGCTGCGAAGCCGCAGCTTCTGGCGCGCCCGCGCCCACGAGATCATGCGCCGGCCCGTGCTGTGGGCGGCGATCGGGGCCGTCGTGCTGATCGCGGCCGGGCTGCCGGCGCTCGGCATGCAGGTGGCCGATCCCGGACCCCGCGGGCTCTCCAAGTCCACCGACGCCAACCGCACCGTGACCGCCCTGGAGAGCCTGGGTCTGGAGGGCCTTCTCAGTTCCTTCGACGTGCTGTTGGACTTCGGACCCAAGGGCTTCTACCGGCCGGACAACGTCCGCAAGGTCTCCGAGTTCGACCGCAGCCTGACGGCGCTGGACCGGGTGGAGGCCATCACCAGCCCGATGGCGGTGAGCAGCGTACCTCGGCTGTTCCTCTACCAGTACTACGCCTCGCCAGACATCGCGTCGAAGAGCGAGATCGCGCCCCTCGCCAGGGCCACCATCAGCACGACCGGACGCTACGCGCTGGTGCGGGTCTTCCCCAAAGGCACGCTCACCCCGGCGGAGGGCGCCACCTTGCTTCGCTCCATCGAAGGTCGCGCCAGGGCGCTCGGACTCGACGCGCGGGTGGGGGGAGGCTACGTGCAGGAGTCCGAGTGGGCTGCGGTGCTCTACCGCAGCTTCCCCTGGGCAGTGTTGCTGGTGTACCTCGCCACGGTGGTCGTGCTGGGACTGGCCTTCCGCTCGGTGCTCATCCCCATCAAGGCCATCTTGCTGAACACCCTGACCGTCGCCGCGGCCTACGGCGTCATCACGCTGGTGTTCCAGCAGGGTGTGCTCACCACGCTCTTCGGTGGCGGACCGGTCCTCGGCTACATCGACACCAGCGCGCCGCTGTTCATCTTCGCGATCGTGTTCGGGCTGAGCATGGACTATGAGGTGTTCCTGGTCGCGCGGATCCAGGAGCAGCACGACCGCGGGGCGAGTGACCGGGAGGCGGTCGCCACCGCACTGTCGGCCACGGGCGGCGTCATCACCAGCGCCGCGGCCGTGATGATCACGGTGTTCGCGCTGTTCCTGTTCAGCCACGTGGTGCTGGTGCGCACCCTCGGCCTCGGCCTGTCGGTCGCCGTGCTGCTCGACAGCACCCTGGTTCGCCTCGCGCTTGTGCCTGCAGTGATGACGATGGCGGGCCGCTGGAACTGGTGGATGCCGGCGGCGTTGGCACGCCTGGCGCGGCGCAGCAAGCTCAGCCCCGATTGACCCGGGACGTGGTCCGCGCGCGACCCCGGTCGGACCGCCAACGACGCGGCACGTGCGACCCTCAGCGCAGGGTGCCGCTCAACAACGCGGCTGCGTCGACATGGTGGGTGGCGAGTCCCGGCGCCTCCAGCACGAGGGGCCCCGACACGCCGAAGGCAAGGCTGCCGGCCCCCGAAGCGACGGCCGAGATCTGGGCCGCCAGTGCCGGTCCGACCTGCAAGGGGTTGAAGCTGAACGTCAGGTCGACGGGAACCGTGGCGCCCGCAGGCGCCACGACGCGGCCGAGCTGCGCGGTGGCGACCGGGGTACCGGCGAACGCCAGATGCACCGTCGGAGCCTGCACCACGTAACCCAGCGAAGCCGGGTTGTACAGGGTGGCCGCGATCTGCACGGTGACACGCGTGAGGGAATCGACGTGCAAGGAGGGGCCGGACGAGGCGAGCTGGATCCGCGGCGCGACCCAGGCCGGCGACCACCGCACGCTCCCCTGCGCCAGCGTGGCGCGCGGGAAGCGCCGGACCGCGCCGAACACCCGAACGCCCACCGTGGCGTCGACGCGGTAGCTCGTGGAGGCGCCGGTGAGCAGGCCGGCCAGCGTCTGGAGGAGGGCGGGCGCCTGCGCCAGCGGCACCCGGATCTCGAGGGTCAGGTCACTGCTACCGTGGGCCGGCAACTCGATCCCGCGGCGGAACGTCGTCGTTGCCGCCGGGTGACCGCCGAGGAAGAAGTCCCCGTCGAGGCTGGCCAGCGTGAAGCCGATCGGATTGGGATTGGTCGCCCGGAGACGGACGTCGAACACGGCGTCACCCGCCCCGACACCGGGCGGGTCGACGGAGCGGAAGCCCGTCCCGCTCTGCAGCACCGTGAACGTCGGCGCCGCGATGCCCGCCTCCGTACCCGGCGCACACGCCGTCACCAGCAGGGGGATCACCAGCAGAGCGAACAGCCAGGCCCGTCGCACATCACACCTCCGCAGCGCCCGAGGGCGCCCGTCACCGCAGGGTAATGCGGGGATTGAAGGCCGCGTATAAGATATCCGCCACCAGGTTCGCCAGTGCGAAGCCGAGCACCGCCACCAGCGCCACTGCCTGGATCAGCGGGATGTCGCGCCGCGCGATGGCGAAGGTCAGTAGCCTGCCGAGCCCCGGATAGTTGAAGACGTTCTCGACCACGATGAGCCCGCTGATCAGCCACCCGAAACTGATGGCCACCACGGTGATGGTAGGCAGCAGGGCATTGCGCAGCACGTGCCACACCACCACGCGCCGCCAGCGCACGCCCTTGAGGACGGCCGTGCGCACGTAGGGGCGATTGAGCTCCACCAGCATGCTCGCCCGCGTCAAGCGGGCCACGTAGGCGAGCAGCACCAGCGTAGCCGTGAGCGCGGGCAGCACCAGCGACGGCAGGGCGGCGATGAACCCCGTGTCCGGCGCGATGGAGGAGTTGGCCGGCAACCACCCGAGCCGGAAGCTGAAGACCTGGATGAGCACCAGTCCGGTGATGAACTCGGGCAGACCCACCACCGACAGGCTGGCGAGGCTGATGAGGGTATCGATCCAGCTCTCCTCGTACAGGGCGGCGACGACCCCCAGCGTCACGGCGGTCGGCACGGCGATGACGAGCGTGAGCCCGGCCAGTTCGAGCGAGTTCCCGAGCCGCGCCAGCACCAGGGCGCGCACGCTCTGGCCGGTGCTGAACGACGTGCCCCAGTCGCCGCGGACGAAGTCACCGAGCCAGCTCAGGTACTGCACCGGCAACGGCCGATCGAGCCCGAGCTGGCTGCGGAGCTGGTCGAGCGCCTGCTGGCTCGCCTCCCGACCCAGCAGGATGCGCGCCACGTCGCCGGGGAGCGCCTGCGTGATCAGGAAGATGAGCAGCGACGTGAAGAGCAGCGTCAGGAGCAGGAAGCCCAGACGCCGCAACAAGAACCTACCCACGGTCGTCGCCCTCCGGCCCGGACGCGCCTGGGGCCTCTGCGGCCGTGGGACGGTCGGCGGCGTCGACGTGCGTCGCGAAGCGGAAGGCAGGCTCCTGGGAAGCACCGAGCACGTCCAACGGGATGTGGCAATAGATGCCGTGGTCGTCGCCCGCCTCTCGCCAGGGCGGCGGCTCGTCCCGGCACACGTCGCCGAGGTAGCGCGGGCAGCGGGTGTGGAAGACGCAGCCTGAAGGCGTGTCCACCGGGCTCGGCACCTCCCCCTCGAGCCGCACGTGGGAACGCTCGGCACTCGGGTCGAGCAACGGGATCGCCGACAACAGCGCCTCCGTGTACGGGTGGAAGGGGGGGAGCAGCACGCGCCCGGCAGGGCCGGATTCCATCACCCGGCCCAGGTACACGACCGCCACGTAGTCGGCCAGGAAGCTGACCACGGCAAGATCGTGCGAGATGAACAGGTACCCGGTGTCACGCTCCTCCTGCAACGCGCCGAGCAAGTTGAGGATGGCCGCCTGGACCGAGACGTCGAGCCCCGACACCGACTCGTCGAAGACCAGCACCTCCGGCTCGGAGGCGAACGCGCGGGCGATGGCAACACGCTGCTTCTCGCCGCCGGAGAGCTCCGACGGGCGCCGGGCGGCGTAATCGGCGGTGAGCTGGACGTCCTGCAACAACCTCCTCACGCGTTCGGCCGCCTCGGCGCGGGACATCCCGGCCAGCCGGCGGAAGGGGCGCCGCAGGGTGGCGCCCACCGTGCGGTAGGGGTTGAGCGCCTCGTCGGAGCTCTGGAACACCATCTGCAGGCGACGGATATCGGCCTGCGAGCGGCGCTCGAGCGTCCGGTCCAGCCTCCTCCCGGCGAGTTCGATGGTGCCCGCGGAGGCGGGGTCGAGACCGACGATGGCACGCGCGGTGGTGCTCTTGCCCGAACCACTCTCCCCCACCAGCCCCAGCGTGTGGCCGCGCCTCACGGTCACGCTGATGTCCTCCACGGCACGCACCGCGCGCTGTGGCCCGCCCGAGAGCAACTCGCTCAGCGACCGCCGCAGCGGGAAGTGCTTGCGCAGGCCGGCGACGTCGAGCACGGCGTCGACCTCAGCGGCGGGCGTCGAGACGCGCGCGGGGGGCGCACTCTGATGCGGGTCCACGCTCCCGGCCTCGATGTCACGCCATCGGATGCACCGCACCGAGCCCTCCCCGACGGGCTCGAGCGGAGGCTGATCGGCACGGCAGGCAGCGATCGCGATCGGGCAGCGCGGCGCGAACACGCATCCGGGCGGCAGCGCCGACGGTGAGGGGATGCGTCCCGGGATGGGTCGCAGCGCGACCGACCGACGGTTGGTCCCCAGCCTCGGCACGCTGTCGAACAGACCCTGGGTGTACGGGTGACGCGGCCGATCGTACAGCTCCCGGGTCGGCGCGTCCTCGACGAGCTCGCCGGCGTAGAGCACCGCGACCCGGTCGCACAGCTCTGCGACGACGCCCAGGCTGTGCGAGACGTAGAGCACCGCGGTGTCGCGGTCGCGCACCAGGTCCCGGACCAGGTCGAGGATCGTGGCTTCGGTCGTGACGTCGAGATTGGTGGTGGGCTCGTCCAGCACCAGCAGGTCGGGTTCGCCGGCGAGTGCCATGGCGATGAGCACGCGCTGCTGCATCCCGCCCGAGAGCTGGTGGGGGAAGGCGCGGGCCACCCGCTCGGGATCGGCCATCCCCACGGACCGCAGCATCTCCAACGAGCGTGAGCGCGTCCGCGGGCCGGACCTACCGGTGGGGTCGACCACCTCCTCGATCTGACGCCCGATCCGCCGGGCCGGGTTCAGCGACGGCAACGGATCCTGGGGAACCAGTGCCACGCTTCGGTAGAAGGCGCGGAGCTCGTCGGATGTGAGGTCGGCCAGCACCCGACCGCGGTAGCGGATGGACCCCTCGACGACCCTGCCGTTGGGGGGCAAGACCTGGAGCAACGCCAGCGCCAGCGTGCTCTTCCCGCTGCCGCTCTCCCCCACCAACCCGTAGGTCACGCCGGCGCGGATGCGGAGGTCGACGCCGCGCACGGCGCGCGACCAGTACCGACCGCGCCGGTAGGCGACGGTGACGCCCTCGTATTCGACCAGGGGCGCGTCGACGGCGCCGCTCACGGCCCGGCTCCGACCTGTAGGACGCGCTTGAGCCCGTCGGCCAGGAGGTTGACGCCGATCACCAGCAGCGAGATCGCCAGCGCTGGAAAGGTCAGCGTCCAGGGCGTGATGTAGACGAAGTCACGGGCCTCACTGACCATCAGGCCCCAATCGGGGTTGGGGGGCTGCACCCCGACCCCCAGGAAACCCAACGAGGCGACCAGGAAGATGGCGTAGGAGAAGCGCAGCGCCGATTCGACCGCCAGCGCGGGGAGCACGCTGGGGAGGACCTCCCGGCCCAGGATGTAGGCCATGCTCTCCCCCTGCATGCGAGCGGCGAGCACGTACTCCTTGGTCCTGGTATCGAGCACCACGCTCCGCACCACCCGCGCCACGATGGGGGTGTACGCGACCGCGATGACGGCCAGCACGCTGCTGCGCGACGGGCCCAGGGACCCCAGCAGCAACAGGGCCAACAACAGCGCCGGCACCGCCAGCAGGCTGTCGAAGAAGCGGTAGGTGATCTCCTCCGCCCAACCCCCCCGGTAGCTGGCCAGGAGTCCCACCAGCGTGCCCACCACCACCGCCACGAGCGTGCCGCTGCCGGCGAGCAGGAAGATGTCGCGATCGCCGGCCACCACCCGGCTGAACACATCGCGGCCGAGGTGATCGGTGCCGAAGAGGTGCCGCAAGGACGGCGGCTGGCTGCGGTCGGTGAAGACCTGCTCGGTGGCCCCGTAGGGCGTCGCCAGCGGTCCGAGCGCGGCCAGGACCAGGAAGAGCACAACCAGGCTGGTCCCGAGGGCGGATGACGGCGTGCCGAAGAGCTCGAGCAGGCCACGGAGCCAGCCGCTACGGCGCACGATCGCCCGCACGGAGCTAGCCATGGCCGGCGCCCGCCTGCTGGAGGGTCACGGTGGGGAGCATCGGAAGCTCTTGGGCACGCCTTCGCGCGTGCCCAAGAGCCACGGGCCTACTTGGCGTGGACGGCCGCCAGGTCGGTGCGACCGGCGAACGCCTTCATCTGGAAGCCGGTGAAGCCATCTCGGATGGCGCCGAGCTGCGGGAAGAAGTACGGGATCACGATGGGACCGCTGCTCGCCAGCAACTGCTGGATCTTGTGGTAGTCGTCGATGCGTTTCTGCGCGTCCAGGGTGTTGCCGGCCTCCTTGGCCAGCTTGTCGAACTCCTGGTTGCAGAAGTGGCTCTCGTTCCACTTGGCCCCGCACTCGAGCATCACGTTCAGGTAGAACTGCGGGTAAGGGCGTGAGCCCCAGCCGGTGATGCCGAAGTCGACCTGCAGCCACTTGTTGTCCCCGTAATAGACGCTCTCGGGCTCGACCACGACGTTGATGTCGAACCCGGCCTTGGCGAGCTGCTGCTTCAACACGACCGCCAGGTCGGGCCTGTCGCCGGTGTTGGGGGTGTAGAGGTCGAGCTTGAGGCCGCCTGCGTAGCCGGCTTCCTTGAGCAGCTCCTTGGCCTTGGCGGGATCGGTGGCGGGCGGCGTGGCACCGGCGTCGAAGTACTTCTTGTACAGCGGGCCGATGGGGGTGTCGTTGCCGACGACGCCCAGCCCCTGGGTCACGGCCTCGGTGATGGCCTTGCGATCGACCGCCAGCTTCAAGGCCTGGACGACCCTGGGGTCGCTACCCGGCTTGTGGTCGCTGCGGAGCCGCACGACGTTGAAACCGTTGGTGGGCACGTCGACCCGGGTGATCCCTTTCACGCCCTTGAGGGACTCGTAGAGCGAGCTCGGAAGCCGCATCGCGAGGTCGATCTGCCCGCCCCGAAGCGCCGACACCTCGGCCGCCTGATCGCTGAAGAAGATGAGTTGCAGCGTGCCGACCCCGGGCTTGCCGGCCATGAAGTAGTTCGGGTTGGCCTTGAGCACCATGCGGTCGTCGGGATGGTAGCTCTGCACGACGAAGGGGCCGCTGCCGTCGAAGGTCGAGCCGAAGTCGGTGGTTCCCTTCTTGACGATGACGGCGTGGTTGTCGCTGAGGTCGTACAGGAAGAACGGATTGGTCTGCTTGAGGGTGAAGGTGACCTCGTGGGCGCCGGTGGCCTTGATGGTGTCGATGTCGGAGTACAGGTCGGACGTCGGCAGCTTGAGGTCCGGGTTGCGGAGGCGATCGAAGGTGAAGACCACGTCCTGTGCCGTGACCGGACTGCCGTCGTGCCAGGTGGCGTTCGGAGCGAGCTGGAAGGTGTAGGTCAGCCCGTCCTGCGAGACCTTCCAGGAGCTCGCCAGCCGCGGTTGGATGTTGTTCTCCGCGTCGACATCGACCAGGTAGTCGTAGACGGCGTTGAGGATCGCGACCTCGGCGTCGCTGGAGGCGTAGGCGGGGTCGAGCTTGGAGGGGGATTCCATCCCCACCCGCAGGGTGCCCGCAGGGACCGACTGCGCCGTCGCGCCTCCCAGCACGAACAGGCCCAGCAGGGCGACCAGCCCCAGGCGCAGACGGGTCAGACGAACGTTCCGAAGGATGTGCGTGACCATGGTTCCCTCCCAGGTTCCCGTGCTACGCAGCATGCGCAGCCGACTTGACGGTGGCCAGCGGCGCGCAGCTCACGCACGCAACGCTGCCCAGCCATTCGCGGGCAGGCACTCCCCCGCTTCGATCGCCAGCTCGAGGCGGTTCTCCGGAGGTGCCAGCGGGCAATCCCACCGCGGGCTGTAGGCGCAGCTCGGGTGGTAGGCGAAGTTGAAGTCGAGGACCAGTCGACCACCCTCGACGCCGAGATCGGCGAGCTTGCGCGTGTCGATCAGGTAACGCCCGCCACCGTACGTGCGCTCGCCGGCGGTGCCGTCGCGGAAGGGCAGGAACAGCCCGGCCCCGTAGCCCGAAAGGCGGTAGAGCGCCAGCCTGCAGGGCTGGCCGAAGAGCTCGAACGAAAGCCAGGAAAGGCGTTCCAGAGCCAGCACGCCGTCGTCATGCAGGACGACCTCGAAGGGCTCGTCCGGGGCGTCCTCAGCGGTGGCCAGCACCCTGGCGGAGGGCTCGTACGGGTAGTAGGGGATGCCCGTCATCGCCCGCCGGTCGGCGGCGCCGAGGGGTGAGCACGGATGGTCCGCGAACAGCTCGTCCCGAAGCTCCCGGAAGCGCCGCCAACGGGCCTCTGCCGGACCGGCCCCGGCGCGCGCGACCTCGTACATGGCGGCCACCCGGCGACGGAAGTCGACGAGCTGCAGAGCGTCAGCGGTGGCGTCCAGGATGTGGCCTCCCCGTCGTGAGCCAACCACGGGCCGGCTCCGCGCGGCCGGCCCGTAGAATGTTTCCATGCAGCCCATCGTAACGGACCAGCAAGGTCCGGTCCGTATCCTCACCCTGAATCGACCGGCCGTCCGGAACGCGCTAAGCGTGGAACTACGGGCGGCCCTGCGAGATGCGCTTCGCGTGGCGGCCGACGACCGGGACACACGCGCGGTGGTGCTCACCGGGGCCGGCGACGCCTTCTGCGCCGGACTCGACCTGCGCGAGCTGGAGGGGATGAACGAACGCAGCTCCGAAGAGAACCTCGCCGACTCGCGTGACCTGGCCGAGCTGCTGCTGCAACTCGCGACCCTCCCCAAGCCGGTCGTCGCCGCGGTCAACGGACCGGCGGTGGCAGGCGGTGCGGGACTCGTCACCGCCTGTGACCTGGCCGTGATGGATCGCGATGCCCGCATCGGCTATACCGAAGCGCGCATCGGCTTCGTGCCGGCGCTGGTGGCGGTCTTCCTGGTGCGACAGGTGGGCGACAAGCACGCCCGCGATCTGCTGTTGAGCGCGCGCCTCATCACGGCGGCCGAAGCGGCGGCCATCGGCTTGGTCAACGAGGTGGCCGCCCCAGGGCAGGTGCTGGCGGCCGCCATCGACCGGGCCCGCGGTCTGGCCCGGAACGCCCCCGGCTCCCTGGCGATCAGCAAGGCCCTTCTGGCCGCGGTGCCCTCGCTGAGCCTGCAGGACGGTCTGCGTTACGCCGCCGAGGTGAACGCCGAGGCGCGCGAGCGCGACGAACTACGCGAGGGCGTGCGCGCCTTCCTGGAGAAGCGCGAGCCCCGCTGGCGTAGCTAGCACGCTTGACCCGCGGGACACACCGGCCTACGATAGTGTCAATGTGTAACTTACACACCACGTCGGAGTTCGGGTGACGCCGGACCCGGGTGCGCCCCGCGTTCTGCTCCTCTGCGGCGGACGCTCGGAGGAGCACGACGTGTCGCTGGCGTCCGCGCGTTCGGTGCTCGAAGCGTTGGGCGACGCAGCCGATGTCACGCCGCGAGTCATCGACCGCCACGGGCGTCTGCTCGCGGACGACGCTTCGCGCCGCGTGCTGCACGACGGAGCCGCGCCGGGTGCGGGCGGCGATGAGCTCGCCGGCGCGCTGGCCCGCCTCGCCCGCGACGGCATCGACGTGGTGTTCCCCTTGCTCCACGGTCCCTACGGCGAGGACGGCAGCGTGCAGGGGTTGTTGCGCTTGCTTGGCATCCCCTTCGTTGGCTCCGACGTCCTCGCCAGCGCGGTGGCGATGGACAAACTCGTGATGAAGGCGGTGTTCGCAGCTCACGGGTTCCCACAGGTGGCCTACGCGGGCGTGAGCCGCGAGGCCTGGAAGCGCGATCGGGCATCGAGCCTGCAGGCCCTGGCGGACCTGCCCTGGCCCCGCTTCGTCAAGCCCGCCAACCTGGGCTCGAGCATCGGCGTGCGCCGGGTCGACACCGTCGCCACGCTCGGCGACGCCATCGAAGACGCCTTCGGCTTCGACCGCCGAGTCATCGTAGAGGAGGGCGTCCACCCCGTGCGGGAGCTCGAAGTGGCGGTCCTGGGCAACGACGCTCCGTCCGCGAGCCCGGTGGGCGAGATCCGCTACCGTGCGGACTTCTACGACTACGAGGCCAAGTACACCGACGGCCGCGCCGAGCTCCTGATCCCGGCGCCCGTACCTGCGGCGGTGGCCGAGCAGGCGCGCGATCTCGCCCTGCGGGCGTTCGGCGCCGTCGACGGAGCCGGCCTGGCGCGCGTCGACTTCCTCTACCGGCCCGACGACGGCGCCCTGCTGCTCAACGAGGTCAACACCATCCCCGGCTTCACCCGCCACAGCATGTACCCGAAGCTGTGGGAGGCCGCCGGCGTCCCCTACCCCGAGCTGATCAGCACCCTGATCGCGCTCGCCGTGCAGGCGCGGTGAGCGCCCGCGCCGGGCGCTCTGCTATACTCCGCCCAAGTCCACTCTGGAGGTAACGGCCGCCGCCCGAGTTCCGCACGATCCGTCCGATGATGGTACCGGCGTGGCCGGGACCGGGGCCGAGCGCGCCGTCCCCGGAGGCGAGCGTTGGGCGTACCGGGCGCCGCTGCTCAACGTCAACAGCGCACGCGTCCTCATCCTCAACGCCAGCTTCGAGCCCCTCCACGTCTGCTCGCTCAAGCGGGCGGTGGCGCTGCTCATGCACGAGGTGGCCGAGCGCGTCGAGGACGGCGACAAGGTGCTCCGCTCGGTCAACCGGGACTTCCCTGTTCCCAGCGTGATCCGGCTCAAGCGCTTCGTGAAACGCCCCTTCCGACAGCGAGTCGCGTTCAACCGGCGCAACCTCTTCAAGCGTGACGACCACACCTGCCAGTACTGCGGGACCCGCAGCAACGACCTGACCCTCGACCACGTCCTGCCGCGCAGCCGTGGCGGCCCCACCAACTGGGACAACGTGGTGGCCTGCTGCAAGCGGTGCAACGCGCGCAAGCGCGACCGCACGCCCGACGAGGCGGGGATGGCGCTGCAGCGCCGGCCCTACGCTCCACGATTCATCTTCTCCAGCGCCTATGGCGTCCTTCCGGACATCGACCCGATCTGGGAGAAGTACCTCCCCTGACGGGATGCGGCGGCGACGAAGCAGCCGCCGGACGGGCCACAGGCGGCGGGCCAGAGGACACGGGCTAGAGGCCGCGGCCTAGAGGCGGCGGGTGCCGCGCCTGTCGCCGAGCAGCCGCGACAGCACCGCGCTGATGACGGTGAGCACCAGTGCACCCACCACCGCGCCTCCGAAACCGCTCACCGTCAACGGCGTCAGGGCGGCGACGACGGCGATGGCGATCCCGTTGACGACCAGCAGGAACAGCCCGAAGCTGAGGATCGTCAGGGGCAGCGTGAGCAGCACCATCAGCGGACGGACCACGGCGTTGACGAGGCCCAGGACGAGCGCGGCCACGAGGTAGGCCCCCACCGTGGGGGGCACGATCGACAACCCGACATGGAGCGCGACGGTCAGCCATAGGGCCAGCGCGTTGAGGGCCCAACGCAGAAGGAGATTCATGGCGCGAGTATAGCGGCGAGGGCCCGGGCGCCGTCGACGGACGCCGTCGGCCTCAGGCCGGCATCCGGACCAGCAGCGCGAAGCGCTCCTCGGTGGTGAACCCCAGCGACATCAGGATGTCGATCAGCTTGGGGTCCGAGGTGCTGAGCTCGGCGAACACCGTGCCGAAGGGGCTCACGCCTGCCAGCTCGTTCAGCGTGGAGACGACCAGTCGCCGTAGCATCTCGCTCGACTCCCGATGCTCTTGCAACACGCCGACGCCGTTCATGACGTAGCCGGCGTCCAAACCCAGCCGCTCCGCTCCGCACAGGGCGTATCCGACCGGATCCTGATCCAGTGTCTCTCTCGCCACGAACCACAGGTCGGGGCGGAACGAGCCGTGGCGACGCTTCAGGTAAGCCCAGAAGCGATCGCTCACGCTACGCGCCTCGGCGCGCTCGTACAGGTCCCGGAACGCTCGATCCAACGGCAGTGACCAGGACTCCAGGACCAGCGGCAACCCCAGCGGGGGGACGTCGGCCAGCTCGAACCGCACCCGCCGGATCTCGTCACGCCGGAAGCCCAACGGTGCGAGCACCGTTGCCAGCTCGGCCGAGACGCGTTCCGGCACTGCGTGGAGCGGAGCCGCCGCCGCCTCGTGGGGGAACCGCTCGAGCATGGCCGCGACCAGGGCCCGTAGACCCTGTGGGTCGTCGACGTGCCACGGACTCACCAGCGTCAACGTCTGATCGTCGTCCTCGGGCACCGGCGCCCGCACGTACACGCCCGCCGACGGCTCCCCCTCGACACTGTGCACGAAGCAACGCGCGGCGTCGGTGGCGGGGTCGCGCAGGCGCGGGGCGAGCCGCTGCGCGAGACCGCGCGGATCGGAGTGGCCGAGGTAGCCGACGGCCCGGCTCACGAACCAGGCGACCTCGTCGGGCGTGAGGCTTCGGATCACGATCGACCAGTCTACCCGATGCCCTGCGCCTGGCGGGCGCCGGACCGACCCCGGGCCGGCGCCACCTCTTGTTCGCGGGCGGTGTACCCGGCACCACGATGCACGGCCACGAGAGCAGCGCGGTATGGTGACATGAGTTCACGCTTCTTGGGCGCGGAGCACCGCGCCGAAAGGGGGAAGGTCGGATGCGAACCGTCAAGTTCGTCGTCGTTGGTCTGGTGCTGGCCCTCGTGGGGTTCGGCGTCACGGCCTCGGCTCAGACCATCACGTTCGGCGCCTCGCTGCAGCTCACCGGCAGCCTCGCCAACACCGGTCGCTACTATCGGGACGCCTTCCAGATGGCGATCGACACCATCAATCAGCAGGGCGGCGTGACGGTAGGCGGCAAGACCTATCAGCTCGCCCTCAAGGTGCTCGACAACCAATCGGACAACAACCTTGCCGTGCGTCAGTACACCCAGTTGTTGACGCAGGACAAGGTCGACTTCCTGCTCGGGCCCTACGCGAGCGACTTCGTGCTGGTGACCTCGGCGGTGGCCGAGAAGTACCAGGTCCCGATGATCGAAGGCGGCGGGTCCTCCGGCCAGATCTTCAGCCGCGGTTACAAGTACATCTTCGGCACCCTGCCGGCCGCCGGCTCGTACTTCAAGAGCACCATCGAGATGATGGGCAAGCTGAACCCCCCCGTCAAGACGATCGGCCTGCTCTACGCCGACGACTCGTTCGACGTCAGCGTCGCCGAAGGCACCAAGAAGCTGGCGCAGGCCGCCGGCATCGACGTGGTCCTGGACCAGCGCTACAGCACCAACGCGTCGGACTTCAGCACCCTGATCTCGCAGCTCAAGAGCAAGAACCCTGACGCCGTGCTGGTCGCCGGCCACGAGACCGAGTCGCTCAACTTCATCCGTCAGGCCAAGAGCCTCAACTTCAGCCCCAAGATGTACTCCTTCACGGTAGGCGTGCCGACCGCCGACTTCCGTCAAGCGCTCGCCGCCGACGCCAACTACGCTTTCGGCATGACGCCCTGGCTGCCGCTGGCGAGCCTCAAGGACCCCTACTTCGGGGACGCCGCGCAGTTCGAGCAGGCCTACAACAAGCGCTTCGGCTACGAGCCGGACTACCACGCCGCCTCCGGCGTGGCCGATGTCGAAGCCTTCGTGAAGGCGTTCGAGACGGCCGGCAGCCTGGACCCGAAGGCCGTGCGCGACGCCATCGCCAACGTCTCGTTCGACAGCCTCTACGGCCACGTCCAGTTCGGGGCCACCGGCCAGATCGACCTGCCGCAGACCGTCATCCAGGTTCAGAACGGCAAGCTGGCCACCGTCTACAGCGGCACGAGCTTCGAGACGCAACCCCAGTATCCGATGCCGGCATGGAGCGCACGCTAGCACCCTGCGAACCCGGAGTCCGCGCGCGGCCCGTCCTGGACGGGCGGGCCGCCGCCGACGCGCGCCGCGATCGACCTCCGGGTCGGTCGCGGCGCGGCTGCACGCGCCCCCTGCGTAGGGGTCGACCGTGCTAGTCCTCCAGGTCCTCACCAACGGCATCCTGCTGGGCGGCCTGTACGCCGTCGTCGCGCTCGGGCTGGCCCTGGTGTGGGGCGTGCTCGACATCATCAACCTCGCCCACGGGGCCTTCATCATGCTGGGCGGCTACCTCGCCTACTACCTATTCACGGGCCTGGGCCTCGACCCCTTCGCGAGCTTGCCGCTGGTGATGGCAGCGATGTTCGTGGTCGGCTATCTGATCCAGTGGGGACTCCTGAACTTCCTGGTCCGCGCCCCCATGTTCAATATGCTGCTCGTCACGTTCGGCATCGACGTGGTGTTGACCTATCTCGCACAGCTCCTGTTCTCGGCCGACCTCAGGACCATCCGCCCCGCGTACGCCGGGAGCAACTTCCAGTTCCTGGGCGTCACCATCCCCTGGGCCAACCTGATGGCCTTCGTGGTGGCGATGCTGCTCACCGGCCTGCTCGCGCTGTTCCTGAAGCGCCAACGCTGGGGGCGCGCTATCCGCGCGACCGCCCAGAACCTCGACGCGGCGCGCTTGCACGGAGTGCCGCCGCGATTCGCCTACGCGCTTACGTTCGGGATCGGCGCGGCGCTGGCAGGCGGCGCCGGCACGCTCTACGGCGTCGTCGCCCAGCTCACCCCATACGTGGGCGTCCCGCTGACCGCCAAGTCCTTCGCGATCGCCATCATCGGCGGCCTGGACAACCCGCTCGGCGTCATCGTCGGCGGCCTGGTGCTGGGGCTGGCCGAGGCGTTCGGCAGTCTGTGGCTGGGGCCGACCTACCGTGACGCGGTGAGCCTGGGCCTGCTGGTGCTGGTACTGATCGTTCGCCCCACCGGCATCCTGGGGAGGACCACGTGAGGGCCCTGGTCTGGGTCCTGGCGCTGGCGGCGGTGGCCGCGCTGGCGCTGGTTCCGTTCACGCTGTCGCCGGTGATCGTCCAATTCGGCATCAGCACGCTCCTGCTGGCGGTGCTGGCCCAGGGTTGGAACATCATCGGCGGCTTCACCGGATATGCCTCGTTCGGGAACTCGGTGTTCTACGGCCTCGGCACCTACGGTACGGCGGTGGCGATGGTGCAGTTCAAGCTGCCGTTCTGGCTGGGACTGGTCATCGGTGCCGGCGTGGCGGTGGGGTTCGCGCTGGTGCTCGGCCTGCCCGTGTTGCGCTTGCGGGGCCACTACTTCGCCATCACCACGCTCGCCCTCTCCGAGGCCGTCGCCGCCATCGTCGCCAACCTCGATATCGCCGGTCGCAACACCGGTCTCATCCTGCCGCTCATCCGCGGCGACACCATGTTCTACGAGCTCAGCCTGGGCCTGGTGGTGCTCGCCACGCTGACGGTGCTGTGGCTGTCGCGGAGCCGCTTCGGCTTCGGCCTCATCGCTATCCGCGAACGCGAGGACGCCGCCGAGGTGATGGGCATCCCGACCACCCTCTACAAGACGCTGGCGTTCGGTCTGGCCGCCCTGTTCAGCGCCCTGGCCGGGGGCATCCATGCCTATTGGATCACCTTCATCGATCCGGCCAGCGCCTTCGACATCTCGCTCAACGTGCGCATGATCATCATGGCGGTGTTCGGCGGAGCCGGCACCGTCATCGGGCCCGTCATCGGCGCCTTCCTGTTGTCGGGCGTGGCGGAGGTACTGGCGTCCTACGTCACCGGCGTGGCCAGTCTCTTCTTCGGCCTGGTGATCATCGCCGCAGTGGTGTTCACGCCGCGCGGTGTCATCGACGCCGTGCGCAAGCTCCCCCGTCGAGGGCTGGCCTACTTCCTCGACACGGTCCGGGAGACACGGCTGTGACGGCGCCTGCCGGGAGCGGCGGCGTCCTGTTCGAGGCGCGCCGCGTCACCAAGCGGTACGGCGGTCTGGTAGCCGTGTCCGACGTCTCCTTCCGCCACGCCGAGGGCGAGATCCTGGGTCTCATCGGCCCCAACGGCGCGGGCAAGACGACGCTGATCAACCTGATCAGCGGCACCCAGGAGCCGACCAGCGGCGCGCTCCTGTTCGACGGGAGACCCCTTCGGGGCCTACCCCCCTACCGCCGCGCCCATCTGGGCATCGGCCGTACCTTCCAGATCATGAAGCCGTTCCCCGGCCTGAGCGTCCTCGACAACGTCACGGCCGGCGCGCTGTTCGGTCGTCAGCCCGAACGCGCGATGCCGGCGGCCCGGGAAGCGGCGGCGCACTGGCTCGAGTTCACCGGTCTGGGCGACAAGCTCGACCAGCCCGCCGACGCCCTCGGCGGACCCGACCGCAAGCGCTTGGAGCTGGCCAAGGCCCTGGCGCTGAAGCCTCGGCTGCTGCTGCTCGACGAGGTCATGGCCGGACTCAACGCCGTGGAGATCGACGAAGTGGTCGACCTCATCCGCCGCATCCGCGACGGCGGCACCACCATCCTGGTGATCGAGCACGTGGTCAAGGCCATCCGGCAACTCTCCGACCGACTGCTGGTGTTGCAGTACGGCCAGCTCATCGCCGAAGGCACGGCCGAGGACGTGCTCGACGACCCCAAGGTCATCGAAGCGTACCTGGGCAGGAGGCGGCACTAGATGGCACTGTTGGAGGTCTCCGGCCTGAGCGCCGGGTATGGCGACGCCGTGGTCCTGAACGATGTGGACCTGAGCGTGGACGAGGGCGAGATCGTCGCCGTCGTCGGCAGCAACGGCGCCGGCAAGACGACCTTGCTGCGCGCCCTGTCCGGGGTGATCCGCAGCCGTGGCGAGGTCCGATTCGCCGGCCAGGCGGCGGCGTCGATCAGCCCCGACGAGGCCTTCGGGCGCGGCCTGGTGCAAGTGCCCGAGGGACGCCAACTGTTCGATCGCATGACGGTCGAGGACAACCTGCGCATGGGCGCGTTCCGGCGCCGGGACGCCGCTGCGGTCCGGCACGACTTCGACCGGATGTACGAGCTCTTCCCCGTTCTGGGCGAACGGCGCCGCCAGCTCGCCGGGAGCATGTCGGGCGGCGAGCAGCAGATGTGCGCCATGGCGCGCGGCCTGATGGCGGCGCCGCGGTTGCTGATGGTCGACGAGATGAGCCTGGGGTTGGCGCCGGTCATCGTGGAGCGGCTGCTCGAGGTGCTCGCCGACATCCACGAGCAAGGGGTCACCGTGTTGCTGGTCGAGCAGGACGTCAACAGCGCGCTGTCGGTCGCCCACCGCGGCTACGTGCTCGAGCGCGGCCAGGTGGCCCTGACCGGCAGCGCCGACGACCTGCTGCACGACCCGCGCGTCAAGGAGGCGTATCTCGGGCTGTGACCCGCCGCCGCACCCAGCGCTGGTAGCATGTCGGTCGTGATCGCCGCCGAGGACCGCCCGTGAGTCACCCCCGCATCCTGGGCGGGAGCGCCAAGGGCCGCGAGTTGGACACGCCGCGCCGCGGAACGCGCCCCAGCCCGTCGAGGCTGCGCGAGGCGCTGTTCGACATCCTGGCTTTCGAGCAGGGCGACACCTTCCTGGATCTCTTCAGCGGCTCGGGTGCGATCGGCCTGGAGGCCGCCAGCCGCGGCTGGCGCGCCACCTGCGTCGATCTCTCGCGCGAAGCGACCGGGATCATCCGGGGCAACGCCACACGCGCCGCACTGCGGGTCGAGGTGGTACGCGGCGACGCGCTGGACTTCGCGCGCGAGCATCCGGAAGCGTTCGGCGTGGTGTTCGCGGCACCGCCGTACGATCTGGCGTTGACACCCATCTTCCAGGCGATCCTCGCCGCCGGCAGCGCCCGTGCCGGTGGGCTCTACGTGTTCCAGCACCCCAGCCGCGAACCCCCGACGCTCGACCTCCCGCCGAACCTGGAGGCGCCGCGCGAGAAGCGCTACGGGACCAACGCCCTGACCCTGCTTCGGCGCTCGGACTGAGGGCCGGCCGGCCCCCGCCGAAGGCGCCGGAAGCCTGTCTCCGCCTACCGGCAGGCCCGTGAGGGCGTGCTAAAGTAGCATGTTACCGCCGCGCCCGGAGCCCGGAAGAGGCGACCATGATCCCGCCCGCGCGCGCTGGAAGGTCTTGAATGCTGGGATTCGTCCAGAAGCTCTTCGACAACAACGATCGCGAAGTCCGACGCCTCGAGAACGAGGTCATCGAACAAGTGAACCGCCTCGAGCCCGAGGTGCAGAAGATCGACGATCTGGCTGCCGCCTTCGCCGACCTGAAGCGCCGCCACCGGGAAGGGGGCGAATCGCTGGAAGCGCTGCTCCCGGAAGCGTTCGCCCTGACCCGCGAGTCGGCGCTGCGCAACCTCGGTATCCGCCACTACGACGTCCAGCTCATCGGCGGAGCCGCGCAGCACTACGGGCGCATCGCCGAGATGAAGACGGGCGAGGGCAAGACGCTCGTCGCCACGCTGGCGCTGGCGCTCAACGCCCTCAGCGGCCGGGGCTCCCACCTGGTGACGCCCAACGACTACCTGGCGCGCACCGGCGCGGAGTGGATGGGGCCGGTCTACCGCGGCCTCGGGATCACCGTCGGCGTCATCGAGCACGACAGCCTGCCGGAGGACCGCCGCGACGCCTACCGTCGCGACATCACCTACGTGACCAACTCGGAGCTCGGCTTCGATTACCTGCGCGACAACATGTCGTTCCGTACCGACCAGCTCGTGCTCCGCGAGGACAACCCGCTGCACTACGCCATCATCGACGAGGTCGACTCCATCCTCATCGACGAGGCCCGTACCCCGCTCATCATCTCCGGGCCGGCCGAGGTCGCCACCGACAAGTACTACACCATGGCGAAGATCGTCGACCAGCTCGAGCGCGGCGAGCCCGGCGAGGGCGAGGAGCCGCCCACCGGCGACTACACGGCCGACGAGAAGTCCAAGGACATCCACCTCACCGAGCCGGGCATCGACAAGGCCGAGAAGATCATCGGCGTCGCCGACATCTTCAGCCCGCAGAACATGGAGATCGGCCACATGCTCCGGCAGGCGCTCCGCGCCAAGGAGCACTACCACCTCGACCAGCAGTACGTGAAGGACGACAGCGGCCAGATCGTCATCGTCGACGAGTTCACGGGGCGGCTGATGCCCGGTCGGCGTTTCGGTGAGGGCCTGCACCAGGCGATCGAGGCCAAGGAGGGCGTGAAGATCGAGCGCGAGAACCAGACGCTCGCCACCATCACGTACCAGAACTTCTTCAAGCTCTACGACAAGATCGCCGGCATGACCGGGACCGCCAAGACCGAGGAGAAGGAGTTCCAGGAGATCTACAACTCCGACGTGCTGGTGATCCCCACCAACAAGCCGATCGTTCGCCAGGACTTCGAAGACGTCGTCTACCGCACCGTCGAGGGCAAGTTCAGCTCGGTCGTCGACGAGATCGTCCAGATCAACGCCACCGGGCAACCCATCCTGGTGGGCACGGTGACCATCGAGGCCAGCGAGCGCCTGTCGCGCATGCTCAAGCGCAAGGGCATCAAGCACGAGGTGCTCAATGCCAAGTACCACGCGCGCGAGGCCGAGATCGTGTCCCAGGCGGGCCGCAGCGGCGCCGTCACCATCTCCACCAACATGGCAGGCCGCGGCACCGACATCGTGCTCGGCGGCAACGCCGAGGCCCTGGCACGGCAGCTCCTGGTACGCGAGGGCTTCGAGCGCTACGACACCGACACCGAGCTCTTCATCAAGGCCATCATGATGCGCAAGCCCGCCGAGGCGCGCGCTCAGGCCGAGAAGCTCGAAGGCCTGCCCGAGGACATCATCACGCGCCTGGAGGCGATCCGCGACGAGGCGGCCAAGGATCACCTCAAGGTGGTGGCGGCCGGTGGATTGCATATCATCGGCACGGAGCGGCACGAATCACGCCGTATCGACAACCAGCTCCGCGGCCGCTCCGGGCGGCAGGGCGACCCCGGCTCGAGTCGCTTCTACGTCAGCTTCGAAGACGATCTGATGCGCCTGTTCGCCAGCGAACGGGTGCTGGGCATGATGGACCGCCTCGGCATGGACGACAGCCAACCGATCGAGGCACGCATGGTCACCGGCGCCATCGAGCGCGCACAGAAACGGGTCGAGGACCGCAACTTCGGCACCCGCAAGCAGCTGCTGGACTACGACAACGTCATGAGCAAGCAGCGTGAGGTGGTCTACGCCCAGCGTCGCGACATCCTGCTCGGTCACGACATCAGCGAGGACGTGCAGGACATGATCGCCGAGTACGTCGACTCGCAGGTCCAGCGCTACGTCAACGCGGCGCAGGAGCCCGAGGAGCACGACATCGGCGCGCTGCGCACGGCCATCCTGGAAGCGGCCCCACAGCTCGAGAGCTTCGACTTCGAGAAGCTGCGCGGGCAGGACCCCGACGACGCCACGCAGCTGCTGGTGCCCGAGCTGGAGGCGGCCTACAAGGCCCGCGAGGAGGAGCTCGGCGCCGAGTTGCTGCGCGAGCTCGAGCGCTTCATCGTGCTCCAGGTGGTCGACCAGCACTGGAAGGAGCACCTCCACAACATGGACGTGCTGCGCCAGGGCATCGGCCTGCGCGGCTACGGCCAGCGCAACCCCCTGCAGGAGTACGGTCTCGAGGGTTTCAACCTCTTCGAGGAGATGAAGGGCGACATCCGCTTCAACGTGGCCAAGCTGCTCTTCCGGGTGCAGGTGGAGACCGATCAGCGGCTCGAGCACCGGCAGCAGCGTCCGGCTGCGGTGGAGTACAGCACCGACCGGCCGCAGGCGGGCATCGGGCAGGGCGGCGAGGGCGGCCCGACCGGCCCCATCCACGCCGACAAGAAGGTGGGGCGCAACGACCCCTGCCCCTGCGGCAGCGGCAAGAAGTACAAGCATTGCCACGGGAAGGCGGCAGCCTAGCCGCCAACACCGGGGGCCACAACTCCACCCGGCAATGCCCATTGCCACGGGAAGGCGGCAGCCTAGCCGCCAACACCGGGCCTGCCGTGGTCCGCCTGCTATGCTGAGCCCGGCATGGACTTCGTCGGACGTCTGCACGAGCGCATCGTCGCGATCGATTCGCGCGTCTGCCTCGGCATCGACCCGCGCCCGGCCCTCAGCCCACTGACCGATCCGGCGAACCTGGGCGACGATGCCGAGCGGGTCGCCGACGCCGTCGAGGCGAGTTTCGCAGCGATCCTGCGCGCCAGCGCCGACACCATCGCCTGCTGCAAGTTGCAGGCCGCGTTCTTCGAGGCCATGGGGGTCCCGGGCCTGCGGGCCCTCTCGGGTCTGCTGGGCGCCGCCCGTGAGCTGGGCATCCCGGCCATCCTCGACGGCAAGCGCGGTGATATCGGCAGCACCGCCGAGGCGTACGCGCGGGCGTACCTGGCGGACGGGGGCTTCGCTGCGGACGCCCTCACCGTCAACGCCTACCTCGGCCTCGACACGCTCGAGCCCTTCCTCGACGCGGCCCTGACCCACGGCCGTGGGCTGTTCGTGGTGCTCAAAACGTCGAATCCGGGCAGCGCCGACCTCCAGGACCTCACCCTCGCCGACGGCCGCATGCTCCACCAGGTGCTGGCCGATCGGTTGGCGGACCGAGCGAGGGACCTCCCCCGCGACGCCAACGGCTATACCGCGCTCGGCGTCGTGGTCGGAGCGACCTACCCTGCGGCCCTGGCGGCCCTGCGCAAGCGCGTGCCGGCCGGCGTGCTGCTGGTTCCCGGGTACGGCGCCCAGGGCGGCACGGCCGAAGACGTCGCCGCCGCGTTCGATGCCGACGGTCTCGGGGCCGTGGTGAGCGCCAGCCGCTCGCTCACCTACCTGCCCGCGACGAACGTCCACGACCTGGCGGCCGCTGCGGCGGCCGCTGCCCGTGACATGCGCGACGCCGTCAACCGCGCGCTCGACGCGCGCCACTGAGCTCGGCCGCACCCGCCTCCGTCGTCAGGGCGTCTTCATGTAGCTGAGGAAGCGCGTGGGCGACATGTTCGTGCGCAGCTTGGGTAGCAATTCGAAGACGGTCCGGAAGCCGACCCCGGGGCCGTCGAACACTGCGGCGAAGCGGTCGAGGTCCTTCACCAGGGGCGTGCGGAACGCGAAGGTGTCGAGCTCTTGCCCGGCGGCGACCGGCTTCGGCCACGTCGTGGTACCGGCCGGAACGCCGCCCACGACGTACATGCGCGACTGGTTGGTCGCCAGGAAGAGCTGCGCGGCGTCCCGGGCCGGCGCCATCACGTAGCTGTTGATGTGCACGGCACAGTCGCCCATGTGCTGCAGGACCGCCGTCGGGCCGTTCGCCAACGATACGTCGCTGCGGGGATGCAGCACGATGAGACGTGGGTACACCGTCCAGTTCCAGATGATGGCCCAGAACGCGATGCGCCTCGGATCGGTCGGGTCGGAGGCGAGCAGCGCAGCCGGACGGATCGCCCGCGAGATGTGTTCGAGCGCCGTACCACCGTCGAGCAACAGGTCGCTGACGCGCTTCGGGGCATGGACCGTGAACGGCTTCACCTTGTACCAGCTCTGGAAGCGATCGAGCATGGCCTGCCAGGTCCCGGCGTCGATGGAACCCGGCTTCCAGCTCCCGGGGAGCAGCCTTCGCTCGGCCAGGTAGAGCACGTCACCGTAGTGCGGATCGGTCTTGGCGATGGGTAGCTTGTCGACCACCACCATGCGCGGGAGCGCCGGCTCCACCAGCTGCACCGCCCGCTCCACAACCAGCGCCGCGTCCACCCCGGTCGCCGGGCGATCGGTGCTCAGGTCCGTGAGAGCGGCACGGAGCTCGCTGACGCAGATCTGGGCGGAGGCCGCCGATCCCACGACAAGGACGATGAGAACGAGCAGGAAACGCCGCATGGCCCGAGTCTATCGGGCCATGCGGCGTGGTTCATGTGAGGCGTCGACCGGCTTGACGCCCGGGTCGCTCAGTACGTCAGGTCGTAGCGGCTCACGGCCGAGGAGCCGGCGTAGCCGTTGGCGGACTCGATCTTCAACGAATCGCCCGCCACGACCGGGATGGTGGCGCCCGCCGACGGGCTGAAGGTACCGATATAGCCGCCACCGCTGTCGTACAGCTTGGCCTGCAACGATACCGGGCTCACCACCTTGGTGAAGCTCACGTTGCCCGTAGCCGTCATGTACCACCAGTCGACGTCGCCGAGCGTCTCGATCGCGCCGGAGTCCGCCGATCCCGAGCTGAGCGGGACCGCTCCGGCCTGCACGTTGTTCCCCGGCTCATTCGAGTCCTGGTAGTCGTAGCCGTACACGTAGAGGTCGAACGTCGCCGTCGAGCTGCTGGTGTTCTCCACCCCCAGGTAGTAGTGGGTGGCGCCGCCCGTCGGCCAGATGATGCATGAGCCATGACAGGCGTAGGACACCCCGATCGACTGGGCGATCGGCCCGCCACCGCCGGCGAGCGACGCCAGACCCACGGATCCCGACGCGAAGTAGCTCGCGCTGCTGCTCGAGGCGAGCGTCTGGTAGGCGCCGCTGTAGTTGATCAGGCTCAGGTTCAGGTCGGCCGTGAGCTCGAAGTAGACCAGCGGGTAGGCCTGGACGGAGCTGGGCAGCGCAACGTCGAAGTAGACCGTCGAATTGCCCGGGACGGTCACGCTCGAGTCCACCGGCGTATTGTTGTCTGTGTTCGCCGTGACGGGCGTGGCATTGGGAGGAGGATTGTAGGTGACGGTGATGCTGCATGCCGACAACACACCCGCCAGCAAGACCGTCGCCGCGATCCATGCGAATCGTCTCATGTTGAAGCCTCCTTCTCGCAGTGTAGCGGCCGCGCGCGAGGCATGGTTGCGGTCCCCTTCATACTTCACTTATCCGCTCCGCGGCGCCCCGCGCGGGCCCGCGAACGCTCACTCCAGCGACATCAGGTAGGGGTAGAGGTCGGGAGCGCCGGCCAGCAGGTCCAGCTCGAGCTCGGGGAAGCGCTGTCGGACCGTCTCGGCCAGCGCTTCGGCGCGCTCCCGGCCCAAGGAAGCGCTGTAGAACAGCGTAGCGATCTCGTAGTCGGCCGCACGGTCCTCCAGCAGCGCCAGGATGCAGGCGTCGGCCTCCTCGTCGGCGACCTTGAGCTGGCCGTCGGCGAGCCCGATGAAGTCCCCCTGCGCGACCTCGACGCCCTCGATCGTGGCGCTGCGGCTCGCGGTCGTGACTTCGAGCGTCAGCGAGGCGTCCGCCGCCTCCTGCATGGCCTCGAGGAGCGTGGCGACGTCCTCGCTCTCCTGGAAAAGCACGGCCGCCGCCAGCCCCTGGCCCAGCGTTCGCGTCGGCAGCACCTCGACGTGCTTGCCCTTGACCACCTCGCGAACGCGCTCGGCGGCCATCACGATGTTCTTGTTGTTCGGCATCACGATGACGTCCGGTGCCCCCACCGAGCGTACGGCGTCGGCGATGTCCTCCACGCTCGGGTTGTCGCTCTGCCCGCCGCCGACCACGCGTACGCCCAGGCTGCGGAACACGCGCGTCACGCCGTAGCCACTCGACACCGCCACCAGCCCCGTGCGCGCCGGTTCCGCCTCCTCCGGCTCCACGTCGGCCAGGATCTCATGGTGTTGCTCGCTCATGTCTTCCACCTTGGAGCGCACCATGGTGCCGAAGTGTGCCACGTCCGCGAGCAGCTTCTCAGGCTCCTCGGTATGGATGTGGCCCTTGACGTAGCCCTCGGCCCCCACCACCAGCAGCGAATCGCCGTACGGCGCGACCAGCTTCTGGATCTCGCGGGTCGTCACCGTCACATCCGACAGCAGGAATTCCGTGCAGAAACCGAACTCTTCCTCGCCGAACTGCGTTTGCGCCCGCTCCGTCACCTCCGGCGGCGCCGGCAGGTCGAGGCCGTCGAAGTAGGCGAGCAACCCCTCCAACACCCGCACGAGGCCCTTGCCCCCGGCGTCCACCACGCCCGCCTGCTTGAGGATGGCGAGCTGGTCGGGCGTGCGCTCGAGCGCCTCCGAGGCGGCCTGGAACGACACGCGCAGGACCTCCAACGGCGGCCGCGAGCCGACCTTGCGGGCCGACTCCGCAGCGGCCTTCACCACGCTCAGGATGGTCCCCTCCACCGGCTTCATGACCGCGTGGTACGCGCTCTTGGTGCCGGCCGCCAGGGCCGCTGCGATCTCGCGGCCGCCGAGGCGATCGTGAAGCCGCGCCGCGTCCCCGAAGCCCTTGAGCACCTGCGACAGGATCACCCCGGAGTTGCCGCGGGCGCCGAGCAGAGAACCGTAGGACAGGGCGTGCGCGAAGGCCTCCATGGTGCCCGGGTTCTCGTCTCCGAGCTGGCGCCGGACCGACTGCATGGTGAGGTGCATGTTGGTCCCGGTGTCGCCGTCGGGGACCGGGTAGACGTTGAGGGCGTTGACCTCGTCGACGTACACGCCGAGCCACTCGGTGGCGTAGCTGAAGGCGCGGCTGAGCTGACGCGCCCCCAGCGTCTCCGGCTCCCGGGTCGCGACATCAGCCACGGCTGACCCCGTCCACATGAACACGCACGTCGTCCAGGGCGATGCCGGCGAAGCGCTTGGCGGCGTAGCGGGCGCGCTCGCGGACCGACCCCGCCACCACCGGGATGTTGACGCCGTACGCCACCACCACGTGGATGTCCACGTCGGCCCGCGTTTCGCCCTTGGGGTGCTCGATCACGACGCCCTCGTCGACCTGGGAGAGGCCGAGCACGCGGCGCAGGCCTTCGCCGATGTTGGCGGGCGCCATGCCGACCACGCCCGGGACCTCGTGCGCGGCCAGACCCAGGATCGACGCCAGCGCGTCGTCGGACACGTGGATCCGATCGATCTCCCGCTCCTTGGCCTTGCGCTTGGTGGGGCGGGGCGCGTTCTGCCCTGCCTTGCCTTCCTCCACTCCAGGTTCCTCCCGTTCACTCGCCGCCGCGGCACCGTCGGCCGCCAGCTGGTCGAGCTCGGGCCGTTCGGGCTCCGTAACGTCGTCAACGCATTCTAGCCCGTGCCGCGGCGGCTCCTCGTGGCCTTCACCGCACCTCCGCCGCCGGCACCGGCCCGCTCACCCCTCGTCCCAGACCTCGACCTCGATCGACGACGCACGCACGCCCAGGCCGCGACCCTCGACGAACGCGAGGGCCGAGCCCAGGGTCCTGTCGAGCCACGCCGCATCGGCGCTGATGGCGCTGATGCCGATCCGCTCCCAGCCATGGGCGTCCAACCCCTCCAGGCGGGCGACCGAAACCGGGAAGCGCGCCTTGAGGCGCTCCGTGACGGGGAGGATCAGCGAGCGCTTCTGCTTGAGACTGCGCACGCCCGGCATCTCCAGGGTGATGAGCAGCACCCCCACGTACACCGGGCGGCCGGCCATCGGGGCTACTCCATACCGGCGAGGAAGCCGATCCGGCGCAGCGCGCGGATCAGGTCCATGACCGTCACCTCGCCGGCGTCGTACTCCACCGCCACCTGCAGGTCGCTGCTGGCTTCCACCGTGGTCACGCCGCGCACGGACTTCAGGGCCTCCTCGACACGCTGTCGGCTGGCCGCGGTGTCCATGCCGCGCACCCCCAGCAGCACCCGAGCGCCGCTCGCTTCAGCCACGATCGCTCCTGCGCGGGGCGCTCCCACCGGCGCGCGGCGGGGTAGCGGCGGCCGCCACCGCGTCGGCGCGCGAGCCGAGGTGACGCATGAAGACCGACCGCGCCGCCGGGCGGTAGTCCTCCGCGGCGAGGGCGGCGGCGGCCACCGCGTCCTCGGCCGGCAGGTCCACCTGCACGTCGTACACGCCGGCGTCGTAGGCGCTCTTGGTGACGGCGCGGAGCAGGGCCCGCACGGCATCGTCGTCGCCCGGAGGCGGGCTGGCGAGGCGGCTCACGAAGAGCGTAGGACGCTCGCCGTCGAACACGGCCTGCGCCAACGCGAACCCCAGCACGCCGCCCTCCCCCTCCGCCACGAAGGCGTGGCCGGTGCGGGCGAAGAAGCGAAGGCTGGCTTCGCCGGCCCGTGGCTCGAGCCCGAAGGCCTGCGCGTAGGCCGCGTCGATGGCGCGGAGGGTCGGCGCGTCGTCCGGCTCTAGCGGTCTAGCGTGCGTGTCCATGAGCCGGAACGGCCCCCCTCCTTGTGAAGCAGCCTCACGGTCTCGATCACGATGTCCTTGCTGGCTCCCTTGAGCATATCGTAGAGGGTGAGCGCCGCCACCGCAGCGGCCGTCAGGGCCTCCATCTCGACGCCCGTGGACGCCGTGGTGCCGCATGCCGCCTCGAAGCGAACGCGCGCGCCGAGGCGCTCGGACCGAACGCTCACCGACGTCAGCGGCAGCGGATGGGCCAGCGGTACGAGATCGGGCGTGCGCTTCGCCGCCATGATGCCCGCGAGCTCCGCGACCTGCAGCGCGTCGCCCTTGGGCGCGCCCTCGTCCAACCACTTCGCGGCCGGCGGGGGCAGCGTCACGAAAGCCTCGGCCACCGCGCGGCGCACGGTCGGAGCCTTGGCGCCCACGTCCACCATGGTCGGGTGTCCGTCCTCGAAGTGGTTCGACGGCATGGGCCCATTGTACGGCCGGACGCTACAGTACGAGCCCTTCCAGAGCGGACTCGGACGCCTCCGGGCGCCACGTGCGGTAGCCGGCCTCGACGAAGTACAGGCCGTGCGGGGCCACGTTGTGCCCGGCGAGGGTGCGGTCCCTGGCGGCCAGCAAAGCCGGGATGTCGTCGGGGCGGAGCTTCCCCTTCCCCACCCACAGCAGCGTTCCGACGATGGTCCGCACCATGCCGCGCAGGAAGCCGTCGCCGGCGACGTGCAGGCGTAGCTCGCCGGCTTCCTCACGCAGCTCGCACAGGTAGAGGGTGCGCTCCCGGGTGCGGGTCTCGCGGGTCGCGAAGGTGCTGAAATCATGCGTGCCCAGCATCCTCTCGCACGCCGCCTGCATGGCGGCCACGTCGAGGTGGCGGAAGACCGCCAGCACGCGCCGGCGCTGCAGCGCCAGGCCGCGTCGATCGTCGCGCAGCACGCGCAGGCGGTAGAGGTAACGGCGGTATCGGCAATCGTACTGGGCATGGAAGTCGTCCGCCGCCGTCTCCAGGCGCAGCACCGCCACGTCCTTGGGAAGGTGCGCGTTCACGGCGAGCCGCAACTTCTCGTCGGGGATCGACGATCCGGTATCGACGTGCGCGACCATGGCCAGCGCGTGCACGCCCGCATCGGTCCGGCCGGCCGCGATCACGCTGCCGTGCTCGCCCGGCAGCCGGGCTAGCGCCTCCTCGACGACGCCCTGGACCGTCCGCTCGCCGGCGAGCTGGCGCTGCCAGCCGTAGAAGTCCGTTCCATCGAACTCGAGTGTGAGCCGGACGCGGCGCACGGGCTCAGCCGCCGGCGGCCGCGGGGGTCAGCCGCAGGCCGCGCCCCAGCGCGGGCACCAGCACCGTGCCCGTGAGCCCGACCGCAAGGTAGCGGACGTACGCCACCAGGGGCGCGTGACGCGCCGGTTCATCGAGCAGCACACCGCTGCCTAGCTGCACAGCGAACACCAGTACGACACCCAGGGCGGTCAGAACCAGGCGCCCCGGCCAGGGTCCGCGGGTGCAGTGCGGGAACAGCTCAGGACCGATCACGAAGGCGGCCAGGGCGCCCATCATCACCCCCGAGTCCGGCGTCGGGAGCAGCAGGTGGACGGCGAGCGGGAGGCCCAGCCCAACGAGCAGCACGCTGCTTCGGCGCGGCCGGAGGCGCAGCCGGTCGACCGCCGCCGCGGCGCTCACCACCGCCAGCCCCACCAGGATGCCGCCGACGATGTCCACGGGCAGGTGAACGCCGAGGTACAGACGGGAGATCGATACCAGTGTCACCAGCCCTACGGCGACGACGGTGAGCCAGGCGCGCCTCCCGTAGATCGCGCTCAGGCCCCAGAACGTCGTGCTCGACTGTGCATGGCCGGAGGGGAAGCCGTTGCCCTGCGCGGTGGCCAGCGCGGCCGGCGAACGGACGATGCCGGGCTCGATCGTGAAGGGACGGGGAGTGTGGAACAGCGCCTTGAGTTGCTCGTTGAGGTAGAAGCCCGCCAGGAAGTAGACCGCCAGGCGCCGTCCGGACCCGGCGTCCACCCCGATGTAGGCGATCAGTAGCAGCACGATGTAGGCCTGCTCCGAGCCGAGCTCGGTGAGCAGCAGCATCAGCCGGTCGAGCGCGGGGCTGGCGACGGACTGCAGGACGTGGATGACCTCCATACGCTCCTCCCGGCCTGAGCACGGCGCAACGCCGCCCCCCAGGGCCTCCCGGGATTGTAGCAGCCCCTTGCGAGCGGCGGCCACGTCGCCCGGGCCCGTTGCCTCCCTCGGGACCGCGTGCGATTCTACGCGCATGGACACGGCTCGATCGGACGGCCTCTTCGAACGCGCACGCGGGGTCACCCCCGGCGGCGTCAACTCCCCGGTCCGCGCCTTCGGTTCGGTGGGCGGCTCGCCACGCTTCATCCGGGCGGGCACCGGCTGCCGTATCGAGGACGTCGACGGCAATCGCTACATCGACATGGTGGGGTCGTGGGGTCCGCTGCTGATGGGGCACGCGCATCCCGCCGTGGTCGCGGCTCTGCGGCGCTCGCTGGCGCTCGGCACCTCCTTCGGGGCGCCTGTCGAGGACGAGGTGATCCTGGCCGAGGCCGTCCTGCGACGCGTGCCGGTCGCCGACCGGGTGCGCTTCGTCAACTCCGGAACCGAGGCGACGATGAGTGCGATCCGCGTGGCTCGAGGCGTCACCGGCCGCGACCGGCTCGTGAAGTTCGCGGGCAACTATCATGGCCACGCCGACAGCCTGCTGGTGGCCGCCGGCTCCGGTGCCCTCACCACCGGCGTGCCCTCCAGCGCCGGCGTGCCCGCGGGCACCGCGGCCGACACATTGGTCGCCGGCTTCAACGACCTGGACAGTGTGCGCACCCTGTTCGACGCCCATTCCGATTCGATCGCCGCGGTGATCGTGGAGGCCGTGGCGGGAAACATGGGGGTCGTTCCACCCGCACCTGGCTTCCTGGAAGGCATTCGAGAGATCACGCGCGCCCACGGCGCGGCCATGATCGTCGACGAGGTGATGACGGGCTTCCGCGTCGCACGCGGGGGCGCCGTCGAGCGTTACGGACTCGACCCCGACCTGATCGCCTGGGGCAAGATCATCGGCGGCGGGCTGCCGGTGGGCGCCTACGGTGGCAAGGCGCGCTTCATGGAGCGCGTCTCGCCGCTCGGCCCCGTCTACCAGGCCGGCACCCTCTCCGGCAACCCGCTGGCCATGGCCGCCGGGCTCGCCACGCTGAGCGCCATCGACGAGGCCGGTGACGTCTACGAGGTGCTGGAGGCGCGCGGCCGGCAGCTGCAGGAGGGGCTCGCGCAGGGGGCGCTCGCGGCCGGCGTGGACGTGCGCATCCAGCGGGTCGGATCGATGATCACCGTATTCTTCACGGGCTCGGAGGTGACCGACTACGCCACCGCCACCGCGTGCGATCGAGAGCGCTTCGCGCGCTGGTTCCACGGCCTGCTGCGCCGCGGCGTGTACTGGCCCGCCAGCCCCTTCGAGTCGGCGTTCCTTTCCTACGCGCACGGTCCGGACGACGTCGCGGCGGTCGTGGAGGCCGCCGCCGCGGCGTTCGGGGACCTCTCGACGGGCGCCTGAGATGCCGCTGCCGCCCACCGGCGACACCATCGCCGCCATCGCCACCGCGCCGGGTGCGGCGGCCATCGGCATCGTGCGGATCTCGGGGCCGGCGGCCCACGCGGTGGCTGATCGGCTCTTCCGGCCCATGCGCGGCCCACCCCCGAGCCGGCGCCCGGCGGGGCGGGTGGTCCGTGGGCGGATCGTGGACGCACGGCACCCCGCTCAAGAGGAACTGGTGGACGAGGCCCTGCTGCTGAGCTTCCGCGCCCCGCACTCCTACACCGCCCAGGACGTGGTCGAATTCCAGACGCACGGGGGTCCGGCGGTGCTCCGTGCGGTGCTCGATCTGTGTGTGGCGGCCGGCGCCCGTCTGGCGGGGCCCGGAGAGTTCACGTTGCGCGCCTTCCTGGCCGGCCGCCTCGACCTCGCCCAGGCCGAGAGCGTGATGGAGCTGGTCGAGGCCCAGACCGAGAGCGCCCGTCGCAACGCCGCGCTGGGTCTGTCGCGCGCGCTCGGGACTCGCCTCGACCGCATCCAGACCGACATCACCCGGGCCTACGCGGCCCTGCAGGCGAGTCTCGACTACCCCGAGGAGGGCGTCCCCGAGGCGGAACTGGACGCGCCCCTGAGCCGCGCACTGGAGCAGGTCGAGGCCCTCCTGGCCACCGCCGAGGCCGGCCGGATCAGCCGCCACGGCGCTCGCCTGGCGCTGCTGGGACGGCCCAACGCCGGGAAGTCGAGTCTGCTCAACGCGCTGCTGGGCTTCGAACGGTCCATCGTCAGTGAAGCGCCGGGGACCACCCGCGACTACCTCGAGGCACCACTGTCGCTGGGCGGCATCCCGCTGACCGCCATCGACACGGCCGGCATCCGCTCCACCGAGGACGCCGTCGAGGCGTCGGGGGTGAGGATCGCCAAGAGCATCGCCGACGCGTCCGATCTGTGCCTGCTCCTGTTCGACCGCTCCGCGCCCCTGCGACCCGATGACCTGACCCTGTTGAGCGAGCTGCCGGCGGAGCGGACGCTGGTCCTCGCCAGCAAGGCCGACCTGCCCCCCGCCTGGGGTGACGACGCCCTGCCGACGCCGGCATTGGCCGTCTCGGCACGCTCGGGTGCGGGGCTCGAGTCCCTCAAACTGCGCCTACGCGAGCGCTTGCTGGGGGACGCCGCGGGTGCCGAGCTGTGGATCTCCAACGAGCGGCACGTGCAGGCCCTCGAGGCGGTGCGCGTCAACCTGACAGGCGCCCGTGGCAGCACGGCCGACATCGCTTCGCTCGAGTTGCAGGATGCGCTCGATGCGCTCGGCCGGATCACCGGTCGTGTCGACGTCGCCGAGGAGACGCTCGCGGCGATCTTCGAGACCTTCTGCGTCGGGAAGTGAGGGGAGCCGGCTCCCCTCAGGCCCAAGCGGCCTCGACCTCGCGTGCGGCGGCCCGCACGGCGGCCGGGAAGCTGCCCATCACACCCCTGAGCACGCTCTGGGTCGTGAACTCGATCATGCTCAACAACGCCCGGCCGCCCCACTTCTCGGGTGCCGGCAGCGCCAGGTGGATGGTGATGCGGAAGCTGTACTCTACGCGGCAGCCCCGCTCCGCCTCCAACACGTGGGCATCGCCCGACACCTCAGCCCAGCCCGGACCCTCTGGCGCGAGCGGCAGACCGCTCAGAGACGCGCCGTCGGCCGTATACGTGAGTTCGGATCGGAACGGTAGCTCGCGCTGGCCGAACAAGGCGGCGTTGACCGGCAGCGCGGCGGTCACCACCTTGGGCTTGCCCTCCACCACCTGGAGATCGGCCAGGAACGTCGCCTGGGACAACGAACGGGGCACATCGCGCACGAAGTCGCGGGCGGCCTCGCGGGGGAGGTCCAGGTCCAAGACGAAGCTCACCTCGTGCGTCAGGTCCACACGTTCACCTTTCAGCCTGGCCGCGCGGCCGCGCGCCCACCCACTCCACGCGCAACGTGCTCTCCTGCACCGCGGCCTCGATCTCGCTGTCGCTGGCCGTCCGGAGTCGAGGCAACTCGTGGAACAGGCCGGCGCTCGACGCCAGGCCCACGCGTACCGTGACTGGACCGTCGTCGTTCACGCGCCCGATGCGCCACAACAGCTGGCCGGCCAGGTCGTCGAGTTGCGGCAGGCTCACGCCCGTCCCCGACAGCAACTCGCTCATGCGCTCCTGGACCTCGCCTTCGCTCACCGCACGGCCCCTTCCTGAGCTCAGCCTACCGCATTCGCCGGGCGTTCGCTGGCCCGCACCGGACCCCCGTCCCGTTCCATTCGGGCGCAGATGCCCGTGGTAGCTTACCCGGGTGTCCAGCCCCTCGTCGCCCGCCCCGGCGAAGCCCGGTCGCTCCCCTGCCGCCCGTTCTCTGGGGCTCTACCTGCGCGGCATCGCGATGGGCACTTCCGACCTGATCCCCGGCGTGTCGGGGGGAACGATGGCCCTGATCCTGGGCATCTACCAGGAGCTGATCAGCAGCCTGGGATCGCTGACGTCGACGGCGTTCCTGACCGCACTCGCCCGGCTGCACGTGCGGCGGGCCTTCCGGCTGGCCAACGGTAGCTTCCTGCTGGCGGTGCTGCTGGGGATCGCCACGGCGGTGGCGGCGCTCTCCAGGGTGATGCACTGGCTGCTGACCCACCACCCGAGCGGTGTACATGCCCTGTTCTTCGGGCTGATCCTGGCGTCGACCGGACTGGTGGCGCGCCGCGTCGGCCACTGGACCGTCGGCGGCATCGTGGGTGCCGCGTTGGCGGCCGTCGGAGCGTTCTGGCTGGTCGGGCTGACGCCGGCCGTCACGCCCGGGGCCCCCGCCTTCCTGCTGTTCAGCGGAGCGCTGGCAGTGTGCGCGCTGATGCTGCCGGGGATCTCCGGCGCCTTCGTGCTGGTGCTACTCGGCAAGTACGATGCGGCCCTGGCGGCGGTGACGCACGTGGACCTGGCGGTGCTGGCACCGCTGGCGATCGGCGCGGTGGTGGGGCTGCTCACCTTCGCGCGTCTGCTGGCCTGGCTGCTACGCCGCGCCCACGACGTCACCCTGGCCATCCTCGCGGGCTTCATGCTCGGCAGCCTGCGCAAGGTCTGGCCCTTCGTGACCGCGAACGGTCACGTCACCTGGCCCTGGCTCAGCGCCGGCGCCCTGTCGCTCGTGCTGTTGTTGGTGGCCGGCGCAGTGCTCGTCGCCTGGCTGGAGCGGGCCGGCACCGGGCGCGAGACCTGAACCGAGCCACCCCTCAGGAAGTTCATTGTGGTCTCCGCTCACGTTAACCCTGCGCCCGTACAGTGGCGATGGTTGGGCGGGTTGTGCGGGCCCGCTCCCCAAGGCGCATCCCGCGTCCGACAGACACCGCGACCGGAAGCCGGGGGACGGCTATTCGGAAGGAGGACTACTTTGTTTCGCAAGCGTATCGCCTTCGGCATGGGCACGCTGATCGTCGCTGTGGGTCTGGTGCTGGCCGGCGCCAACCTGTTCCCGGTGGTGAGTGCTCAATCGAGCTCCACGACGACCGGGAGTCAGCCATCGGCGCTCCTTCAGAACGAGCAGAACACGGTCAACATCGTCGACACCTATGGCCCCAGCGTGGTGGCGATCAACGTCACCGTCAGAGGGCAACGGGTCAACCCCTTCCAGCAGCAGAACGTTCCACCGCAGTTCCAGCAGCTCTTCCCGCAGCAGCCGCAGGTCTTCCAGGCGGCCGGCTCGGGCTTCGTGATCGACGCCCGGGGCCAGATCATCACCAACTACCACGTGGTGAAGGACGCTCTGCAGCAAGGATCGGTCAACCTCCTGAGCGGCGCCAAGGTGACGGTCACGTTCCCGGGTAGCCAGAAGGAGCTTCCGGTGCATGTGGTGGGCGCCGACCCCGACTACGACCTGGCGCTGCTGCAGCTCGACAACCCCGGTGATCTGCCGACGGGCGCGAAGCCCATCCCGCTGGCCAACGTCGCCAACGTCAAGGTCGGCCAGAAGGCGATCGCCATCGGCAACCCCTTCGGCCTGCAGTCGACGGTGACCGAAGGCATCATCTCCGCCATGGGCCGCGAGCTGCCTTCGATCGGCCAGGTCAAGATCCCGATGATCCAGACCGACGCCGCCATCAATCCCGGCAACTCCGGCGGGCCGCTGCTCGACTCTGCCGGCCAGGTCATGGGGATCAACACGATGATCATCCCCGGGATGAGCGCCAACGGCCAGGCCGGCAACATCGGCATCGGCTTCTCGGTGCCTTCGAGCCTCATCCAGAAGGCGCTTCCCGACCTCAAGAAGGGCGGGCTCATCGGCATCTACGCCCAGGCTCTCGATATCCAGAACAAGCCGCGCATCGGTGTGTCGGTCATCGGCGTCGACAACTTCCCGACCGACGTACGCAAGACGCTCAACATGCCCGACCACGGCGCGGTGGTGATGCAGGTGGCGACCGGCGGTCCCGCCGCCAAGGCCGGACTGGAGGGCCCGGCCTACCAGGCCAACGTCAACGGCCAGAACTACCCCGCCGGTGGCGACATCATCCTCTCGGCCGACGGCACCAGCATCAAGACCGTCACCGATCTGCAGCGCATCGTGCTCAGCAAGAAGGCGGGCGACAAGCTCTCGCTGCAAGTCGAACGCAACGGCAAGACGCGCACCGTCACGGTGACGCTCGAGGTGGTTCAGCAGACCCCCAACTCGAACGGCGCCGGCGGCTCCAACGGCGGCTCCAACGGCGGCGGCCAGTGACCGCCTGAGGCACCGAACGAACGTCCGATGAACGAGGGAGGGCGGCTTCGAGCCGCCCTCCCTCGTTCGCGGTACAGGAGGTCGCGTCTCCGTTGCGGGGTCGGTCCGGGGTCGCGCGGACCTGTCCCGTCCGCGTGGTGGAGCTCATGCCGGAGTCCACCGCCACCGCCGGCCAGACCGACGAACACCGTCTACGGCGGCACAGACGCTCCTATGGGCGCGTGATAGTCTCACCAGCATGGAAACGCCGAAGGACCACGGGCGGATGGGGCTGGTGCTCTCGGGTGGGGGAGCACGCGGGTTCGCGCACATCGGTGTGCTCCGGGTGCTCGAACGCGCCGGCGCACGCTTCGACGTCATCGCCGGGACTTCGATGGGCGCCATCCTGGGCGCGTTCTACGCCAGCGGCCGGCGTGCCGACGATCTGTTCGAGCTCGCCGACACCACCAGCTGGCGCGAGGTCGTCGATCTCTCGTTGCAGACCGGCCTGTTCAAGGGCGATCGGCTCGAGGCGTTCCTCTCCGACCACCTGCCCGCCACCTTCGCGGACCTCGAGGTTCCGCTCGCCGTCACGACCACCGACATCGAGACGGGCGAGGGCGTGGTCCACACCGAAGGCAACCTGGTCCGTGCCGTGCGCGCCTCGAGCAGCTTCCCCGGCGCGTTCGAGCCGATCCAGCTCGAGGGCCGTACGCTGGCCGACGGCGGCATCGTCAACAACTTGCCGGTAGCGGCCGCCATCGTGCTCGGCGCCACGCACTGCATCGCCTCGGACGCCACCTCGCCACGGCGCTCCGTCTACGCCTCGGCCTCCTCCGACGGCACCTGGTGGGAACGCATGGTGCAGACCGTGCGGCTCGAGCGCCGAACGCCCATGGCGCAGATGCTGTTCCGCACCAGCGACATCACGCAGTCCATCCTGGTCGACATCCAGTACAGCCTGCACCCCGCCGACCTGCGCATCCGGCTCGACATGCCCGAGGTGCGGGTGGAGTCCTTCCGCGAGTTCCGCACCATCGTGCGCTACGGCGAGGAGACGGCCGAGCGTGCCCTCGACGCGGCGGGAGGGCTGGATGCGCTGCTCACGCCGACCCGTTCCGGCACACCGGCACGCACGGTGAGCGCGCCGCGCCGCGCCGGCCTGCGCGAAGGCCGCTGACCGAAGGGCTCCCAGGCTGCAGACCCGGCTCCAGCACGGCGTTAGACTGCTCGCCGTGAGTCGAGCGAAGAACGACCCGCGAGCCGGCACCCTTCCTGAAGCCCTGGCCTCTGGTTCGCCGCAGGCCGTGACACGCCCGGCGGCCTCGCGCTGGCTCACGCTGTGGCTGGCCGCGGTCCTGCTGGGACTGTTGTTCAGCGTCTTCGTGGCGGGCGTGGTGGTAGTGCACGGACATTCCATGGAGCCCACCCTCCACAACAACGAGCGCGTTCTGGTGGTACGAACCGGCGCCTGGCTGCAGCGCCTCGGGGGGCAGCCGTTCGCCTCCGGCGACATCGTCTTCTTCCCCGATCCAACCCGTGCGACCACGGGCCTGTGGGGGCTTCTGAGCCGGCACCTGCTGATCAAGCGGATCGTCGCGGGGCCCGGTGAGCGCGTCGGCATGCGCGCGGGCGTGCTCTATGTCGACGGCCGGACGCGCCCCGAGCCCTACCTGGTGGGAGCCTTCCATGGCCTGGGCAGCGTGCGGGTGACGCGCGTACCGTCCGGTCACGTCTACGTCATGGGAGACAACCGCCGCCCGACGGCGTCCTTCGACTCGCGCAGTTTCGGCCCGGTCCCGTCCGCCTCGATCGAGGGACGGGCGTTGCTGGTGGTCTGGCCGCTGTTCCGTCGCACGGCCTCAGGCTGGCACTGGAACGTTCGCGTGCTGGCCGCCCCCGCCGCGCGTGCGGCCCCCGCGCCGACGGGCCGCCGGGCGACCTCCACCCGCTGACGGCCGGCACGTCCACGAGGGGCCGAGAAGCGCTAGCCGGCCTCGGCCAGGCGCCCGTCCAGACCCAGCGCACCGGCCCGCTCCTGCATGGCGAGCAACACGAAGGCCACGTGGTCCCACAGCTCGACGCCGAGCTCTTCGGCGCCCTGGCGCACGTCGTCGCGGTTCACGCCGCGCGCGAACGCCTTGTCCTTGAACTTCTTCTTGAGGCTCTTCACCGTCTGGTTGGCGATGTCCCGATCGGGCCGCACCAGCACCGCCGCTGTGATGAGCCCGGTGATCTCGTCGCAGGCGAAGAGGGTCTTGGCGAGCCGCGACGTCCGCGGCACGCCGGTGTAGTCGGCATGGCCGAGGATCGCGTCGGTGACAGCCTCGGGGTAGCCGAGCTCCTGCAGCGTCCTCACGCCGACCCAGGGATGGCCCGATGCATCGCGATCGGGGTTCGGGTAGCGCTCGTAATCGAAATCGTGCAGGATGGCGGCGACCGCCCACAACGTCTCGTCCTCGCCCTCGGCCCGGGCGTAGGCGGCCACCGCCGCCTCCACCGCCAGCATGTGCTTGCGGAGGCTGTCCGACTCCGTCCAGGACTCCATCAACGAGAGGGCATCGTCACGTGTCGGATTCATGGGCCAGTCTAACCGAGCCCTCCGTGGCGCCCCCGTATACTCGCGCCATGCGTGAACCCGAGATCCTGCACGTGGACGACGTTGCCGAAGCGGCGCTGGAGCTGTTCGAAGCCTCCATGCGAGCGGCGATCGAGAGCCGGGGTCGCTTCGTGGTGGCGCTCTCCGGCGGCTCCACGCCGGTGCCGATGTACCGCGCGCTGGCATCGCGGAGTGATCTGCCGTGGCGGTCCAGCTGGGTGACCTGGGGCGACGAGCGCTACGTCCCTCTGGAGCACCCCGCCAGCAACGCCGGCGCCGCCCGCAGGGCCTTCCTCGATGCAGTGCCGATACCGGAGGCGCAGGTGCTGCCATGGCCCCACCTGGACACTCCCGAGGCCTCGGCGAACGCCTACGCTGCCACGCTGCGCAGCGTGCTGGGCGAAGCACCCACCTTCGATCTGACGCTTCTCGGGCTCGGCGCCGACGGCCACACCGCCAGTCTCTTCCCGGGCACCGGAGCGGCGCTCGAGCCCGGCCTGACCCAGGTCGTGCGGCCGAGCGACCAGCTCCAGACTCGCCTCAGCCTGGGCGCAGCCGCCCTCAGCCGCAGTCGCGTCGTCGCCTTCCTGGTCCGGGGCGAGGACAAGCGTGCAGCGCTGCAGGCAACGCTGCACGGCTCAGGGGATCTCGATCGCTTCCCGGCACGGGCGATCAGCGCGCTCCAGCGGCTCCTGGTCATCACCGACCTCGCCGGGCTGTAGCCTCGACGGACCGCCACCTTCGCGCCTCCGTGCGGCCACGCCCGCCGGCGCGCGGAGCGCGGACACGGTCCGCGCCGCCGCGACGGATCTCAGGCCCAGCGCACCGCCCGCGCGTCGGCGGCCGTTGCCAGGAGTGGGTGGAAGGCGTAGGCACGCACGCCGTACGCCAGGCGACCGCTCAGCTCCGGCCGGAAGCGCACCCGGTAGAGGGTCCCGCCTTCGGTCCGAAGGTCGCCATCGTCCTCGACCCGGGTCATGGCCACGACCTGGATGTTGCGCTGAAGAGCGTCCTCCTCGGCGCTGTACACGACCTCTACCCGGATCTCGTCGGCCGAGAGGTCGCGCGCGGAGAGCACCGCGCTCACCTCGAGGTCGTCGCCGATGCGGTGGAGCCGGTCCTCGCCCGGCTCGGCGCTGAGCGTCACGTTCGGCCACTGCTGGACCACGCGCTGCTTCCAGGCCGCGAGGTCGCGCGCACCGCGGTAGCCGTCGGCAGACAGCGCCTCGCCCCGGCGGGCGGCCGGCGCGTAGTACCGCGACACGTAGTCCTTCACCATGCGCTGTGCGTTGAAGCGAGGCGCCACGGTGGCGATCGCCTCCTTGACGCGCGCCAGCCAGTCGCGGGGAACGCCGGCACCGTCTCGCCGGTAGTACAGCGGGATCAGCTCCCGTTCGAGGATGGCGTACAGGGCGTCGGCGTCCTCGGCGTCAGCACGCTCGTCGTCGTCCAGCGAGCGTGCCCCTCCGATGGCCCAGCCGTTGGTGCCGTCGTAGCCCTCGGGCCACCAGCCGTCGAGGATGGAGAGGTTCAAGATCCCGTTCATGGCCGCCTTCTGGCCGCTCGTGCCCGAGGCCTCCAGCGGCCTGCGCGGGTTGTTGAGCCAGACGTCCACCCCGCGGGTGAGTGCGCGTCCTACGGCCATGTCGTAGTCCTCCACGAAGAGGATGCGACCTGCGAAGCGTGGCTCCTTCGAGAGGTTGTGGATGTGCGCGATGAGGGCCTGTCCCGCTTCGTCCGCCGGATGCGCCTTGCCGGAGAACACCAGCTGGACGGGCCGGTCGGGATCGCCGAGGATGCGCTCGAGCCGGTCCAGGTCACGGAAGATCAACGTCGCGCGCTTGTAGGTAGCGAACCTGCGGGCGAAGCCGATGGTGAGCGCATCCGGGTCGAAGAGCTGGCCGGTGTCCTTCAGCGCCGTCGGGCTCGCCTCCTGCCGGTCGAGCTGGCGCAGCACGCGACGGCGCAGGAAGCGCACGCTCTGCGCCTTCAGCGCCTGGCGGACGTTCCAGAGCGCGCCATCGTCGAGCTCGCGCACGCCGTCCCACATGGCAAGGTCGTCGAAGCGCTCAGGCCAGTCCGCGGGCAGCACCGTCCCCAGCAGCTCCTGCACCTCCGGCGCCATCCAGCTCGACAAGTGCACGCCGTTGGTGACGTGTCCGATGGGGATCTCGTCGACCGGCACGCCGGGCCACAGGTCACTCCAGATGCGCCGGCTCGTCTCGCCGTGGAGCCGCGCCACACCGTTGCGACCCGAGGAGAATCGCAACGCCAGCGCCGGCATGCTGAACACCGCTCCCCAGCCGTGGTCGGCCGTGCCGAGCTCGTGGAACTCCTGAGGCTTGAGCCCGAGGCTCCCCCAGAAGCCGGTCAAGGCCTGGTTCACGAGATCGAACGGGAAGGCGTCGTTACCGGCCGCGACCGGCGTGTGCACCGTGAAGAGGGTGTTGGCGGTCACTGCTTCCCGAGCCTGCGCGAACGTGAGTCCCTCGGTGACCAGCTCGCGGCAGCGCTCCAGCACCATGAACGCGCTGTGCCCCTCGTTCATGTGCCAGGCGCTGGGTGCCACCCCGAGGGCCCGCAGCATGCGCACTCCGCCGATGCCGAGGATGATCTCCTGCGCCACCCGGGTACGCTGGTCGCCGCCGTACAGGCGCCTCAACAGTTGACGGTCGTCGGGGTGGTTGTCCCCGAAATCGACATCGAGCAGGAACACGCGTCCCCGCCCGGCGCGGGCCGTCCAGGCCCGCAGCTCGACGGAGCGGCCGAAGACGTCGACGCGTGCGGTGACGGGCTCGCCGTCCTCGCCCACCGCCAGCGCCAGCGGCAGGTCCGCGGGGCTGTGGCGCACGTACACCGCTTCCTGCCGGCCGTCGCTCGCCACCCGCTGATGGAAGTACCCCTCGGGGTAGAACAGCCCGACCGCCACCAGCGGCACGCCGAGGTCGGATGCGGCCTTGGTGTGGTCGCCGGCGAGCACGCCCAGGCCGCCCGAGTACAGCGCCACCGCTTCGTGCCAGCCGTACTCCGCACAGAAGTAGGCGTAGAGGTCGTCGGGTCGCCCGATGCGGTGCTGGAACCAGCTGGGTGCCGAAAGGTAGGCGTCGAAGTGCTCGACCACCCGGGCGTAGGCCTCGAGGTACTCGGGATCGACTGCCGCACCGTCGAGGCGCTCCTGGCGGATGTCGCGGATGAGGGCGATGGGGTTGTGGTCCGAGGCTTCCCACAGCTCACGATCGAGCTGCCGGAACAGCCGGCGCGCGCCGGGCTCCCACGTCCAGTACAGGTTGTGGGCCAGGTCGTCGAGGCGCCGGATAGGCTCGGGGATGCGGGGAAGTACGGTGACGTGTCCGAGTATGTTCATAGGTAGGGGGATTCCTGGGCCGGGAATCGCCGCACAGTCTAGCACTCGTTTCGGAGCAGCCCGGGAACGCACGCCCACCATGCCGCCGGAGACTGGCCCGACCCGGTCCCGGCGGGGCACACTGGGCTCATGGCACGCGCGCATCCACGCACCGCCCGCCTTGCACCCCTCGCTCTGCTGAGCGCCCTCGCCCTGGTGACCTCGGCCTACGCTCAGACGCTGCGCGTCGGCGTGGCGGCGGGCCTACCCTCGGCGACCGTAACCGGCGGCTTCGCGGCCTCGTTGCGCGTGGAGAACGCGCGTGTCGGGGCCACCCGGGTAACGCTCGGCCTCGCCTACGACGACGCCGTGCAGCTCGACCTCGGTATGCAGGCGAACGACACCTTCGGGCCGCTGGGCAACGTCGTCGGGGAGGCGGCACTGGCCGTGCGCACCGACGGCCAGGCCCAGGGCGCGCTCGGCGTTCGCGGGGTGCTCGGCCCGCTGGCTCTGGGCGTCCGAGTGTCGGGCTTCACGGCCGCGCCCGAACGCTTCGATCCGTTGGCGGTGGCCGGAGCAGCGCGCCCCCCGTTCGCCGCCGGAGGTTGGGGGGTGGAGCTCGACGCCAGCGGCCGGCCCGCCCGAGCGTTGATCGTGCAAGCGAGCCCACAGCTCTACTGGCTGCCGAGCGGCGCGACCTGGCGCGCCAACGCCCGCCTTCGCTGGCTGCGCGCCATCGGGCCGCACGAGCTGTCGCTGCGGCTCGAGGGCTACCTGCCGCCCACCGCGCCGGGCGGCGACGCCGCCATCGGCGTGGGCTTCACCTACCACCGACGGCGCGCGCCCGATCTGGACGGCGCGCTCTACCTGGGCTATGCGGAGGGCGGACTGGCGCCCGGCGCCACCGTGTCGCTCGCCCAAGCGCTCGGACCGGTGCAGGCGGTGGTCGGCCTCGACGCCGAGCCGTACCGGCGCGACGTGCCCCCCTATCGGGCGCGCCTCGACCTGTCGTTCGAGGCGGGTCCAGGGAGCGCCACCGTCCGGGCCGCGGCTGCCTCCGGGCCGGCCGGCACCTCGGCGGTAGTGGCCCTGTCCTACGCCCTTCCCGTGACCCTGCCGGGCGGGCCATCGACCCCGTAGCCGGCCCATCGCAGGGCCGGTCGGGCGTCAGCGGGGAACGGGGATCAACGCGCCGCTCTCGAGGTCGAGGCGGAACACCCCGTGGTCGGGAACCGCACGCAGCACCTTGGTGGTGCCAGTGGGACCCCGTAGCTCGAAGGTGTGCAGGCCGGGTCCGAGCCGTACGGCGAACCCGCCGTTCTGGACGACACCGTCGATGGATATCTGCTGCGAACGGGTCTCGGACCAGAACAGCAGCGGGTCGCTCACCGGCTTGAGCGTGACCACCACCCGCGTCACGCGGTAGTTCCTCACCAGCACGGCGAAGCTCTCCGTGATGAAGCCCGAGCGCTCGAGCCGCACGGTGTGGCTGCCGGGTAGGGCGGGCAACGTCAGCGGCGTGACCCCCTCACGCACTCCGTCGAGGAAGACCCGAGCCCCGGGGTCGGCCGAGAGTTGGATGCTGCCCCCCGAGATGGCGGTGAGGATGACGTGCACGAAGCTGGTGTCGTCGGCACGGAGCTCGACCGAGCGCGTCTCGGGGAGGAAGCCCTCCTTGCGGACCTCCAGATCGTAGCGGCCGGGCTCGAGCATCAGCACGTCGAGCTTCGAGGTGCGCCCCACCGGCACCCCATCGAGGAACACGTCGGCGTCGCCCGGTTCACTGGAGATGAAGAGCCCGGCACTGCCGCTCGGTAGGCTCACGGCCGCGCCGGTGAAGCTGGCGACGGCGGCCGCGAGCGCCTTGACCGTGTCCTCGACCGCACCCGCTTGCAGCGGTCGGCTGATGAGGTCGGTGTTGCGTTTGCGTTTGGCGTCCACCACGATGAGGTTGACCGTGTACGGCTCGGCGCCCTGCACCTGGCTCCGCGCGATCTCGCCGGAAACGGCGTAGCGCGCGTTGTCGAGGTCCGCGATGAGCATCGCGAACTCCGGCTCGAGGCTGCCGGCGATGCCCGGGGTGATGAGGTCGCCGGTGCTCACGCTCAGGCCGGTGGCCTGCTCGATCGCGGCCCGAAGGGCCGGCATGAAGTCGTTGAGCACCCGTGCAGGCACGCCCCCGCGGGTACCGAAGGTCGGCACCGAGATCTGCGCGGCGGCCGACGAAAGCAGCGCCAGCAACGCCAGCAGCGCGATCGCCCGCCGCACCGCTACGCCCATCGCACCCACGCATGCGGGCACCCGCGGTGAGGAAGAGGCCACCAGGAACGACGTCGCTCGGCGGGACGCCCGCGGCGCTGGGACGGGCCGTGCATCAGCACAGTATAGCTCCGAGCCTCCCCGCCCTCACGGGCCGGACCGAAGGGCAGGGATGGTATCCTCGCCGCACATGCGGTACCTGGTCTTGAGCGACGTGCACGCCAACGCTCCAGCGCTCGAGGCGGTGTTGCGCCACGCGGACCATCGCGGCTACGACGACGTGCTGTTCCTCGGTGACGCCGTGGGCTACTACCCCGACGCCGAGAAGGTCGTCTCGCTGCTGCGTTCGCTCGATCCCAAGGTCCGGATCCTCGGCAACCACGACGCGGCGCTCCTCGCCCTGGCCGACGGCCAGGCCGCCGGCCACCGCGAGGACAGCGTCGTCACGGAGGTGCTGGCGCGGCAGCTCCCGGAGCTCTCCGCCGACAGCCTGCAGTTCCTCCGGGATCTCCGGGACCATGTCGTCGAAGAAGGCTGGGAGGCTGCCCACGGTGCGCTCCGCAGCCCGTGGGAGTACCTCGCCACGGTCCAGAACGCCCAGGCCAATCTGCCGCTGCTCGCCCAGCAGCTCTGTCTGGTGGGCCACACCCACGTTCCCAAGATCTTCGCGGCGGTCGAGACCGAAGGCGGCCCCATCTGGCGCACGGTCCAGTTCCGGCAGGAGCGCGCGCTCTATCGCATCCCCCCGCGCGCGCGCCTGTTCATCAACCCGGGCTCGGTGGGGCAGCCGCGCGACGGCATCCCGCTCGCAGCCTACGCCCTGTTCGACGACGCAGCGGGCACCCTCGAGCTCTTCCGCGTCGAGTTCGACGTCGTCGTCGTACAGCAGTCGGTGCGGTCGGCCGGCTATCCCGAGGTGCTGGCGGCGCGCCTGGCGGTGGGCCGCTGAGCGCCGTGGCGGAGATCCTCGGCCACCGTTCGGCCCGCGAGGCGTTGCGGAGCCTCTATTCCAACAGCGGTCCGCACACGCTGTTGCTGGCCGGTCCCGACGGCGTGGGGCGGCGTCCGGTGGCCCTGTGGCTGGCGGCTCTGCTCGACTGCCAGGCGCCCGACAGCGCGACACGTCCCTGCGGCACGTGCTCCAGCTGCCGCGCGCTGGAGACCGGCGCCCACCCGGACGTGCGTGTGGTGGCACCCTCGCTGACGACGCGCAGCGGCCGTCAACGACGCCAGCTCGAGATCACCATCGATCAGCTCGTGGCGAGGCCCCAGGGCGACCCCGACCCATTGGGCCCGTGGCTGGAGAGCCGCCCCCGCTACGCCCGCCGCGTGGCAGTCATCGACCATGCCGAGGCCCTCAACGCCAGCGCCGCCAACGCCTTCTTGAAGATGCTGGAAGAGCCACCCCCGTGGGCCGTGATCGTGCTGATCGCCACCGGGCCCGACGCCCTGCTCCCCACCGTCGCCTCGCGCTGCGCCACGCTGCGCCTGGGAGCGGTCGACGTCGCCTCGTTCGAAGGCCTGGAGCGGCATCCGGCGTTCCGACTGGGCCTGCCTGGCCCGCTGCTGCAGGCCCGAGAGGACGCGGCCGGATACCGGGCGCAGCAGGAGGCCGTCGACCGGCTCGTCGCCGCGCTCGACGGGGACCTTCGGGAGACGCTCGACGCCGCCGAGGCGCTGGCCGGGCGTCTGGAACGTAGCGAATCGGTGGCGCCCATGGAGCTGCTGCGCGAGGCGCTGCGCGGGCTGCCCGCCCCCGCCTACGTCGCGTCGCTGGACGCCATCGAGACCTGCGAGCGTGCCCTCGAGGCGTACGCCAGCCAGCCGCTGGCGCTCGCCACGCTGGCGCTCGATCTGCGGGCCGCCGTGCGACCCTGACGGCGGCCCGCTAGGCGCGCGTCCGGCTCACCTCGGAGGCGGGATACTCCTCGACCACGCCCTCCTCGGTGCGAAGATCGACGGTGCCCTTGAGCGGGTTGAGCTTGACGATCCGGCCGCAGGTGCCGCTCTCGTCGTGGCACGCCCGTCCGCCCTTCTTCGGCATGCCCTTGAGGAGCTCTCGATACATGTCGTGCTCGTACTGCAGGCAGCACATCAAGCGCCCGCAGGGGCCGCTGATCTTCTCGGGGTTCAGCGGGAGCTGCTGGTCTCGAGCCATGCGGATGCTGACGGCGCTGAAGCTCTGCAGCCAGGTCGAGCTGCACGAGGCGTCGCCGCAGGCGCCGAGCGTGCCCAGCATGCGGGCCTGGTCACGAGGGCCGACATTGGTGAACTCGATGCGCGCCGTGGTGTGCTGGATCAGCTCCTGGGCCAGCACGCGTAGCGGCGGGTGTTCCTCCGACGAGTAGCTCACCACCATCATCTCCTCGTCGATGGTGAACTCCGCGGCCACGATCTTGACGTCAGCGCCGCTCTGACGGGCCCGTGCCCGCAGCAGCCACTTCAGGTCATCGGCACGGCGCTGCAGCTCCTCGTAGCGTTGCAGGTCGTCCTGGAGCGCATCGCGCACGTAGTGGCCGTGCGCCTTGGAGACGTCGCGCGGCTCGGTGCGCACGCGCCCGAGCTCCAGGCCACGGCGGGTACTCACCACGCAGCGCGTGCCCACCTGCGGCGGGGTCGGCGGCGCCTCCATGTAGTGGATCTTCGGACCGTTATCGAACTTCACACCGATGCACTCGGGCATGGTCGTCGCTCCCTAGCGCCCCGCCGGTTCAACCAGCGCCGCCGCGACGAGCTGCGCCGGACGCGGCCACGGGAGCGCCGCGCGGGGGGCGCCCCACCGAAGGGGACGCTCCATTCTACGGTGCGAACAGCCGGGCCTGTGCCACCGGCGCGAAGGTGCGGCGATGTTCGGGGCAGGGGCCGAGGCGCGCCAGGGCCGCCAGATGCCGGGCCGAGCCGTACCCCTTGTGCGCCTCGAAGCCGTAGCCGGGGAAGCGCTCCGCGAGCTCCCGCATCCTGTCGTCACGCACCGTCTTGGCGAGGATGCTGGCGGCCGCGACCTGCAAGCTGCGACCGTCGGCACGGGGCACGGCCAGCTCGGCCAGCCCCGCGCCCAACCGCAGGTAGTCGGTGACCAGGGCGCCCGGCCTCACACCGGACGGCAGCCCGGCGACCGCGCGTCGAGCCGCCAGGCGGGTGGCCTCCAGGATGTTGAGGCGATCGATCTCGGCCGCGCTGGCCTCGCCCACGCACCAGGCCAACGCGCTGTCGCGCACGCGCAGAGCGAGCTCCTCACGGCGACGCGGCGTCAGCACCTTGGAGTCCCGGAACGGATGCTCGCCGGGAGGCAGCACCACGGCGGCGGCTACCACCGGGCCGGCCAGCGCCCCCCGGCCCGCCTCGTCGACGCCGGCCACGGGCGAGTAGCCGCGCTGCCACAGCTCCGCCTCCAGCGACCAGGAAGGCACCTCAGCGGGGTCGCGGCGGGCGCGCCCCGTGGCGGTCACACGCTGCCGACGGCGACGCCCTCGTCGGAGCGCGCCGGCACGTTCGCCGGGATGGTGAAGAAGAAGGTGCTGCCGCGGCCGACCTTGGACTCGACCCAGATACGCCCGCCGTGCTTCTCGACGGCGAGCTTGCAGAAGGTCAGGCCCATGCCGGTGTCGTAGCGATCGTGGACGGTGTGCCGGGACTGCTCGAAGGCGTTGAACACGCGCTTCTGGTCGGCCTCGGGGATGCCCTCGCCGTCGTCGCGAACGCTGAGTACGAAGTCTTCGTCCTGCTTCCAGGCACGGAAGTCGATGTAGCCGCCGCGCCGCGTGTGCTTGATGGCGTTCGCCATGAGGTTGGCCAGTACCCGTCGGAGCAGCTTGGGGTCGGCCGCAAGGATCTCCGCTTCGGGGCGGACCAGGAAGCCGAAGTTGCGATCGCGCGGGCCGCCGCTGACGTCACCCAGCGACTCCTTGGCGAGCTCGGTGAGGCTCGCGATCGACTGAGGCTCGAAGGGCATGTGCCCTTCCTTCATGCGCCGCACGTCCAGGATGTTGGCCGCCAGGTTCAGCAGATGCTGCGACTCGCTGCGGGCCAGGCCGAGCAACTCCTCGATGCCGGTCTCGCCCGGATCGGCCTTGATCATCTCCAGGCTGTGATCGAGCAGGCCCATGACGCTCGCGATGGGGCTCTTGAGGTCGTGGACCAGCATGTGGATGAGGTCGTCCTTGACGCGCTCGCTCTCCTTGTAGGCCTGCTCGAAGCTGCGCGAGTGCTCGAGCGCGTCACGCAGCGTGCGTTCGGTCTGGTAACGGTCGAGCAGCCGCTCCAGGTGCGCCTTCACCACCTGAGGCCGGGTGGGCAGCGCCAGGTAGGCATCGGCGCCGGAGCTCATCGCCGTGGCATGGATCTGCGGATCGGGAGGACCGAGGTAGATCAAGGGGATGCTGGCCAACGCCTTGCGCCGCCGCAGCAGCGCCACCAGGTCGAGCTGGGGCACCTTGGCGGCCAGGCCGTGCTCGAGCACCAGCGCCGTGGGAACCGATACGCGCGTGTGATAGAGCAGCTCCTCGACGTCGTTGAACATCGTCGCCGCCAGCCCCATCTCCGTCACCACGCCACGCAGCCCCTCGCCACGCTCCTCGGTCGTCATGGCGACGAGCACGTACGGTTGTTGGGCCGCGGTCATCGCCGAAATCATAGCAGGGCATGGCACCGTCCCCAGGGCGAAAACTTCGCGTCTGGCGCAACCACGTCCGTAGGGTCGCGACGGTCCCGGGAGCGGCGCCCGCGGCTGCTAGCATGGGGCGTGCTCCCTGCGGGCGTTCACCTGGGGTTCCCCTGGGCGCTGCTGGCGTTACCGCTGCTGCTCGCGCTGCCGCGGCGGCCCTGGTGGTGGTTGCGGGCGTTGGCACTGGCGCTGCTGGTGGTGGGCCTCGCCCAGCCGTCGCTGCCCGGGGCCGGAGGTCGAGTCGCGCTGCTGGTCGACGTCTCCGCCAGCGTCGGCGACAGCGCGCTGCAGGCCATCCGGGCGCTCGATCGGCGCGGCGCCGCGGCGCGGCCCGAGGTCTTCTACCTAGCGGCCGACACCGCCCGGGTGCCCACGGTCAATGCCGAGGTCCCCTCGGTCCTCGATACCGGCTCGACCGACCTGGCCCGCGCGCTGCAGGTGGCCGCCGCGTCGGGCGCGCGCCGCGCGCTGCTGGTCAGCGACGGCGTACAGTCGCAAGGCCAGGCCCTGAACGCCCTGCCCGACATCCCCGTCGACACCCTCCTGGTGCCACGCCGTCCCAACGTGCGACTGTCGCAACTGCTGGCGCCGGAACAGGCGGCGCCCGGCCAGAAGGTCCAGGTGGTGGCCGTCGTCGACAGCGACCGGGCCGGCACCGTGACCTTGCGGCCGAGCGTCGACGGGCGTGTCCTCGACCCGATCACGAAGGACGTCCCGGTGGGCCGGAGCGCCATCCCGTTCAGCTTCCAGGTGGGCGCCGACGCCTCCTCGGCGGAGGTCGATGCCGCGCTCACGGCCGATTTCGCGCAACCGACCGGCGATGACGCGCAACGCACCATGATCTCGGTGCGCGCCAAGCCGCCTGTTCTGATCATCGGCGACCCGGCGCTGTCGCGACTGCTGGTCACCCAGGGGATCGACGTACGCAACGGCACGGTCGCCGACATCAAGGCGCCGCTGGACGTCGGCGCGGTGGTGGTGCGGGGCAGCGCCGCGCAGTTCACGCCCGGCCAGCTCGAGCTCCTCAAGCAGTACGTGCAGAGCGGTGGCGGCCTGTGGATGACCGGCGGTCCCCACAGCTTCGGGCTCGGCGGCTGGTACCGCACCCCGGTCGAGGACGTCCTTCCCGTCTCCACCGACGTGCGGACCCAGGTCACCGTGCCGCAGGTCGCGATGGTCATCATCCTCGACCACTCGCAGTCGATGAGCGCGGGCTCGCCCTCGAAGCTCGAGCTCGCCAAGCAGGGGGCCGTCAAGGTGGTCGAGCTCGCCTACCAGGAGGACCTGATCGGCCTGATCGCCTTCAGCGACCCGTCCAGCACGAGCTGGGTCTTCCACCTGCGCAAGGCCACCGAACGCGGCAAGCGCGAGATGCTGCAGGGCATCCTCGCCATCACCACCGCCGGCGGCACCGTCCTCGGGCCTGCCTACACCGACGCCCTCGACGCCTTGCGACAGGCGCGCGCTTCGGTCAAGCACGTCATCATCCTCTCCGACGGCAAGCTCTACGACGGGCAGGGGCCGTTCAACAGCGGGACGGTGACCGATTTCGGCGCGCTGGCGGCTCGAGCGCGCGCCGACGGCATCACCACGTCCACCATCGCCATCGGCGACGCCGCGGACTTCCAGCGCCTCTCCGCCATCGCCGCGGCCGGCGGAGGCCGTTACTACCAGGCGCTCGACGTGAACACCCTTCCGTCGATCTTCACCAGCGAAGCGCTGACCGCCACCCGAAAGCTGCTGGTCGAGGACCCGACCGTTCCGCAGGCGCGCCCCAACGCCCTGCTGCAGTTCCCGAACGTGCTCCCCGAGGTCGACGCCTACGTAGCGACGAGCCTCCGGCCGGATGCCCAGGAGTTGCTGGAAGGCAAGCGCCAGGAGCCGATCCTGGCCATCCGTCATGTCGGCCTGGGACGCACCGCGGCGCTCACCACCGACCTCAACCAGTGGGCCGGGCCGTTCGGAGCCTGGGCGGGCCTCCCCGGCGATCTCGCCACCCTGGCCCGCTGGCTCCAGGCGAGCCCGCTGGTCTACCAGGCGCGCGCGAAGCGCGACGGGGGAGCGTTGCAGGTGGTGGTCGACGCCGTGAAAGGCGGGGAGTACGTCAACAACGAGACGCTCACGGCCCGCTTCGACGGCAGCGTCACGACCATGGAGCAGGTGGCTCCGGGCCGCTACCAAGCGCGTCTGCCCTACAGCGCCGGGAGCAGCGGAGACGTGGTCGTCTCCGAGGGCTCCGAAGTGGTCGCGCGGGCGGGCGTGGGCGGCCCCGACCCCGAGTTCGCCGACGGCAACGGCGGCGCACTGCTGGCCGAGATCGCCCGCCGGACCGGCGGAACCGTCGTCACCGAGCCCGGCCCCTACGCTCCAGCGGTCGGCGGCAGCCGGGTTCCATTGTGGCCGCCCCTGGCGGCGGCAGCGCTGCTGCTGTTCCTGGTGGAGCTGCTGGCAAGGCGCCTGGTGCGGCCGTCGGAACGGAGCGCACGTCGGCGAGGGCGGAGCGCCCACCGCGGCGCCGGCTGAGCGGCGCCGCGCACGGCTCCGTTCTCAGGCGGCGTCGTCATCCTCGCTGTCCTCGTCGGCGCCGTCGACGTCCGCGGTGCCGGCAGCGGGTTCGAGCGGCGCGTCCACGTCGACCTTCGTCAGCTCGCGGAGCACCACCGTGGCGTAACTCCCCTTGGGCAGCGTGAAGGCGACGGCGAGCGCCCCGTCCTCCTGGCGGACGTCGGGAGCCTCCAGCACCACCCGGCTGGACCGGCGGTCGCCTCGACGGGAGCCGAAGGCGCTCCAGGTCAGTCCGTAACGCTCCAATACGCTCGCCTCGAGGGCACCCGCCTCGTCCTCGGAGAGTCGGACCCGGCGGCCGTAGAGGGGCAACGTGGCGCTGATCTCGAGGCGGTCGGCGCGCGGCGACTCCAGCGCCCCGTCGTCGACCCGGAACACCCCGCCGGTGTCGTGCTTACGGGCCCAGTCCCCGGTGACGACGCGACGGTAGAGCCCGGCGTCGATACGCTCGGCCAGCAGCGCGTTGAACAGCAGCGACTGCAACGCCGATACGAAGAAGCGGCGCAGCCTATGGCCGCCGGGCACGCGCTCGCCGTGCAGCACCTTGATGCCGTCGATGGCGTTGTTGCCGAAACGGCCGAACCGCTGCGGACCGAAGTAGTTCGGGGTCCCCCACTCGGCCAGGGCCTTCAGCACGGCACGGGCCCGCGCCGCCGCCTCCGCGGTGTCGTCGAGATCGCGCACGTGCACCGCGAAGCGGTTGCCCCGCAGGTGCCCGATCCCGAGCTTGTTGCGGTGGTAGGCGCGCTCCAGTACCACGACCCCCGGCATCGCCTCGAGCGCGGCGACCGCCCCCTCGCCGCGCTTGGGCACGCTGATCCACTGCACGGTAACGGCGCTCTTGTCCTTCAGCCCGGCAACGCCGATCTCGTTCTCGCGCAGACCGTGCCGGATCAGCGCCGCTACCAGGTCACGGGTGGTGAGGTTGCGCTTCTCGACTCTGAGGAACAGGTGCGAGCCGCTCCCCTGCGGCAGGTACGCGGGGATCTCCTCGACCCGGAAGTCCTCCGGACGACTGCGGATGCGCCCCCCGGTTCCGGGCAGATCCGCGGTAACGACCGGAAGGTCCTGCCACCGGAAACGCAAGGCCTCGGCGTCGGGCTCGGTCCGCACGCTCACACTTCCCTCTCGGGCGCGGTGCTGAGCTGCTCCGCCATCATCTTGCGGGCGAGCTCGAACCGCTCGCGCAACGAGCCGGCCTCGAGCAGCACCTGACGCGATGCCAGCGACACACGCAGGTTGGCGCACACGAACGATGCCTGGTAGAGCGGCTCCTCGGGCACGTTGGCCTCCACCTGCGACACCGCCCCGTCGGCGAAGAACGTGGCCGCGTACTGGCGGAAGGTATCGAGCGCGTCCCAGGCCGCGACCTGCTCCTGGTTGGGGTCGTCCCGGGCGACCGTCTCCGCGGCGTCGTTCACGAAGAACAGCGGACGGTGCCCGCCGTCGTCCTCACGCACGTCCTCACGCCGCACGACCTCGACCCTGCAGCGCTCCTGCCCGTGCACCAGCAGGTCGAAGCTGCCGTCTGCGTTCTCCTGCACGCTCAGGATGTCCACCAGCGACCCCATCTCGGCGATCCCGACCGGCGTGTCCCGGATCGGCGCGTTGTGTGTCACCAGCACCATCACGAAGCGCTTGCGATCGTTCTCCAGGCAGAACCGCACGAGCCGCTTGTAGCGCTCCTCGAAGACGTGGATCGGCACGGTCATGCCCGGGAACACCACGACCTCGAGCGGGAACAGGGGAACCTCGGCCACGCCTGCTACGGTAACAGGTTCACTCAGCAGCACCGTTCCCCGGCACCCGGTCGGTCGGCCGGGTGAACGATCAACCGTGCAGCGCCAGGCCGCCCATGATGCCGAGGAGCATCAGCAGGCCCACGGCGAGATTGGCGTTGAAACTCCGCAGCACCACCGCGGGATCGAGTCTGCGCACGGCCACCTGCTCGTAGACCAGCACCGCGGCGGTGGCCGCGAGCGCCACGCTGTACGGCCAGCCGAGGTGGATCCACAGCAGCACGGAGGCGAGCGCCGCGAAGCTCACCCCATGCGCGGCCGCCGATACCGCCAGCGCCCGCCGCACCCCGAAGCGTACCGGGATGCTGTGCAGGCCGGTGCGACGGTCGAACGACAGGTCGAGCACCCCGTAGATGATGTCGAACCCGGCGATCCAGGCGCCGACGGCCAGCCACAATGCCACGGCGGTGAACGAGAAGGCGCCCGTCACCGCGATCCAGCCGCCCGCGGCCGCCGCACCGATGGTGGCGCCCAGCCAGAAGTGGCACAGCCAGGTGAAGCGCTTGAGGTAGGGGTAGACCGTCAGGAACACGACGGCGACCGGCAGCAGGACCAGCGTCAGGGGGTTGAGCAGCGCCCCGGCCACCGCCAGCAACGCCAGCCCCGCCGCGGCCATCGCCAACCCGTCGGTGTGCGTGAGCCGCCCCGCGGGGATCTCGCGGTCGCTGGTACGCGGGTTCTGGCCGTCGATGCGGGCGTCGATGACGCGGTTGAGGGCCATGGCCGCAGTGCGGGCGCCCACCATCGCCAGGCTCACGAGCGTGAACACGCGCCAGCCGGGCCACCCCCCGGCCGCCAGCAACATGCTGCCGTAGGCGAAGGGCAGGGCGAATAGGGTGTGCTCGAACTTGACGAAGGCTAGGTAGCGCCCGATGGAGCGCGTCACGGGAGGCTCGCGGGTCACGGTCGGAGGCTACCACGCGTGCACGGCGGCGATGGTTGCCGCGCGCCGGCTCAGTGTTGCTTGGAGGCTTCCTTGACCGCGTGGGTGCTGAATCCGAAGGTCGGCAGGCTGTGCTCCGCAGAACCCTGCAGCACGGTACGGGCCAGGCGGCCGAGGGTGGTGCCACCGGTGCGCACGGGCACGCCGAGCCGCTCCTGCAGCTCGCCCAGCGTGGTGTCGTCGAGGAGCGTCTCGGTGCCGTACTTGAGCATGTTCGGCGAGATGAGCACCAGGTCGGCCTCGCCCGGCTCGACGGCGGCGAGCAGGTCGCCCCCGGCGAGCAGGCCCGCCACGGTCGTGACCTCGCCGAAGGTGCGGTTGGCCACCTCACGTACCTCGAGGTCCAGGCCGGGGAGGGCGGCGAGCGGCGCGACCGCGTCACGGAGCACGGAAGCGAACAGGCGCCCGGTGACGAGCAGCACCCGGCGCGGAGGATCGCAGCGCTCGGGTAGCTCCGCCAGCCCCTCGTCCAGGAAGTCGCGCACCATACCGATGCCGTTCTCCAGCATCGGGAACCCCTCATAGGCCGCGGTCTTCGGCAGGGGGACGCCGGCACGCAGGTAGAACTCGTCGCTGGCGAACACGAAGCGCGTGCCCCGCTCCGACAGCATGCGCTGCTGGAAGGCGTGCACCCGTCGCAGAACGTCCGCCGCCTGCTCGGCGGTGTGCGGCTCGAGCTGCGGCAGGTGCGCCCGGTGCGCCGTCAGCCCGACCGGCACGGCGGCCACCGCCTGCACGTTGGGTCGGCCCGCGAGGTAGTCCAGCGTGGACGACAGTGCCTCGCCGTCGTTGCGTCCGGGCAGCACCACCATCTGGGTGTAGAGATCGATCTCCGCGAGGCGCTCCATCATGTCACGGATGCGCAGCGCCCCGGGCAGCGGCACCTTGTTGGGCCACGGCTTCATGAGGTCGTCGCGCAGCGCCTCGTCGGCGCTGTGCACCGACACGTAGAGCGGGCTCAGATGCTCGTCGAGGATGCGCTGCACGTCGCTCTCGGTGAGGTTGGTCAGGGTCACGAAGGAACCGTACAGGAAGCTGGTACGGAAGTCGTCGTCCATGATGTAGAGGCTCTTGCGCATGCCCTTGGGCATCTGATGGATGTAGCAGAAGTCGCACTTGTTGGCGCACAGCCGGATGCCGTCGAAGATGACGTCATCGAACTCGAGCCCCGGGTCCTCCCAGGACACCTCGAACGCGCTCACGCGCCCGCTGCCGGGCTCACGTACCTCCACCACGGCGTCGCCGCGCTCGAGCTCGCGGCGGTACGCCAGCACGTCGGGAACGGGGCCGCCGTTGACCCGTAACAGCTCCCAGCCCGGACGCACGCCCGCGCGGTCGGCGGGCGAACCCGGCTCCACGCGCGCGATCGCGGCCGGCGTGACCTCCTGGGGCCTGGGATCCTTGCGGCTGAGGACGACCTTCGGCATGACCGGTCATTCTAGCAGACCGGCGCGCGGCGGCGGCTTACCGGCACCGGCGCGCTCACATGGCGTCGTCGGCGCTCTCGCCCGCGTCGACACGTCGCGAGCGAGTCGTTTCCAGCACGACGAAGCCGTGCACCGGGGGGACTCCCTCGAAGCGCACGAGGCTCCCCTCTTCGAAGCGTTCGGCCGCTTCGTCCATCACCGACACCACCAGCGGCACGCCGCAATCGACGACCGTGAGGCGCCCCTCACCGCCGATCACGCGACCGGCTCCACGCAGCTCGCCCAGCCCCGTCACCTCCAGGCTCGCGCCCTCGGCCCCCGGCTCGACGCCCGTGAGCCGCTCGACGGTGGGGTTGAGGATGACGCGGTGGCGACCCGGGCCGGCGATGTAGGGACCGGTCCGATCGAGCAGCTGGACGATCACGCCGTTCGCCATGCACTCCAGCAGCGGCGACCCCTCGGTGCGCGCGAACAGCTGGACGTCGGCGGCGAAGGCGCGCCAGCGCTGGATGAACGACTCTGGAGAGTCCTCGATCATGCCACGGCATTGTACCGCCACGCCGCGGACCGCGCCCCGCCGGACCGGTCGGACACGGCCGGCAGCGCGCCGGCACAGCCCGTGCTACACTCGATTTTGTGAAGCGACGGTTCACGAAGGCATATTCATGAACTCCGTTCCGGCCCGGGCGAACGGAGTTTTTTAGTGTCTGGAGGCGGCATGTTGGAGAAGTTGAGCGAAGTCCAGGGGTTCGACCTGCAGCTCGACGCGCTCCTGGTGGAGCGGGCGCAGACGCCGCCCGAGCTCCTGGAGACGCGCGAGAAACGGCGCGACCTGGTGCGCCGCCTGGAGCGGAAGCAGCAGGATCGCGACGAGTTGCGCAAACGCGTCGCGAGCACCGATCTCGAGCTCAAGACCCTGCAGCAGAGGCGCAAGGACGCGTCCGAGTCCTCCCTTCGCGCCAGCAGCGCCAAGGAAGCATCGCAGTACCAGAACCAGGAGCTGCAGTTCGCGACGCGTGCCCAGGAACTCGAAGAGGACGTGCTCCCGCTGATGGAGAACCTCGAGGTCCTGGAGCAGGAGGTCGACGGGCTGCAGGCCGAGCTCGACGAGCTCCAGCCGACGCTCGACTCCATGGTCGCCGACGAGGAAGCGCGCGTCGCCGCGGTGGACGAGAAGACCGAGAGCGTCAAGGTGCGGCGCGAGGCCCTGGCGAGCGCACTCGACCGCAGCCTCCTCAAGCAGTACGAGCAGGTGCGCCGCGCCCGACGCGGCCTCGGCCTGGTGGAGATCGTGGACAATCAGCGCTGCGGCGGCTGCAGCGTGCGGCTCCCGATCCACGTCATCCAGAAGGCCCGCCGCGATCGCGGCGTGGTGCGCTGCCCGAGTTGCGGCCGCATCCTGTGGCCGAAGGGTGACGGCTAGCTCGGGCCGGACGACCCACCGCGTCAGACCGCCAAGGAGGCCGGCGCCCACTCGGGGCGCCGGCCTCCTTCGGATCCGCACCGGCGGGCCAGTACCGAGGACCCGCGCTCAGTGCAGAACGGTCATGGGATCGACGGCCCGGCCGTGCACGTGCACTTCGAAGTGGACATGGGGACCCGTGGAGATGCCGGTCGAGCCCTCCCTGCCGATGACGGCGCCCTGATCCACGTACTCGCCCACGTGCACCAGGATCTTGCTGAAGTGCCCGTACCACGTCTCGTCGCCATCGGGGTGGCGGATCCGCACCAGGTTCCCGTACCCCTCCGTCGACCATCCTGCGAACACCACGACACCGGAGCGCGAGGCGTGGACCGGCGTGCCCCAAGGCGCAGCGATGTCGATGCCGCGGTGGAAGTTCGAGGTGCCCATGCCGAGATGACGCGGCCCATAGGGCGAGGTGATCCGACCCTGGATGGGCCAGATGAAGCGGTGCTCGGCCTCGCGGACCTTCTTGAGCCGAGCCAGCGCCTGGGTGGGCTTCACCCCGGGCAGGAACAGCATCATGCCGGCCTGCACGTCGAAGGGCGAACGCAGATGGTTCGCCCTGGCAACGGTAGCGGGATCGACCGGGTACTTCTTCAAGACGTCGGCGAGCGACTGACCGGCGTCCAGCGTGACCACCAGCCCCTCGCTCGGCGGGATCAGCAGATCCACGCCGGCCGGCAGGCTGTCGAGCGACGAGATGGTCGGGTTGGCGCCGATGAGCGCATCCAGCGACAGCCCGTAGGCACTCGCTACCGATGACAGTGTCTCTCCCGGCTTGAGTGTGTGCCAGCTGAAACCGGGGGGCGTCCGGGGCCCGGCCTCGACCGGACCGCCGATCGCCGCGACGTAGGGGACCTTGAGGGTGTCACCCGGGTGGATGACCGAGCCGGCGAGATCGTTCGCCGCCGTCAGGGCGTCCACCGAGATGCGGTAGTCCGACGCGATCGACCCCAGGGACTCGCCCGCGCGAACGGTATGGAGCGCATAACCATCCGCGACCGCCATGGGCGCAAGTAGAAAGAGAGCCATCGTGGCCCACAAGATGATTCGATGCTGCAACGGTCGTTCCCCTCGATCGGACTTGCTGGTGCCCCAGCTCTTCAGCAAATGTAACAGTCACACCCTAAGTGGGTCATGAGATGCTTCATGTTCATGAACCATGCCCGCCGCTCGCCGGCGCCACGGACCGCCCGTTCGGTTCGTCCCACAGCCGTCTTCGCGGGTACGACCGGTACATGCCGGTCCGTGTGACGGCGGTCACGTCACGCCCCCAGCGAGCGTCGGCTCACACCTCGGCGGCGCGGCGTTCGGGCACGCGCCCGCGCAGGTACTCGACCACGTCGTGGGTGTTGGCGCCGGGCGTGAAGATCGCCCCCACGCCCATCTGCTCCAGAGCCGCCAGGTCCTGGTCGGGAACGATGCCGCCCCCGAACACCAGGATGTCGTCCCCACCGCGCGCCGCCAGCCCCTCCACGACCTCCTTGAAGTAGTGCATGTGAGCGCCCGAGAGGACGCTCAGACCGACCGCATCCACATCCTCCTGGATGGCGGCGTTGACGATCATCGGGCCGGTCTGTCTCAGGCCCGTGTAGATGACCTCCATGCCCGCATCGCGCAGCGCACGGGCGATGACCTTCGCACCACGATCGTGGCCGTCGAGGCCGGGTTTCGCGATCAGCACGCGGATGGGTCGTTCCATGCACTCTCCTCGGGCCGGGGCCGTCGGATCCGGCGGGGCGGATCCGACGCCGCGGATCAGATCAGAACGGGTTCCTCGTATACGCCATAGACCTCGCGCAGCACGTCCATCTGCTCACCCAGCGTACAGTACGCCAGCGCGCACTCCAGGAAGGCGGGCATGGTGTTCGTCCCCGCCTTCGCGGCCCGCCGCAACTGCTCCAACGCGGCCTCCGCACGTTCCGGGTCGCGCTCGCTGCGAACGCGCTGCAGGCGCTCGTCCTGCACTCTCGAGACCTCGGGGTCGACGAGCTGGATGGGCACCTCCGGGTTCTCCTGTTGGAAGGCGTTGACGCCAACGATCGAGCGGCGCCGGTCATCGATCTCGCGCTGCTGCCGCCAGCTGGCATCGCCGATCTCGCGCGCGAAGAAACCGGCCTCGATCGCCCGTTCGACCCCTCCGAGGGCGTCGATCCGTTCGAAGTAGGCGAGCGTCTGGCGCTCCATCTCGCCGGTCAGCCACTCCAGGTAGTAGGACCCGGCCAGTGGGTCGACGGTGTTGGCCACGCCGGTCTCGTGGGCGACCACCTGCTGCGTGCGCAATGCCAGCGTGGCCGCCTCCTCGGTGGGCAGCGCCAGGGCTTCGTCGTAGGCGTCGGTGTGAAGGCTGTTGGTGCCGCCCAACACGCCGGCCAGCGCCTGGATCGCGACCCGGGCGACGTTGACGAGGGGTTGTTGCGCGGTGAGCGAGACGCCGGCGGTCTGCGCGTGCGTCCGCAACATCCACGAGCGCGGTTGCCTGGCCCCGAACACCTCGCGCATCTGGCGCGCCCAGATGCGGCGCGCCGCCCGGAACTTGGCGATCTCCTCGAAGAAGTCGTTGTGGACGTTGAAGAAGAAGCTCACCCGCGGCGCGAACTCGTCGATGTCGAGGCCGCGTTCCAGCGCCTTGCGGACGTAGTGGATGCCGTCGGCGAGCGTGAATGCCAGCTCCTGGACGGCGGTCGACCCCGCCTCCCGGATGTGGTAGCCGGAGACGCTGATGAAGTTCCAGCGGGGCACGTTCACCGGCCCCCACTCGAAGGTGTCGACGACCAGCTTCACGCTCGGCTCGGGCGGGAAGATGAACTCCTTCTGCGCGATGAACTCCTTGAGGATGTCGTTCTGGATCGTACCCCCGACCCGCGCCAGGTCCGCCCCCTTCTTGCGGGCCATCGCCAGGTACATCGCCCACACGGCGTTGGCCGGACTGTTGATGGTCATGGAGGTGGTGATGGTCTCCGGATCGATGCCGTCGAACAGTGCCTCCATGTCGGCCAGGCTGGAAACGGCCACACCGCACTTCCCCACCTCGCCCCGAGCCATGGGGTGATCGCTGTCGTACCCCATCAGGGTCGGCAGATCGAAGGCGGTGGATAGACCGGTCTGACCAGCCTCGAGTAGGCGATGGAAACGCTGGTTCGTCTGCTCGGCGGTGCCGAAGCCCGCGAACATGCGCATGGTCCAGAGCTTGCCCCGGTACATCGAGGGTTGCACCCCTCGGGTGTAGGGATAGGCGCCGGGATACCCCAGGTCGGCTTCGGGGTCCACGGCGGCGAGATCGTCGGCCGTGTAGATCGGTTCGACCGGGATACCGGAGAGCGTTTCGAAGAGCGCATCGCGTTCCGGGAAGCGCTCGCCGGCCTCGGCGTAGTCTTCTCGCAACCAACGCTGTTTGTCCTTCATGCGGGCATTATAGGTCGGGGTGGGCCGCCACCCCTGTAGATGCGGTGCCGGTCGGCTCCGGCGGTCGTCACGCTCACGACGCCTCGCCGACGACGAGCCGGACCCGCGCCCGGCCGAGCTCGAGCGAGGCGTCGGCCGGGAGGTCGCGCCGGACGACAGCCAGGCCCAGCTGTCGACCGTCCGGCGTGCACGTCACCGAACCGAGCCGACCTACGTCGCGGCCACCGAGCCGCAGGATCGACTCGCCGAGTTCCGGCATCGGCGCCGACGCACCGTCGGCGCCCTCGATGAGCACGCGGGCCAGGCGCTTGCGCACCGAGCCGCGCCCCTGCACCCGCGCCATGATCTCCTGCCCCAGGTAGCACCCCTTGCTGTAGGAGATCGCGCCCTCGAGATCGAGTTCCTGCGGGAGCGAGCCGTTCCCACCGTCGGCCGCGGCGCTCGGCACACCCGCCAGCACGCGCGCCAGCGTCACGGCCCGCCCGCCCGCCAGCTCGGCCCCCGCCGCCCGCAGGGCGCCGACCAGACCGGGGAGGCGTCGCACAGGAAGGTGGAGGTCGTAGCCGCCGGAGCGCGATCGCTTCCTGGGCAGGACCAGCGCCTCGGCACCCTCGAAGGGGTAGCACGCGAAGGAGCCGGTCCCCGGAGGCTCGCCGAGAACGTCGCGCAGCGCCGTGGCAGCCGTCGCACCCTGCACGGTGAGCGCGGTCAGCTCGCCGCTCAGGTCGCTCACCGCCACGTCGTCGAACACGATGTGCTGCTCGAGCGACGATCGAACCGCGGCTCCGCGACCGTCCTCCACCGCCAGGAAGAGGTCGTCGCGCCGCGCACAGAGCACGCCTTCGCCGATCACCTGGCCGCGCACGTTGAGCTGCAGGGTGTGGTTACATGCGCCCACCGCCAGCCCCTCGACGCGATTGCTGAGCTGGCCGTGCAGGAAGCTCGCCCGGTCGCTGCCGGTGATGCGCAACGGGGAGACGGCGAGCAGCGGCGCCAGTTGAGCGCCGTCCCCCGCTACGGCGGCGGCGGCCTCGAGGTCGGGCGCGCCGAAGTGCGCCACGGCCTCCCCGTCGAAGGCCGCCCCGAGTCCGGCGTAGTACGCTCGCGGGTCCATGTCCGCGATTATGGCAGCCGGCGGCAGGCAGGCGCGCCGTTTGGCCGACGGCGCGCCGTTTGGCCGACGACACACCGTCCGGCAGGCAGGCGCGCCGGAAGACGTCGGCGCGAGACCCGCGAGGGTGCATCGCGCCCGCTCAGCCGGGCATGGGCAGGTCGATCAACGCGAAGTCGTAGGCATTGACGACCCTGACGCCCTCCTCCGTCACGTACTCGCGGGGGGCGTTGGCGCCCGACAGGTGTACGTGTCCGTGGACGTGCAGTCGAGGCCGCCAGGCGCGGTGGAAGCGATTGAACGCCGCCACCCCGCGGTGCGGGTAGTCGGCGCCGGCGTGGGGCCCCTGCGGCGGTGCGTGCGTCAACAGGACGTCCACCGCCCGACCCCGGGTCCAGCGGTCGTAGAGCAGGCGCGGCGCCAGACGCGCCGTGAACAGCCGCATCTCGGTCTCCGAGTACTGCTGCGGCCCCGGCCGATAGCGCAAGCACCCTTCGATGCCGGCGATCAGCAATCCCCCGACCTCGACCACCCGGCCGTGGGCGTTCAGACAACCGCCCGGCAGGCGGGCGGCGCTACCGTCCGCCGGCCGGACGAAGCCGTTGCCGTGGTTCCCCAGCACGTAGACCGGCCGCACCGTGGTCTTGGTCGCCACGAACTCGAGCAGGTACCCGGGAAGGTCGCCGGCGGCGAGCACCAGATCGAAGGGGGGAAGGTTCTGCGGGAAGTTGCGCGAGTAGACCACCGGCGACACCGTGTCGGACAGCACCAGGAGCTTCACGCGTCCGCCACTCCTAGCGCGCCGTAGGCCGGCGTCCGGGACCGTTGCTCACGCGGCCCCGGCGCTCAATGCGCGGCACGGCTCTGCGCCGTCCACTCCAGACCGGACCAGATCAGGTCGTCGATGTCCCCGTCGAGCACGTGGTCGGGATCGTGGCGCATGGCGGCCGAGCGGTGGTCCTTGACGTACTGCTTGTCGAGCACGTAGCTGCGGATCTGCGATCCCCACTCGATCGCCTTCTGATCGCCCCGCGCCTTCATCTGTTCTTCTCGTCGCCGACGCTCTTCGCGCTCGTACAGCCGGCTGCGCAGCACCGTCATCGCCTTCTCGCGGTTCTTGATCTGCGACTTCCCGTCCTGGCAGGTCACCACGATCTCGTCGGGCGTACCACTCCGGAAGACCACCCGTACCGCGGAATCTGTGGTGTTGACCGACTGCCCACCCGGACCGCTCGAGCGGTAGACGTCGACCCGCACGTCCTTGGGATCGATGTCGATCTGGATGGCCTCGTCGATCTCGGGCATCACCTCGATGGAGGCGAAACTGGTATGGCGTCGGTTCTGAGCGTCGAAGGGGCTGACGCGCACCAGCCGGTGCACGCCGCTCTCGACCTTGAGCATGCCGAAGGCCCGTTCGCCGCGCACGATCATCTGCGCGTAGTCGATGCCGCTGGGAGCGTCGCTGTTGCCGACCAGGTCCAACAGCTCCACCTTGAAGCCGTGGCGCTCGGCGAAGCGTCGGTACATGCGCAGTAACATCCCCGCCCAGTCCGAGGACTCCGTTCCGCCCGCGCCCGGCTTGACCGTCACGATCGCCGCGGCATCGTCATGGTCGCCGACGAAGAGGGCCTCGCGGTAGAGCGTCTCCAGGTCGCGCTCGACACGCGCGCTCTCACCGGCGAGCTCGGCGACGTCCTCGTCGCTGGCGCCCTCCAGCAGCTCCTCCAACCCCTCCACGTCGCCCTGAAGGGAAGCGAACGCCTCCACCACCCGTCTCAGGCGCGTCGCCTCCTGCGTGACCGCGCGCGCGCGGTCCGGGTCGCTCCACAGATCGGGGTCGTTCAGCTCGGGTTCGAGCTCACTCAGCCGGGAAGCCTTCCCAGCCAAGTCAAAGATACCCCCGTAGGGCATCGAGTCGAGTCTTCAGTTCGGTCATGTGTCGCCTCCAGCGACGCAGTGTACCCCACCCGCGATCGGGTCCCGGCGGAGCGGAGCGGTGCCGCTCCGGCAAGCGGCTCCGTGCCGTCGCACACGGTCGGTCGTCGGTCGCGTCCCGCACGGCCCGCGGCCCCGGCTGTGGTATCGTCGGCGTAACGAACGGGTCTCCTGCGTGCTCGCGCTTGCGAGCGACCGGGGCACGCTCAGCGCACGTTTCCGCGGTGGCCGTCTTCGCCCGTGAAGGCCGCCGGCGTTCCATACCTAACGATGGAGGCTAGGGTTTGGCTGCACTCAGCGGCTTCCGCGTCCAGGACGTCGTAGACATCCTCATCATCGCGGTTCTGTTGTACCAGGGATACGTCCTGCTCATCGGCTCCCGCGCCTGGAACGTTCTGAGGGGGCTGTTGGCGCTCGGCGCGCTGTGGTTCCTGGCGGCTCAGCTCAAGCTCGAGGCCACCAAGTGGCTGTTCGACCGGGTCGCGCCGGTCGGCTTCATCGCCATCGTGGTCGTGTTCCAGCCCGAGTTGCGCGCGGCCCTCGAGCGGGTGGGGCGCGGGCGCCTGACCCGCACCAGCCACGGCGGTCCGGTGCAGGAGATCATGGGTGCCGTGCGCGAGCTCGCGACCCAGCGCCGGGGCGCCCTGATCGCGGTGGAGCGCCGCACGCCGCTACGCGAGTACGGCGAGTCGGGGACCACGATCGGCGCACCGGTCACCAGCGCGCTGCTGCAGACCATCTTCGCGTCCAAGGGCCCGCTCCACGACGGCGGCGTGATCGTCCGCGAGGACACCGTCACCCATGCCGGCGCCATCTTCCCGTTGTCCGACCGCCACGAGGGCTGGTCCGTCAAGCACGGCACCCGGCACCGTGCCGCGCTCGGCCTGTCGGAGGTCACGGATGCGCTGGTCGTGGTGGTCAGCGAGGAGCGGGGCACCGTCAGCATCGCCCGCGGCGGCGAGCTGGTCAGCGATATCGCCCCCGCGGACGTCCTCAAGGCACTACGCGAGGTCTATGCCGAATGAACGTGCTCAAGCGTGTCGTCACCCTCGCCGCCCACAACTGGCCGCAGAAGCTCGGCACGCTGCTGCTGGCCTTCGTGATGTGGCTGTTCGTGACGACCAGCTCCGTCACCACGACCCAGCGCAGCCTTCTCGTCCCGCTCGTCGTCGAAGGCGTCAAGCAGAGTCAGGTCAGCGTGGGCGTGCCGCAGGTGGTGGAGGTCAACGTGTCCGGGCCCAGCAGCCGCGTCGACCGGCTCAGCCCCGACAGCATCTCGGCGACCCTCGACCTCAGCGGCCTCAGCGGCGAGTTCCAACAGCAGATCAACGCCCAGCCTCCGCGCGGCATCCGGCTCATCAGCGTCACCCCCAGCGACGTGATCGGTTTCCTGGAGACGGTAGGCAACCGCGGCATCGCCGTCACGCCGGCCTTGAGCGGCAGCCCGCCGGACAACCAGGTCCTGTCCGTGCGCGCCGATCCCGCCTCGGTGACGTTGACCGGGCAGGACCAGCTGCTCCAGAAGGTCGTCCAAGTGATGGTGGTGGCGCCGGCCAAGGAGGGCCGCGTACAGGAGCACCCGTTCGCCGTCGATGACGCCGGCGTTCCCGTCGCCAACGTCAAGATCACGCCGTCGACCGTCACCGTTCAGGTGAGCGCGCGCAGCGCCCTGGTCACCCGGAGCGTGCCCATCGATCTGGCCCCGCCCAGCGCCGCCAACCTGCAGCAGGCGACGCTCAGCCAGCCCGACGTCACGCTGGCGGGCCCACCCGATGTGCTGGCCGGCCTCGACAGCGTCAAGGGGACGGTACAGCCGCCGACGGGGACCGTGAACCCCGGCCGGTATACTCTTCCTGTCCGGCTCGAGCTGCCGGAGGGCGTGGCGGCGATGTCGAACCCCACCGCGGTCCTGCGTTACGCGCGCCCTTCCGGTACGCCCTGACTCGAGTCCCTCAGGAGGACCTGAAGCCGTGATCCACCCGATCCGCTACTACGGCGACCCCGTGTTGCGACGCCGTGCGCTCCCCGTGACGCGCTTCGACGACGCCCTGGCCCGCCTTGCCGACGACATGATCGAGACCATGTACGACGCTCACGGCGTCGGGCTGGCGGCGCCGCAGATCGGGGTGTCGAAGCGGTTGTTCGTGGCGGTGGAGCTCGAGCCCGAGGCCGAGGAGGACGAGGTCGGCCAGGAGCTCGTGGACGACGACGCCGAGGAGGACGTCCCCGCCGACGAGACCCCGGAGCAGATGCGCCACAGGCTGGGCGTGGTCGCCGAGCACGTGATGGTCAATCCCACCTTCCTCCTGCGCCAGGGCGTCCAACACGGCCAGGACGGCTGCCTGAGCGTCCCCGGCATCTACGTCGAGGCGCTGAAGCGCGATCTCCACGTACGCGTGCGCTACCAGGACGTCGCCGGCGCCTGGCACGAGGCCGAGGCCGAGGGGCACCTCGCCCACGTCCTCCAGCACGAGTACGACCACCTCGAAGGGGTGCTGTTCTTCGATCGTCTCGAGGACGACGAGCGTCGGACCTTCCTGGAGGAGCACCGCGGCGAGCTGGCCGACATCCAGCGCCAGGCGAAGGCCCTGCTCAAGGAGTTGCGCTCGTCGCCGATCCCGGTGTCGGTGCAGTGACGGGCGCCCCCACTTCGGCAGCGCTCCGCGTGGCGCTGTTCGGAACGCCCGACTTCGCGCTCCCGTCGCTCGAGGCGCTGGCCGAACGCCACCGGCTCGAGCTGGTGGTCGCGCAACCGGACAAACGCGCCGGCCGCGGCATGCGACGCTCGTCGCCACCGACCGCCGAGCGGGCGAGGGCACTGGGGGTGCCCCTGCTGCAACCGGCGCGGCTCAAGGGCAACGAGGCGGTGGCCGACCGGCTCCGTGACCTCGAGCTCGACGTGGCCGTCACCGCCGCCTACGGCAAGATCCTGCCGGCAGCCCTGCTGAGCCTGCCGCACCACGGCTTCCTCAACGTGCATGGCAGCCTGCTGCCCGCCTACCGTGGCGCGGCGCCGGTGCAATGGGCGCTGATCCGCGGCGAGCACGAGACCGGAGTCACCATCATGCAGACCGAGGCCGGCCTCGACACCGGTCCGATCCGCCTGCAGCGGCGTGTCCCGATCGGCGCCGACACCACCGCGCCGGAGCTCCTCGAGGCGCTCGCCGAGCTCGGGGCGCGGGCGCTGCTGGAAGCGCTCGATCTGCTGGCGGCCGGACGCCTGCCGTGTGATGCCCAGGACGACGCCCGGGCCAGCTACGCCCCGATGCTCGCGAGGGAGGACGGCCGCATCCGCTGGGCCGACCCCGCCGCCGACGTCTACGCCCGCCACCGCGGCGTCGCGGGTTGGCCGGGCAGCACCTTCCTGTTCGACGGCGAGCCGGTCAAGGTCCTCGCCCTGCACCCCAGTCTCCGCGCCGGCACCGGCCAAGAGCAGCCGGGCACCGTGCTGGCGATCGAGCACGGAGCGCTGATCGTCGCGTGCGGCGAAGGAGCGGTCGCGCTCGATCAGCTCCAGAGTCCCGGGAAGCGCGCCCTGGCGGCGCGCGACTGGGCCAACGGGCGCGCGGTGCGTCCGGGGGTGCGCCTTGGCTAGCGTCGCCATCGTGGGCCGGCCCAACGTCGGCAAGTCCAGTCTGTTCAACCGGCTGGTAGGCCGCCGCGAGGCCATCGTTGCCGATCAACCGGGCGTCACCCGCGACGTCAAGGAGGGTGACGTCGTCACCGACGAGGGACGCGTCTTCCGGCTGCTCGACACCGGCGGACTGTGGTCGGGCGACGTCTGGGAGCAGCCCGTCAAGCGCCGCATCGAGACCGCCATCGCCGGCGTCGATCTGGTGCTGCTGTGCGTCGACGGCCGTTACGGGGTGAGCAACGCCGATCACGAGGTGGCCTCCTGGCTGCGAGGACTCGGTAAGCCGGTGCTGCTGGTAGCTACCAAGATCGACGATCCGCGGCACGAGGAGGCGGCCGAGTTGTTCGAGCTCTACGCGCTCGGTTTCGGGACTCCGCTGCCGGTCTCGGCACTGCACGCCCGCGGTACCTACGAGCTGCTCGACGCGGTCCTCGAGCAGCTCCCGAACGAGGACGAGGAGGCCGAGGAGGAGGCGGTGCGGGTCGCCATCATCGGGCGTCCCAACGTGGGCAAGTCGAGTTTGCTCAACGCCCTCATCGGCAGCGAGCGGGTGATCGTGGCCGACGAGCCTGGTACCACCCGCGACAGCGTCGACGTGCGCTTCGTGTTCGCCGGGCGGCCCTTCGTGCTGATCGATACCGCCGGCATCCGCCGCAAGGCCGAGATCGACGTCGAGTACTTCGCCCGCCTGCGCTCCGAGAGCGCGCTGAGGCGCGCCGACGTCGCCATCCTGGTGATCGATCCGTTCGAGTTCGGCGATCACGAGATGCGCCTGGCGAACCTTGCCTTGAACTGGGGCAAGCCGGTGGTGCTGGCGATCAACAAGTGGGACCTGGTCACCGACGAGGCGTTGGAGCCCCTTCGCCGCGACATCGATCAGGCGCTGAGCCACCTCGACTTCGTACCGCGCGTCTACACCAGCGCCATGACCGACTTCGGCCTGCACGAGGTGCTCGCCACCGTCATCCGCCTGTACGACACGGCGCGCCAGCGCGTGCAGACCAGCGAGATGAACGCCTACCTGGAGGTGTGGACACAACGCCAGTCCCCACCCAACTTCAAGGGACGCTCTCTGAAGCTGCTCTACGCCAGCCAGGTCACGGTGGCGCCTCCCACCTTCGTGTTCTCGGTCAACAGCGAACGCCTGCTCACGAGGGCCTACGAGCACTACCTGCGGAACCGTATCCGCGAGGACCTCGCCTTCTCCGAGGTGCCGTTCCGCATGGTGTTCAAGTCCCGCGGCAAGGACGGCGGGAAGAAGGTGCGAGTGTGAGGGCGTGCGCTCAGGCGCGCTCGGCGTGCAGCGTGACCCTGAGGTTGCCGCGGCGCGTCTGCCCCTCGATGCGCACGATGCGGAAGCGGCCCAGCCCTTCAGCGTAGACCTCGTCGCCCACCCCCGCCGTGGCGCCCTTGTCGGCGCGGTCGCCGTTGAGGCGTACGCGACCGGCCGCGATGCCCTTGGCGAAGTAGCTGCGCGAGACCCGGAAGGCCTTGCCCCCCAGCACGTCGACGCGCAGCGACGGCACGACCACCTCGAGCTCGCGCTCGCTCCCGCCGGCCACACGTTCCAACGGCACGACCAGCGGCGTCACCGGGCGGCCGGTCACGCGTGCCAGTGTCAGCAGCGGCTCGGGCGGAGGCGCCAGCGTGATCAGGGAGATGCCGTCCTGATGGCGCACGGCATCGCCCATGCTGGCCGGATCGACACCGGCGGCGCGCGCCGCTACCCGCAAGGCGTCGGCGTCCTCCACCCCCTCGAAGTACACCGCCGCCATGCCCACGGTCGCTTCCGGCACGTGCTCCGGGCGCGCCACCACCACCCGCCTGCGGGCGGCGCTGACGCCCCCGTCCACCGACACCGGCACGCCCGCCGCCCGCAGCGAGGCCACCAGGGCGTCGGCGTCCGGCGGCTCCAGGAAGGCCGTGTGCGCGACCCTACCGCCGCGCGCGGCGCGGGCGAGCGCCTCGGCATCGGCAGGAGCCCGCGAGCCCGATCCCTTGGCCACGACGCGCCTAGCGAACGTCGACGATCTCGACGGATGCGGCCTTCAGGCGGTCCGGGAAGCCCTCCGCGTCGTCGCCGGTCACACGCAGCACCAGCCGGCGCCGGTGGCCGGTCTGAACGCCGGTGGTCACCGCTGCGATGATGTTGGAAGGCGGTCCCGCCTCCGCTACCCGGGCGAGCACGCCCGGCTCATCGGGCAGATCGACGGTCACGCGGATACCGCCTTCACGCATGCCCAGGAACGACACGAAGGCCCTCATCAGGTCGGTGATGGTGACGATCCCGGTGAGCTCGCTGCCCAACAGGACCGGCAGGCCCGACACGCGATGCTCCTCCATGAGCAGGGCCGCGTGCTCGATGGGATCGTCACCACGCACGGTGATGACCGGGGCCTTCATGACGTCCTTCACGAGGAGCTTGCTGAGCAGGTAGTTGAGTTCGTAGACCGACAGCGTGGTCGCCTTCGAAGGCGTGGCCTCCTTGAGGTCACGGTCGGTGACGATCCCGATGAGCTTGCCGTCGCGAGTGACGGGGAGGCGTCGGAAGCCGCCCTCACGCAGACGCTGCATGGCTTCCATCACGGGCGTGTCGGCGGTGACGGTTTGGGGGTTCGGGGTCATCCACTCACGAACAAGCATGCCTTCCTCCTTGCGGAACCGCTCAAGGATAGCACCCCGGCCTTCAGGAACAGCGGGCCAGACGGGACGCGTGCGAGAATGGACGCATGCACAGCAGCGCCGCCGGCCCCTCGAAACGCATCGTCGTGCTGGGCTCCACCGGCTCGATCGGCCGACAGACCCTGGACGTCGCCCGCTGGCACGGATACCGGCCGGTCGCCCTGAGCGCCGGCCGGAATGCCGAGGCCCTCGTCGCCCAGGCCGCCGAGTTCCGTCCCGAGCTGGTGGTGTGCGACGCCGATGTCGCCGAGCGAGTGGCGCCCCATCTGCCCGCCGGCACCCGCCTGGCCACCGGGCCCGAGGGACGCGTCGAGGCGGCCGTCCACGAGGCCGACGCCGTGGTGGCCGCGATCCCCGGCTTCGACGGCCTCGCGCCGACCGCCGCCGCCCTGCGCGCCGGCCGCCACGTAGCGCTGGCCAACAAGGAAGCGATGGTGGTGGCGGGCCCCCTCATGTGGGAGCTCGCCGGCGCCAGCGGAGCGCGCATCACCCCCGTCGACTCCGAGCACTCGGCACTGTTCCAGGCGCTCGTCGGGGAGCCGCGAGCCGCCGTGAGCTCGCTGGTGTTGACCGCGTCCGGCGGTCCGTTCCGCGAGGGACCCGCCGACCTCTCGCGGGTGACGCCCGAGCAGGCCCTGCGCCACCCCACCTGGTCGATGGGGCGCAAGGTCACGATCGACTCCGCGACGTTGTTCAACAAGGGGCTGGAGGTGCTCGAGGCGCACTTCCTGTTCGACCTCCCGCTCGCGGCCATCGAGGTCGTGGTCCACCCGCAGTCGCTGGTACACGGCCTGGTCCGCTTCGCCGACGGCAGCATCAAGGCGCAGATCGGGCCGCACGACATGCGCCTCCCGATCCAGTACGCGCTCGAAGCCCCCCACCGGCCCCCCACGCCGCTGCCTCCCCTGCCGCTGACCGGACGCTGGGACTTCGCGGCGCCCGACCTCGAACGCTTCCCCAGCCTGCCCCTCGCCTACCGCGCCGGCGAGCTCGGCGGCCTGTCGCCCGCATTCCTCAACGCGGCCGACGAGGTCGCGGTGTCCCGCTTCCTGGCGGGCACGCTCCGCTTCACCGACATCCCGCGCCTGCTCGAGGCCGTGCTCGAGGAAGCGCCGACCGAGGCGCTCGGCTGGGACGCGCTCTTCGAGGCCGATGCCACGGCGCGCACGCTGGCCGAGGCCTGGCGACCGGCCGCCTGAGGCGCTCTCCGGGCTGCAGTCCGCCCCCTCCGCATGCCCTATCGTGGAGCATGTTCCGGCACGCGCTGCGCCTGCCGTTCAAGCTGCTGGGCATCCCCGTCAGCCTGGACACCTCCTTCCTGCTGGTATTGCCGCTGTTCGCCTACCTGATCGGCTCGCAGATCCCCGGCTACGTGGCGCTGTTCCAGCGCGCCGGCATCACCATCGACGGCGCTGCGCTACAGCATGGCGCCACCCCCTACCTGCTGGGGCTGGTCGGCGCCGTCGGGCTGTTCCTGAGCGTGCTCGTCCACGAGCTGGGGCACGCCGTCGTGGCACGCAGATACGGCGTCGAGGTGCGCGAGATCACGCTGTGGTTCCTCGGCGGCGTCGCCCAGTTCAGCGCCATGCCCAGGCAGCGCGGAGCCGAGGCCGTGGTGGCCATCGTCGGCCCCATCACCAGCGCCTTGCTGGCGCTCCTGACCTGGCTCAGCTGGCCGCTCGCCGCCGGCCACGGAGCGACGCTCTTCGTACTCACCTACCTGACCCTCACCAACGCCGGCCTGGCTCTGTTCAACCTGTTGCCGGCGCTGCCGCTGGACGGCGGCCGGGTGCTCCGCTCGTTGCTCGCCCTGGTCATGCCCCATCTCCGAGCCACCCGCACGGCCGGCTCCGTCGGCAGCGTCATCGCGGTCCTGCTCGGGATCTACGGCTTCTTCTCGCTCAACCTCTTCCTGGTGGTGATCGCCTTCTTCGTGTACAACGCCGGCCATGCCGAGACGCGGGCCGCGATCGTCCACGACGCCTTCGAGGGCTGCCACGTCCGCGACCTCATGACCCCGGGCCCGGTGACCGTCGGGCCCGACATGCCCCTGGCGCAATTCGCGCAGCTCATGTTCTACCGCCGCCATACCGGCTACCCCGTCGTCGACGACGGCGGCCGTCTCCTCGGTTTCGCGCGGCTCCAGGACGCCCGCGAGGGCGAGGAGAACGGGGTCGTGGAGGACGTCATGGTGCGGGCCGAGACCATCGCTCCGGACGAGGAGGCCACCGAGGCACTGCGCCGCATCGGCGAGGGGGAGATCGGTCGACTGGCGGTCGTGGACACTGCCGGCACGTTGCTCGGCGTGGTCAGCAAGACCGATCTGATCCGCCGCCTGCGCGAGCACGGCGGGCCCGGCGAAGTGGCGCGAGGCGGCGGCCCTTTGGGCGGGCCCGGCTGAGGGCGGCTTCGGTACAGCAGCCCACCGTGCAGGCGGCCGACCTCTGCCATACTGACCTCAGGGCGTGACGCCCGGAGACCTCCATGCTGACAGCCATCACCTTCATCCTCATCCTGTTCACCGCCGTGCTGGTGCACGAAGGGGCGCACTTCGTCAACGCAAGGAGCGTCGGCGTGCCGGTGCGGGCGTTCAGCATCGGCATGGGGCCGGTCGTATGGCGGCGCCGCTGGCGCGGGACCGAGTGGCGCATCGGCGTCTTCCCCATCGGCGGGTACGTCGACCTGCCGGGCATGGCACCGAAGGTGGACGAGAACGGCAACCTTCAGCACCCCGACGAGGGGATGGCCAAGAAGGGGTTGGGCGCCAAGCTCTGGATCTTGGTGGGCGGCATCCTCGCTAACTTCGTGCTGGGCGTGGCGCTGCTGACCACCGCCGTGATGTTGCAGCCCGGCTACCGCGCCTTCACGACCGGCGCCGACGTAGGTCGCGGGAGCTCCGTGCTGAGCGTGATGAACGGCTCACCGGCCGCACGGCTCGGCATCCGTGCGGGCGACCACATCGTCGGCCTCAACGGCATCCAGGACCCCACCCCGCAACAGGTCGTCGAGACCATCCACAGCGCCAGCGAGCTCACCCTCACGCTGGTCAACGACGGCAAGCGCCGCGTCGTGTCCACGCCCTGGCCCCCGGCGGGCGCCAAGGTGCTCACCGACGCCAACGGCAAACCCCTCCTGGGCGTGAACGTCGCCGCGGTCTTCGAGGGCGTGTCGGCGCCGCAGGCTCTCGCCGAATCGGCCTGGTTCGGTGTGCGCGTGATCCCCGAGATGGTGCGCGGCTTCGTGCAGGGCTTCGCCGCCGCCCTCACCGGCCGACAGAACAGCGAGGTCGCCGGTCCCGTCGGCATGGTCGGGCTGGTCAACCAGGCCACCCACGTCGGCATCGCCTCGGTGCTGTTCCTGGCCGCGATCATCAACTTCTCGCTGGCGGTGTTCAACCTGCTCCCGATCCCCGGCCTCGACGGCGGGCGCATGTTCCTGGCGGGCGTCGTCGCCCTCCGGGGCCGACCCTTCAAGCCCGGCCAGGAGGAACAGTTCCACTTCATCGGCATCATGGCCGTGCTGGCGTTGATCGTCCTCGTCACCGTCCATGAGATCAGCGGACTCCTGCACGGCTGAGGCGGCTGCTCTGGCGGCTGTTGGGGCGGCAGCGGGGGCGGCCCATCCCGCCGACAGCGGGCGCTGCGCGGTGGTCGTTCCCGCCTTCAACGAGGCCGCGGGCGTGGGGAACGTGGTGGCGGCCGCGCTGTCGAGCGGGATCGGAGCGGTCTGGGTCGTCGACGACGGCTCGACCGACGGCACCGCCGAGGTCGCCCGCGCCGCCGGCGCCCACGTGCTCGAGCTCGACAGGAACGTGGGCAAGGGGGGCGCGCTGCTCGCCGCCGCCCAGATGCTCGACGCGGACGTCCTGGTCCTGCTCGACGCCGATCTGGTGGGCCTCGAACCATCCCACGTACGCGCCCTCGCCGAGCCTGTGCTCGTCGGCCACGCCGACATGACGCGCGGCGTGTTCCGCGGCGGGCGCTGGCGGACCACCGCGGCACAGCGCCTCACCCCGCAGCTCAACGGCCAGCGGGCCATGCGGCGCGCGGACCTCCTGCGTGTGCCGGGCATCGGCGCCAGCCGCTACGGTGTCGAGGTTGCCATCGGCCAGCACGCGCGCCGCAGTGGCCTGCGTCGCCGCGACGTCGCGCTCGAGGGCGTGTCGCAGGTCATGAAGGAGGAGAAACGCGGCTGGCTCACGGGCCTGTCGCTGCGTGCGGCCATGTACCGCGACATCGTGCGCGCCCTGTGGCGCAGCCGGGTCGGCGGAGCATGATCGTCGAACGGCACCCGGTAGGTGCGCTCCAGGCCAACGCCTACCTGTTGGTGGAGAAGGGTCACGCGGTCCTGGTCGATCCCGGCGCCGAGGCCGGTCGGCTGCTGGCCGCCGTGGAAGGGCACGGCGCCAGGCTCGACGCCGTGTGGCTCACCCACGCGGACTTCGACCACGTCGGCGGCCTGGCCGGCATCGCGCAGGCCGGCAGCGTGCCCGTCTACCTGCACCCCTCCGATGCTCCGCTGCTGGCGTCGGCCGCGCGCCAGGCGGCCGCCTTCGGGATCACGATCCCCGAGCCGCCCACCGCCACGCGACCCCTCGCCGACGGGATGGAGCTCGAGCTGGCCGGCGTGCTCGCGCGCTGCCTGTTCACGCCCGGGCACGCCCCCGGTCACATCGCGTTCCACCTTCCGAGCGAGGGGCTCGTGTTGACCGGAGACGCGCTCTTCCGGGGCTCGATCGGACGCACGGACCGGCCGTTCGGCGACACCGACACCCTGCTGCGCTCGATCGGGGAGCGGCTGCTGATCCTGCCCGACGATACCCGCGCGCTGCCAGGTCACGGCCCCGAGACCACCATCGGCCACGAGAAGCGCACCAATCCCTTCCTGATCGACCGCTGAGCGCGGCGGGGCCGGTCCCCACCGGATGTCAGGGGTGCGGCTCGCCCTCGTCGCGCTCGAGGCGCGCCTCGATGGCGCGGGCGTGCGCCTCCAGGCCCTCGGCCCGGGCCATGCGCGCGGCCGCCGGTCCCACCTCCGCCACCACCGCAGGGCCGAACGCCACCAGCGGGATCACCTTCTGGAAGTCCCGCACGTTCACGAAGCTGGCGTAGCGCGCGGTCCCGGTGGTGGGCATGACGTGGCTGGGGCCCGCCAGGTAGTCGCCGAGCGCTTCCATGCTGTGCTCGCCTACGAACAAGCCGCCCGCGTTGACGACCTCGGGCACCCAGGACCAGGGGTCGCGCACCAGCAGGCACAGGTGCTCCGGGGCATAGGCGTTGGCGACCTCCATGCCTTCGGCAAGGTCGCGCACGATCACGATCGCGCCGCGTTGCTCGACCGATTCGCGCGCTGCCACGGCGGTGGGGAGGTCGGCGATGGCGGCAGGCAGCGCGGCCTCCACCGCCCGCGCCAGACGCCGGCTGGGCGTGACGAGCACAGGTTGCGCGCCCAGATGCTCGGCCTGCGCCAGCAGATCCGCCACCACGTGGCGCACCTCGGCGCCGTCGTCGGCCAGGACCAACGTCTCGGTGGGTCCGGGCAGCGACTCGATGCCGACCCGACCGAACACCTCGCGCTTGGCCGCGACCACGTAGCGGTTGCCCGGTCCCACGATCTTGTCGACCGGGGCCACGCTGCCCGTCCCGAAGGCGAGCGCCGCGATCGCCTGGGCGCCCCCCATACGGTAGACCTCCGTCACGCCCAGGAGCGAGGCGACGAACAGGATCTCCGGCGCCACGCTGCCGTCGGCGCGCGGCGGCGTGGCCGCCACGACGTCGCGCACGCCCGCCACGCGAGCCGGTACGGCGGTCATGATCAGGCTGCTGAACAGCGGGGCGGTGCCACCCGGCACGTAGCACCCCACGCGCGTCAACGGCCTGACCAGCTGCCCCAGCAGGCCGCCGGGCTGCTGCTCGAGGAAGCCGCTCGAGGGCTGCCGCTCATAGTAGGCGCGAACCCGTTCCACGGCCAGGCGGATGGCGTCGGCGAGCTCCGCTCCGATGCCGGCCTCGGCCGCAGCGATCTCCTCGGCCGACACGGCCAGGTCGGCCGGCCGCACCCCGTCCAGGCGCTCGGTGATGGCGAGCACCGCGTCATCGCCGCCGGCGCGCACCTCATCGATGAGGGCGCGAACGCGGCCTGAGACCTCCGGGTCGACGGTCTCCACGGAGCGTTCTCGGAACGTCTCCAGAGCGGCTTCCAGCGATTCGATCCAGCGCATGTCCGCCATCATACCGGCGGGCTACGGGAGGGGCCGCGGGCGCCCTCGTGCCGGCGACGGTAGCCCCACCCTACGCGGTCACGGCCGGCGACCGGGACGGCGTGGCGATGCCTTCCAAGGTCAGCACCAGGGCCTTGCGCAACTCGTCGCGGATGGAGCGGTCCCGGCGGTAGGCCGCCCACTGCATGGCGGTGATGAAGTAGACGTTCTCCAGGGTCCTGACCAGACGCTCGCGCGAATAGTCGTCCCGCACCGTCCCGGCGGCGCGCGCCCGCGTCAGCACGTCACGCAACAGATCGCCCAGCGGCAACGCGAGATAGGCCCGTCGAGAACGCTCGGGATCGGGATTGAGCAGTTCGTAGCTCAGCGGCAGGACCAGGTCGCGGTTGGCATCCACGAACGCGGCGAGGGCGTCGAAGAGGAACGCCAGCTCCTCCCCGGATCCGCTCCACGGCTCGTCCCCGGCCTTCGCGGCGAGGCCCCCGGCTTCGCGCCTGTGGCGCGCCAGCCCTTCCCGCAACCCTTCCAGGTGACGCCCGAAGAACTCGATCAGGAGCGCTTCCTTGTAGGGGAAGTAGTTGAACACGGTGCCGCGCGACACGTCGGCTGCGCACGCGATGTCGCTGAAGGTCGTCGCCTGGAAGCCGCGCTCCTGGAACAGGTGCATCGCGCTGTCGAAGATGCGCTGGCGCCGGTCCGCCTTCTTGCGCTCGCGGAGGCTCGCTGAGGACGACACGCCGGCATTCTACCGTGGGCCCGCAACGTCAAGCGGCGCGGCCTGCCATCGATGGCAGGCCGCGCCCGGCGGGTTCGACCTCGGCCCGCCGTCCGTTCCTGCTCAGGCGGCCCCGCGAGCCTTCTCGACCAGACCCTTGAAAGCCTCGGGCTCCCGGACGGCGAGATCGGCGAGGATCTTGCGGTCGACCTCGATCCCGGCGCGCCGCAGGCCGTCGACGAAGCGAGAGTAGCTCATCCCTTCGGCGCGCGCGGCCGCGTTGATGCGGGCGATCCACAGGCGCCGGAACTCGGCCTTCTTGTCGCGGCGGTCGCGGTAGGCGTAGTCGGCGGCGTTGAGCAGGGTCTGCTGGGCGATGCGCACGCTCTTGGAGCGCAACCCCCAGAAACCCTTGGCGCGTTTGAGGATCTTCTTGTGACGCCGGCGGCGCACCACACCGGTCTTGGCGCGTGGCATGACCTACCTCCTAGTCGTACGGCAGGAGCGCCTTGACGCGCTCCGCCTCGGGCTTGGCGAGTAGTAGGCCGGTCCTGCCTCTCCGGATCCGGTCACCCGACTTCTTGAAGTTCAGGTGCCGCTTGCCGGAGCGCATCGCCTTGACCTTACCTCGCCCAGTGATCTTGACACGGGCTTTGGTGCCCTTGTGGGTCTTGAGTTTCGGCATGATGTCTCTCCTCGGCCGCCGCTCGGGCGACCCGACGTCACTACGGTGGCGCCGATCGTATCTCCCTGGACTGGGAAGCTCCGAGTCTCAGAGTGAAGGGGTTCCGAACAGGCCTCTTACATGTCGTGGGGACGAAGGATCATGTTCATGTCCATGCCGGCGATGATGGGTGCGGAATCCACCACGGCGAACTCGGTGAGATCGTTCGCCACCCGGTTGAGGATCTCCTGCCCCAGCTCCGGATGGGTACGTTCGCGACCGCGGAACATGATCGTGACCTTGACCTTGTGGCCGCCCTTGAGGAAGCGGCGGATGTGATTGACCTTGGTCTCGTAGTCGTGGTCGTCGATCTTCACGCGGAACTTGATCGACTTCATCTCCTGCTGGCGAGAGCGCTTGCGGGCCTCCTTGGCCTGCTGCTGCAGCTCGAAACGGTAGCGGCCGTAGTCCATCAAACGGGCTACCGGCGGCTCCGCACTCTCACCCACGAGAACGAGATCCATCTCCGCATCGCGGGCGCGCTTCATGGCGTCACGGGTATCGATGATTCCGATCTGTTCCCCGGACTCCGTGATCAGGCGCACCTGACGGGCGCGGATCTGTTCGTTCACCTTCAACTCTCTCGCTATGGACTTCACCTCCAAGGGCCGTGCCGGTGCCTAGGCCCGACACATAGCGTTTCAGTCTAGCAGATGATCCGCAGGCCAGCAACGCGAGGTCGACAGCAGGAGCGGGCCGCCGGGCCTACCAGGAGGCGATAGCCCCCGCGATACCCTGGAGCCATGGACGAGCACGACGATTCGCACGACTCTCGGGCACGCGAGCTCCTCGCACGTTCGCACCGCATCGCCGTGCTGGGCGCGAGCGCCCGACGAGAACGACCCTCCTTCGAGGTCGCGGCCTACCTGGCCCGCCACGGCTACGAGATCCTCCCGGTCAACCCCCGCTACGTCGGCGAGCCACTCCACGGGCGAACGGTGCTGGCCTCGCTCGCTGAGATCTCGGAGGCCGTCGACATCGTCGACGTCTTCCGCCGGGCGGAGGACATCGACGACCATGTGGAGGAGATCCTCGCGATGCGGCCGCTGCCCGCAGCGGTATGGTTCCAGCTCGGCATCCGCAACGACGACGCCGCGAGCAGGCTGCGCGCGGCCGGGATCATCGTCGTCCAGGACCGGTGCACGAAGATCGAGCACGGGCGAGCGGCCGCCGACTCCAGCGTGGCGGCGCGATGAGCGGCGCCGCCACGCGAACGCTCCGGCTCGGCTACTCGCCGTGCCCCAACGACGCGTTCATCTTCTACGCGCTGGCGCACGGCCTCGTCCATGACGGGCGGGAGCCCGAGGTGCGTTTCGACATCGCGCTGGACGACGTCGAGGCCCTCAACCGTGCCGCCGACCGCGGCGAGCTCGACGTCGCCAAGGTCAGCTACCACGCCTACGGCTACCTGGCCGACCGCTACGTCATGCTGCGCGCGGGAGGCGCCTTGGGACGCGGCGTGGGACCGCTGATCGTCACCCGCGAGGCCTTGGACGATCTCGCCGGCAAGTCGATCGCCATCCCGGGGGGGCGCACCACGGCCAACCTGCTCCTCCGCCTGTCGCAGCCGTCGGCGCGCCTCCGCGAGATGCGTTACGACCGCATCATGCCCGCGGTGGCCGCAGGCGAGGTCGACGCGGGCCTCATCATCCACGAGAGCCGGTTCACCTATCCCGACCACGGGCTGCGTTGCTTCCTCGACCTGGGGACCTGGTGGGAGGAGGCCACCGGCGAGCTCGTTCCCCTCGGCGGCATCGTCGCACGGCGCGACCTCGGCTCCGATCTCCTTCTCCGCATTCAAGCCATGCTGAGGGCGAGCCTGACGTACGCCTGGGAGAACCCCGGCGCGACGCGCACCTACGTGGCACAACACGCCCAGGAGATGGATGAGAGCGTGAGGCAGCGTCACATCGATCTCTACGTGAACCGGTACTCCCTCGAGGTCGGGCCCGACGGCGTGCGGGCCGCCGAAACGCTGCTCAGACGAGGCGTGGAGCAGGGGCTCTTCCCGCCGCCCCGCGAGCCGCTCTTCCTACCCGACGTCCACCGCACCTAGAGGGCGCCTGTCGCCGTGGTCCCGGGCCGCACCCGCTACCCCGCCGTGGCGTATCATCGACGCCACCGAAACCGTCGTGATGCCGCCCTCGCGGGCGGAGTCGGAGGGCCATGAACGGCGAAGAGCTCAGGTCGATCCAGGCACCGTTGAAGGCACACTATCGAGAGCGGCCGGAGGCCGCGCGGATCACGCTCCGGGCCGAGGGCCAGCTCGGCGAGGGTGTGCACTGCCGGGTCGAGACGGGGCGCGCGCTGGTGGAGGCCGGGCTGCACCCCGCCACCGGCGGGACGGGTCTCTCGGTCTGCTCCGGCGACCTGCTGCTGGAGGCGCTGGTGGCCTGTGCTGGCGTCACGTTGGCCGCCGTCGCGACGGCGATCGGCATCGAGATCCGGCATGGCACCGTCCGAGCCGAAGGCGATCTCGACTTCCGCGGGACGTTGGGGGTAGCGAAGGACGTTCCCGTCGGCTTCCAGTCCATCCGTCTGGCCTTCGTGCTCGACACCGACGCTTCCGAGGAGGCGCTCGCGACCCTGCAGCGGCTGACCGAACGCTACTGCGTCGTGTATCAGACGCTCCGCAGCCCCCCGCAGGTCGCCGTGTCGCGAAGCGTGGCGCCGTCGACCCCGTGACGCAACCGTGCCCGCCACCGGACCGCGCGGCGTTGCAGGGCCGCCTGCCCGCCCACGGGGTCAGGACGTCTGGCCTCTACATCCCCTTCGCCGTCGAGCGGTAAGGTGAACGCCATGGCGAGCTTCACTGTGGGTGAGGAAGTGCTCTTCGAAGGACAGCGCTACGTGATCAGCACGGCCCGCGCTCAGACTCCGTACCGGTACCGCTTGCTCGCGACGACGCCGGACGGCGCTCGCATGGTGTGGGCCGGCGCCGACGAGATCCACAAGATCGACGCCTACACCCGGCCTCGCGACGACACTCAGGGCATCTGAGGCGGGACCCGGCGCCCGGTCACCGGCGCGACCGCACGGCCACCAGGGCGCGGGCCAGCCGCACGCCGTCCAGCGCGGCCTCCTCGAACGGCAGGTAACCGCGCGCGCACAGTCCGGCGGCGAACAGTCCGGGCAACTCGGGAAGGTGGAAGCCGTCGCCACCCACCCCGGAGGGCTCGAGCACGCGGCAGCGCACCTCGTACGGAAGCGATCCGCCGGCGGGGTCGGCCGAGAGCGTGACGTCGCGGAAGTTCATGCCGCGCTGCTCGAGGTCCAGGTAGAGCTCGTCGTAGGCCATCTCGCTGAGCCTCCCCGAGACCTCGGTGAGCGACCCGACGGTGAGGCGCGCGTGCAGGAAGCTGCCGACGCAGAGCGCCACCGGCCGCCCCAAGCGGGCCACGCCCTCCCAGGTCTCGACACCGTCGACGCGACCGCGCTCGTCCACGCGCAGCGCCGTCACGTTCGATTGCAGCAGGTGGAGCCCGTCCTGGCGCTCCAAGGCGTACTTCGCCGCGCGGTGGAGCTCGGTGTTGGCGATGCGTCCGCCGCCGTCGGCATGCTCGTGCCAGAGTGCGCGCATCAACGTGCCCTCCGGGGGCGACAGCGCAACGGTATCGCCGATCGCGTTGTAGACGGTGTCGAGGCTGGTGGTGACCAGCAGCGTGTCGAGGCCCTCACGGGCGCACGCGAACGCCGCCTCGCTGCCGGCGATGCCGGCTCCGACGACGATGACGTCGTATCGGTGACCGCGCGTGGGATACGTCGGCAAGCGGCGGCCTCAGTCGGCGAGCTGGACGCCTGCCAACAGCGGCTGGCGCCTCCCGGCGGCCCGGATCAGGACGTGCTCGCCGCGTCGCGTGCGCTGGTAGATGAGCACGCCCGCCGACGCGCCCACCAGCGAGCTCTCCTCGGGTGCGTCCACCAGGACGCGCAGGTGCAGCGGCAGCGAGGTGCGCACGTGACCCAGCTCGTAGCGACGCTCTCCGGTGAGACGGTAGCCGAAGAACACGTCGGGGGGATCGTCTCCCGAGTAGATGGTGGTCAACGACTGCGCCTCCCCGGCGCGGTAGTGGGCGACCGCCTCCCACACCGCGGCCTGAGCGTCGGCCTCGGGCACGGTGACGACCTCCGGCGACCGGGTGTCGCCGAAGAAGGCGGCAGGGAAGTTGCGGGCCTGGGCATAGAATCCTTCGCGGCCCACCCGCAGGCGCATCACCTGGTTGTCGTAGGCGCGCCCCTTCACCAGGCTCTTGAAGTGCGAGATGGCCAGCCCGAAACGCCGATCGTGCGCCTCCGCGAAGTCCTCCCAGTCAGGGTTGACCAGGGAGGCGTCGGTGTTGAGCTCGAAGCCGCTCGTTGTGACGTCCAAGAGGTTCATACGCGCTTCTCTCCTAGGTGGATGGCTGACACGCCGAAGGTCTGCAAGTGGAAGTGCACGTCCGCGAACCCGGCCGCCCGCATGCGCTCGGCCAGGGCGTCGGGATCGGGGAACGCCAGCACCGACGCTGGCAGGTAGCGGTAGGCGCTCCCGCGGCCCGAGACGAGTCCGCCAACGGCGGGCAGGACGCGGGTGAAGTACCAGCGGTAGAGGGCCCCGAACCATCCGCCTGGGGGTGGCGGGAACTCCAGTACCACGAGCCGGCCCCCCGGTCGGAGCACACGGTGGAACTCGCGCAGGCCGCGGTCCAGGTCGTCGAAGTTCCGTAGCCCGTAAGCGATGGTCAGCGCGTCGAAGCTGTCGTCCGGGAAGTTCAACCGGGTGCCGTCGCCGACCTCGAAGCGGACGCGACCGCTGCGGCTCCCTGCCTTGGCGCTGGCGAGCTGCAGCATCGGCTCTGCGAAGTCGACGCCCACGATGTCGGCGTCCGGCGCCATGGCAGCGAGGGTGAAGGCGAGGTCACCCGTGCCGGTCGCTACGTCGAGCACGCGCCGCGCTCCGCCCTGGAGCGCAGCGCGCGCGGCTTGCGCACGCCAGCGGCGATCGACGCCGAAGCTGAGGAGCCGGTTGAGGGCGTCGTAACGCGGGGCGATGGTCGAGAACATCGCCCGCACTTCGGTCGCTTTGTCGCTGGGGACCCGCCCGGCCGACGCCATCCTCACGAGGCTACCACGCCCCGTGGAAGCGGGCCCGACGGGGCGGCGTACCACTGCCGAGCGTCCCGAGCGCAGTGCCCCGAACGCCGTATCCCGGGCGCACTCGTCACCCGTTGCGCAGTCCGTGCTGGTCGAGGAAGGCGTCGAACTTCTCGCGGGTGAAGCCCGACAGGCTGGTGGCGCGTCCCTCCACCACCAGGGTGGGAACGCTGCGCCGCCCGTCGTTGACGCTCTGGACGTAGCTCGCCGCCTCGGGATCCTGCTCGATGTCGACTTCGACGAACGGGATCGCGAACTTCTGCAGGAAGTTCTTGGCGCGAACGCAATCCCCGCACCAGCGGGTGGTGTACACGGTCAAGGGAAGGTTCTGCAACGGAGTCCTCCGGGGTGTCGGGCCGGGCCCTGCGGCAGGGGCGGCTCATGCACTGCACACGAACCTATCAGACGCCGGCTCACGGCCCTGTCAACCAGGAAGCACTCGTGGTACTGCGCGGCACCCAGAGCCATCGAGCCGTCCACCAGCGAGCTGCCGGGCCCCGCGCTTGCCCGGCGGACAGATTGTGGCCCCGGCCGCGGTGTGGGCGTCATCGGTGCGTATACCCTTTGTTCAAGGTCGGACAAGCCCCACACCCTGCGATCCCTCCCTGCACCCCACTCCCTGGAGCGTCTGGCGACGGGACCGACCCCAAACGAACAGGAGGACGTATGAGACACACCCTGAGGACCCTCTTCGCCGGAGCCGCGCTGGCCGCGCTCCTCACCTTCGGAACCGCCTCGGCCCAGACGATCGTCGACGTGGCGGCCGCCAACCCGGACTTCAGCACCCTCGTCACGGCCGTGACCGAGGCCGGCCTGGTCGACACGCTGAACAGCGACGGTCCGTTCACGGTGTTCGCGCCGACCAACGAAGCCTTCGCCGCCCTGCCCGAGGGCCAGCTCCAGGCACTGCTCGCCAACAAGGAGCAGCTCGTGGCGGTGCTCACCTACCACGTGGTCGCCGGCCGAGTGATGGCCGCGGACGTCGTCGGCCTCAACTCGGCCGCGAGCGTCCAGGGTGAGCCCATCGCCATCCACGCCGGCGCCGACGGCGTCATGGTCAACGACGCCCACGTCACCGCCACCGATATCGAGGCCTCCAACGGCGTCATCCACGTCATCGACAAGGTCATCCTGCCCCCGAGCATGACGATGGGCGCCGGCACCAGCAACTGACCCGACCGGGTCCGCTCCGGCGGACCCGCACCCTCCAGCCGCGAGACGGCGAAGGCGGGGCCACACCGGTCCCGCCTTCGCCGTGGCGCGGACGCACCATGTCTCCGCGCTGCACGCGTCGGCGGCCGCTTCCGCTATACTGCCGCGTTGGAACGCAGGCGACCACGCCGCCCGACACCGTTCGCCCCCAAGGGGGCGCCCGCACCCCCGGAGACCGAATGCGCTACCGCAACATCGCCATCATCGCTCATGTCGACCACGGCAAGACTACGCTCGTGGACGGCATGCTGCGCCAGTCGAACGTGTTCCGCGCCAACCAGGACGTGGTCGACCGCGTCATGGACTCGAACGCGCTGGAGCGCGAGCGCGGCATCACGATCCTGGCCAAGAACACCGCCGTGCTCTGGCACGACGACAAGATCAACATCGTCGACACGCCCGGGCACGCCGACTTCGGAGGCGAGGTCGAGCGCGCGCTCACCATGGTCGACGGCGCCCTGTTGCTGGTCGACGCGGCCGAGGGCCCGATGCCGCAGACTCGCTTCGTGCTGCGAAAGGCCCTGGCGCGAGGGCTCGAGCCGATCCTGGTCATCAACAAGATCGACCGCAAGGACGCCCGCCCCGACGAGGTCGCCACCCTGACCTTCGACTTGATGGTCGAGCTGGGCGCCGACGACAACCAGCTCGATTTCCCCATCCTCCACGCCGTCGCCCGCGAGGGGCGCGCCTGGCGTGAAGGGGACGCACCCGCCGACGATCTGTTGGCGCTGTTCGAGGCCATCCACGCCAAGGTGCCCGAGGCCAGCGGCGACGCCTCTGCTCCGTTCCGCATGCAGGTGGCCAACCTGGACTATTCGGGGTACCTCGGGCGTCTGGCCATCGGTCGCGTCCTTCAGGGCGGTGCCACGGCGGGCGAGACCATCGTGCGCGCCATGGCGGACGGCCGCACCGAGCGTGCCCGCATCACCAAGATCTACACCCACCTGGGACTGGGCCGCACCGAGTGCGAGCGGGCCGAAACGGGTGACATCGTCGCGCTCACGGGCGTCGAAGGCGTCATGATCGGCGAGACGTTGTGCCACCCCGACGCCATCGAGGCGCTTCCGGTGGTGCCAGTCGACGAGCCGACCGTGAGCGTGACCTTCAGCCCCAACACCAGCCCCTTCGCCGGGCGCGAGGGCACCTACGTGACCAGCCGGCACCTGGCCGACCGGCTCGAGCGCGAGCTGCTCACCAACGTGGCCCTCCGCGTCGAGCCGCTCGGCAGCGAGCGCTACCGGGTGTCGGGCCGTGGCGAGCTCCACCTGAGCATCCTGATCGAGACCATGCGGCGCGAGGGCTACGAGTTCTCCGTCTCGCGCCCCGAGGTGATCCTCCACAAGCACGACGGGAATCTCGAGGAGCCCTTCGAGCGCGTCATCGTCGATGTGCCGACCGGCTCCATGGGCAACGTCATGGAGGCGCTATCGGCGCGCCGCGGCACGCTGATCCACATGGAGCCGGGCGAGAGCCGGGCCCGCCTGGAGTTCCGCGTGCCGAGCCGGTTGCTGTTCGGCTTCCGCACCTCGTTCCTCTCCATCACCCAGGGCGAGGGCGTGCTGAGCCACGTCTTCGACAGCTACGAGCCGTACGCCGGCGACGCCGAGATGCGGGGCCACGGTTCGCTGGTGGCGATGGAGGCCGGCGAGACCTTCGCCTACAGCCTGTACAAGCTCGCCGACCGAGGGGAGTTCTTCATCACCCCCGGGACCGAGGTCTACGTCGGCATGATCCTCGGCGCCAGCACCCGACCGGGCGATCTGAACGTCAACGTGTGCAAGAACAAGAAGCTCACCAACGTACGGGCCTCCGGCAGCGACGACAACCTGCTGCTCACGCCGCCGCGGCGCCTGAGCCTGGAGGAGGCGCTGGAGTACATCGCCGACGACGAGCTGCTCGAGGTCACCCCCAAGTCCGTGAGGCTACGCAAGCGCGTGCTCGACCCCGGCATGCGCAAGAAGGCCCAGGCAGCCGCCATCGCCTGAGCGCGCCCGCCTGCGGGACGCGGCCCGACGCGGCCGCCCAGCATGCGGCGACGATCAGTTGGGTTCGGCGACCCGCGCCGTGGGTGAGGCGTGCGGCGTCGGCGGGCGCGTGCGCTCCGTGTCGGAGCCGTCGGGCGGCGCATCCGCCCGCGGCCCCCGCTCCACCATGATCGGCGCGTACGGCGCGTCCTGCTCCGCGCGAGCCCGCCCCTGACGTACCAGCTCCATCAGCGCCGCGAAGCTCACGGTGCGGCTCGACCAGTCCGACGCCCCGGCCAGGTCGTCGAGCCAGCCACGCCCCAGGTCGCGCAAAGCCGCCATCACGCGCCTCATGGCACCGGCCAGGGTGAGGCGCTCGAGCGCGAGCTCGAAGTAGTTCCCGACCCGGTAACGCCCGGCGAGCCTCGCCAGATCGGCGGGTCGGGCTCGGAGCGGTCGCTCCGGCCGAGGGTAGTCGGGCCGGGGGGTGCGCGCCGGGAGCACCAGCCGCCGCTCCTCGCGCCGCGACCGCAGGAACTGCACCGCCTCCTCCAGCTCCTCCAGCAAGGCGACCGCCGACAGGACCTCTTCCAGCACCTCGCCGTCGTCGCTCTCCTCGCGCGGCGGCCGCGGCAGAAGCAGCCGCACCTTGAGTTCGATGACCTGCGCGACCTGCGGCAGTGCCTCGCTGGCGAGCTCGAGATCCCGATCCGCTACGGCGTCGAAGAACCCCAGGTAGTCGCGGACCAGGCGGTACAGGTCGAGGCGGCGCGGCGCCAGGTCCCCACTGCGCAAGGCGTGCGCGAGCTCACCCAGCGTCCCCTGGAAGTACTCCTGCTCGACGGTGAACGGGGCCGCGTCGGTCACGCGGCGAGTCTACCACCGGCTGCGTGCGGCTCCGAGCGCCGCAACGGCGTCAGTCGAGGAAGGGGTCGGCGCCCTCCGCCGTGAGGTGCCGGGTGTCATTGACCCGCTCGACGATCGCCTCGTCGCCCCGGAACAGCACCCGGCTTATGCCGGTGTGGCGCAGGTAGATCCGCTTGCGCCAGCGCGGGCGCTCGACGCCCAGCACGTGCGCCAGCAGCATCTGGATGGTGCCCGAGTGGCTGACGGCGACCACGTGCTCGGCCCCTTCGAGCTCGTCCATCCATGCCACCACCCGCTCCCGCAACTGGCGGTAGGACTCGCCTCCGGGCGTCGGGCGCTCGTACGGATCGGCGATCCACCAGGCCCACTCGGCGCGCTGTTCGTTCTGTTGCTGGGTGGCCCCCTCGAAAGAACCGAAATCGAGCTCGGCGAGCCGGGCGTCGAGCCGGATCTCGCGCTCCGGGAAGGCGATCTCGGCGGTCTCCCGCGCCCTGCCAAGCGGGCTCGAGAAGACCACCGCATCCGGCTCCAGGCCGCGCACGTGGCGGGCCAGGCGACGCGCCTGCCTCCGCCCCTTCTCCGACAGCGCCACGTCGCTGTGCCCCTGGAACCGGCCGCTGAGGTTCCAGTCGGTGAGCGCGTGACGGATCAGCGTGAGGCGGCGCATCCGGCCCCGAGTCTACCAGTCCGGGCCCCGTCGCGCCCGCCCGGGAGAACGTGTCGCCACAGCGTGCAGAACGCTCTTCCGAGCGTGCTACGGTCGCCGCATGGACCTATCCGGCAAGACAGCCCTGGTCACCGGCGCGAGTCGCGGCATCGGCCGCGCCGTCGCCCAAGCCCTGCTCGCCGAAGGCATGAACGTCACGCTGACCTCGCGCAACGCCCACGATGTCGAGCGCGTCGCGGACGAGCTCGGCGCCGCGGGCGGCGGTCGGGCGCTGGGCGTGGCGTGCGATGTCCGCCAGTTCGACGCCCTCGAGCGCGCCGTGACCGCCACCCTGGAGGCGTTCGGCAGCCTCGATGCGGTCGTCGCCAACGCCGGCATCGGCGCCTTCGCCCCCATCGATACCCTGAGCCTCGACGCCTGGCACGCCACCATCGACACCAACCTCACCGGCGTGTTCCACACCGTGAAGGCGTCGGTCGAGGCGCTGAAGCGGAGCCAGGGGACCATCATCACCATCGGCAGCCTGGCCGGCGCCAACTTCTTCGCCGGCGGCGCCGCCTACAACGCCAGCAAGTTCGGCCTCACCGGCTTCAGCCAGGCCATCATGCTCGACCTGAGGAAGCACGGCATCAAGGTGTCGACCATCATGCCGGGCTCGGTCGCGACGCACTTCTCGGGCAACGCGCCCGGCCCGGACGAGGCCTGGAAGATCCAGCCCGAGGATCTGGCGGAGATGGTGCTGTACCTGCTGCGCACCCCGCAGCGCACCCTGCCCAGCAAGATCGAGGTGCGCCCCAGCCGACCGCCGGGCAGCTAGCCTTGAAAGCGTCGGGGGTCGCCGGCCGGTAGACTGGCGGCATGTACCGAGCGGTGCGCCGCGCGCTCTTCCGGCTCGATCCGGAGCGCGCCCATGGAGTCGTCATCGGTGGCCTCGCGTGGGCGGGCCGCAGTGTGCTGGCGGTGCGCGCCCTGGAGCGGGTCTACGCCCTGCACGATCCGCGCCTCGAGGTCGAAGCGTTCGGCCTGCGCTTCCCCTCCCCCATCGGCCTCGCCGCCGGGCTCGACAAGGACGGCGTGGCGGTGCGCGCCTTCGCCGCCCTCGGCTTCGGCCACCTCGAGCTCGGCAGTGTCACGGCCCGCCCGCAACCCGGCAATCCCCGTCCGCGCCTGTTCCGCCTCGTGGGCGATGAGGCCATCATCAACCGCATGGGTTTCAACAATCGGGGCGCCGCCGCCATGGCCGGCCGCCTGTTGCGCCTGCGGGCTGCCGGCGCGGTGGACGTGCCGCTCGGGATCAACGTCGGGAAGTCGCGGGCGGTCCCGCTCGAGGACGCCATCGACGACTACGAGCGCGCGCTGCGCAGCGTGTGGGCGGTGGCCGACTACCTGGCCCTCAACGTCTCCTCGCCCAACACGCCCGGCCTGCGGCGGCTGCAGGAGCGCGGCCCCCTCGAGGCCCTGCTCGGCCTCGCGGACCGGTTGCAGGACGAGCTGGGACCCAAGCCGGTGCTGCTCAAGATCGCGCCGGACCTCACCCGCGACCAGTTGCTCGAGGTAGCGGAGCTGGCCGAGCGCTCCGGGACGGCCGGCCTCATCGCCACCAACACCACCATCGCCCGGACCGGGTTGCACTCGCCGCTGGCGGGCGAGGCGGGGGGGCTGTCGGGACGGCCGCTGGCGGCCGCGTCGCTGGCGGCGTTACGGGTGCTTCGAAGCGCCACCCGGCTGCCGTTGGTGTCCGTCGGTGGGGTGTTCGACGGCGCCGACGTGGTCGAGCGCCTGGAGGCGGGCGCCACCCTGGTGCAGGTCTACACCGCGTTCATCTACCGTGGTCCGGGGATGCTGCGCGGCGCCCACCGCGACGTCCTGGCGGCGCTCGACCGGCGCGGCCTGGCGAACGTGGCCGAGCTCACGAGCCGGCACGCGGCCGCGGCCGCCACGGCACATCCCGGCGGCCCGCCCGCGCGTTGACCACGCGGGCGAGCGTGAACAGCAGGTCGGACAGGCGGTTCAGGTAGCGCAGGGCATGCGGGTTGATGTCCGCGGTCTCGGCCAGCGCCACGGTGTCGCGCTCGGCGCGGCGCACCACGGTACGCGCGAGGTGGAGGGCGGCCGCAGCGGCCTCACCGCCGGGCAGCACGAAACTGGTGAGGGGCTCGAGCTCCCCGTCGAGCGCGTCGATGCGGGCCTCCAGCGCATGCACGTCGTGCTCGTCGATGGCCGTCACCACGCGCCGCGCCCTGGCGGCCAGCGGCGTCGCCAGGTCCGCACCCAGGTCGAACAACGCGCTCTGCAGGGCCGCCAACTCGTCGTCCAGCGCTTCGTCGACGACCTCGTCACTTCGGAGCGCGGCCCGTGCCACGCCCAGCGCGGCGTTGGCCTCGTCCACCGCACCGTAGGCACGCACCCGGACGTCGCTCTTGGGAACGCGATCGCCGCCGAACAGCCCGGTATCGCCGTCGTCTCCGGTGCGGGTGTAGATCTTCATGGTCGCAGGATAGCCCGCTGCAAACGCCTCTGCAGCCTCGGGTAGACTGGCGGCAGCGATGAGCGCGATGTCGATCCTCCACACCTCCATCCTGGGCAACGACCTCCTGCGCTGGCTCATCGCGCTGGCCGTAGCGGTGGGCAGCTATTTCGCACTGCGCACCGTCAGGGGTCTGGTCCGGAAACGTCTGGCCCACTTCGCCGAGCGCACCACCTTCGCCTTCGACGACGTGGTGGTGAGCGTGCTCGGAGCCACGCACACGATCTCGTTCCTGGCCGCCGCGGTCTACCTGGGCTCGCAGGCGCTGGTCGTCGGAGGCCGCGCCCACGAGATGATCGCGCGCGGCTTCGTGCTGGTGCTGTTGATCCAGTTCGCGCTGTGGGCCAACCAGGCGCTGCAGGCGCTGCTGGACCGCTACCACGCCGACGAGTCGCTCGGCCCCGGAAGGCGCACGGGCCTGGCCGCCATCGGCTTCGTAGGGCGGCTGGTGCTGTTCACGCTGGTGCTGCTGCTGGCACTGGAGAACCTCGGGATCCACGTCAACACCCTGCTCGCAGGTCTGGGCATCAGCTCGCTGGCGGTCGCGCTGGCGTTGCAGAACGTCCTCGGCGACCTCTTCGCCTCGCTGTCGATCGTGTTCGACAAACCCTTCGAGATCGGCGACTTCATCATCGTCGACCAGCACCTCGGGACCGTCGAACACGTCGGACTGCGCACCACCCGCATCCGCAGTCTGTCCGGCGAGCAGCTGGTGTTCGCCAACAACGACCTCATCAAGGCGCGCGTCCGCAACTACAAGCGCATGGCCGAGCGCCGCGTGGTGTTCTCGGTGGGCGTCACCTACGGCACGTCGCGCGCGCAGGTGGAGCAGATCCCCGGCACCATCCGCAAGATCATCGAGGCCGAGGAGAAGGTGCGCTTCGACCGCAGCCACTTCAAGGAGTTCGGCCCCTACTCGCTCAACTTCGAGACCGTGTACTGGGTCCTCGATCCCGATTACAACCTGTACATGGACATCCAGCAGCGCATCAACCTGGCCCTCATGGACTACTTCCTGAGCCAGGGCATCGAGTTCGCCTTCCCGACCCAGACGCTCTTCCTGGAGGGCGGCGAGCGCCCGCCGCTGGTGGCACCGGCGAGCCGTTCGCAGTGGGCGGCCGCGGCCGACAGCAGCGTGGACGGAGCCGGCACCTAGTCGGCCGTTCCGGGCGTCGGGCCACCGGAGCCCGCCCGTGCCACCCGCTGCCGGCGGCAGCGGCCCCGCCTCGCGCGCGGGCGCGCCGGCGTATCAGGTCCGCCCGAAGCGCCGCTCCACGTATGCGTCGAGCATTCGGTTGAAGTCCTGCACGATGGTGGCGCCCTGCAAGGTGGCGACCAGCTCGCCGTCGCGGTAGACCGGAGCCCGAGGAGACTCGCCGCTACCCGGGAGACTGATGCCGATGTCGGCGTGCTTCGACTCGCCCGGCCCGTTCACGATGCAGCCCATCACCGCCACGCGGAGCTCCTCCACGCCGGGGTAGCGCTCACGCCATACGGGCATCTGCGCCCGCAGGTAGGCCTGGATGTCGCGCGCCATCTCCTGGAACAGAGTGCTGGTGGTGCGGCCGCAGCCGGGGCAGGCGGTCACCGTCGGAGCGAAGCTCCGCAGGTCGAGCGCCTGCAGGATCTCCTGGGCGATCTCGACCTCCCGCTCGCGCGGCGCGCCGGGATCGGGGGTCAGCGACACCCGGATGGTGTCGCCGATGCCCTCGGCGAGGAGCGCGCTGAGCGCCGCACTGCTCGACACCGCCCCCTTGTCACCCATGCCGGCCTCGGTGAGACCGAGGTGAAGCGGGTAGTCGCAACGTGCCGCCAGCTTGCGGTAGACGTCCCACAGCGCCCGCACGCCGGACACCTTGGCGCTCAGGATGATGGCGTCGTGCGGCAGGCCGTGCTCCTCGGCGAGCTCGGCGGACAGCAACGCCGATTGCAGCATCGCCTCCACCAGGACCTCACTGGCATCCCACGGTCGGTCGCGCCGAGCGTTCTCGTCCATCAGCCGGGTCAGCAGGTCCTGATCCAGCGAGCCCCAGTTGACACCGATCCGGACGGACTTGCGGTGCTCGCGAGCGACGTCGATGATGGCCAGGAAGTTGTCGTCACGACGCGTCCCCACCCCCACGTTCCCCGGGTTGATGCGGTACTTGTCGAGCAACTCCGCGGCCTCGGGGTGTGCCGTCAGCAGCTTGTGGCCGTTGTAATGGAAGTCGCCCACCAGCGGCACTTCGACGCCCCCGTCACGCAGGCGCGCCCGGATCTCCGGGAGCGCCCGCGCGGCCGCGTCGTTGTTGACCGTCACGCGCACGATCTCGCTGCCCGCGCGGGCCAGCGCCGCCACCTGCTCGGCGGTGGCCGCCGCGTCGGCGGTGTCGGTGTTGGTCATGGACTGGACGACCACCGGGTGGTCGCCGCCGACCGGGACGGAGCCGACCCGGACGGTGGGAGTGCGTCGGCGCGGGATGCTCATCGCTCCAGTCTACCGGCGCGTGGCCTACCGCCCGTGGTCCGTGCGGCACCATCGCCCGGCTCGCCTCGAGCGCCATCAACCCTCGTCACGCTCGCCGCCGATGCGTTCCAACACCTCGGGCAGCAGAAGGCGGGTGGTGCTGATCGCCTCGCCGCCGTGGATGGTCTCGCGACCCGACCAGTCTCCGAAGTAGCCGCCGGCCTCGGGCAGGATGATCCCGAACGGGCCGCAGTCCCAGGGGTGCATGACGGGATCGAGCATGAGCTCGAGCCGGCCGCTGGCCACCAGCGCGTGGCCGTAGGCGTCGCCCCAGCCGACGGCCGCGTAGCTGGCGGCCTGCAGCCTCTGCCACGCGCCCTCCCGGCCGTGCCGCGCGAAGCTGCCGGGGTCGGTGCAGGACACGAAGGCACGCTCCAACGAAGCGGTCTGCGTCACCTGGATGCGCCTCCCGTCGAGGAAGGCGCCGCGTCCGCGCGCGGCGTACACCATCTCGTCGAGCGCCGGGAAGTAGGCGGCGCCCACGTCGATGCGCCCCTCGATCTCGAGCGCGATGAGCACGGCGTACAGAGGCACGCCGCGTAGGAAGCTCTTGGTGCCGTCGATCGGATCGACCCACCAGCTCCGTCCGCTCCGCGAGCGCTCCTCGCCGTACTCCTCACCCCGGATGCCGTCGTCGGGGAAGGCGGCGTGGAGTCGCTCGCGGATGAGTTCTTCGGCTGCCCGATCGGCCGCCGTGACGGGGCTGTCGTCGTCCTTGTATTCGGCCTGCACGCCGGTCCGGAAGCTCGCCAGCGTCTGCCTCCCGGCCTCGTAGGCCGTGCGGATCGCAACGTCGAGGGGATCCTCTGCCATGCCCTGCCTCCTTGACCGGCTCCTGCCGGGACCCGGCGCCTCGGCGCGGAAGTGCGCCTACCACGCGAATGGTACGATGCACCCATCATGCTCTACGAGCGCGCCCTGCTCGAGGCTCACGAGCGCCAGTCCCTCGCACCCTACGCCAGCCTCGCGTCGGCGTCCCGCGGCCGGCTGCACCCGGAGGAGGAGAGCCTCTACCGGACGGCCTACCAGAAGGACCGCGATCGGGTCATCCACACCAGCGCCTTCCGCCGCCTGGAGTACAAGACGCAGGTCTTCGTCAACACCCAGGGTGACTACTATCGTACGCGCCTGACGCACACGCTCGAGGTGGCGCAGGTGGGCAAGAGCATCGCCCGGGCGCTCGGCCTCAACGAGGATCTCACCGAGACGATCGCGCTGGCCCACGACCTCGGCCACCCGCCGTTCGGTCATGCCGGCGAGCGCGCCCTCGACCGCCTGGCGCAGGGGATCGGCGGCTTCGACCACAACAAGCAGAGCCTTCGCATCGTCACCGAGTTGGAGCGGCGTTACCCCGCCTTCCCGGGGCTGAACCTGAGCTGGGAGACGCTCGAGGGGATCATGAAGCACGAGACGGAGTACGACCTGCCCGACCCGAGCTGGGAGCCGGACCGCCAACCCTCGCTGGAGGCCCAGGTCGTCAACGTCGCCGACGAGCTGGCCTACAACGCCCACGACCTGGACGACGGTCTGCGCTCGGGTCACCTGTCGCCACGGGCCATCGTCGAGGTCCGCATCGTGCGAGAGTTGATGGACCGGCTGAGCATCGATCCCCTGGAATTCGCCAACACCCAGCGCTACTATCTCGTTCGCGAGCTGCTGGGCGAGGTCATCACCGACGCGGCCGAGCACACCGATGTGCACCTGCGCGAGTCGGGTGTGCGCGACGCGACCGACGTGCGCGAGGCGCCGGGAAAGCTGGTCGCGAACTCGCCGGCCATGCGCGAGAAGCTGGCCGAGTTGAAGGCCTTCCTGTTCGATCGCTTCTACTTCCACTACCGGCAGATCCGCATGACCCACAAGGCCGACGCTCTGCTGGAGCGGATGTACCGCGCCTACGTCCAGTCGCCGGACATGCTGCCCTTCG